>JAQBPV010000059.1 GCA_028287345.1 Gemmatimonadota bacterium
TGCAGACGGTCGATCAGCTGCAGCAGGCGTACGCGAAGGCGTGCCTCGTCGACGTGAAGACGCTCGCCGAACATCAGGCGTCGGGCGACGTGATCATGGCGGAGCGCACGCTCAAGCGCGCGTACGAAACCGACGTTCGTCCTCTCGTCGCAGAAGCGCGTCGCCGGCGGGGTGGCGCGCTCGATCCCGTCGTCGCGTTCCGCGCGTCGGGTTATCGCGCGCAGAAGACAGCCGAGCGGTCGTGAAGCAGCGTGGCGCGGGGAGCTATCTCGCATTCGATCTCGGCGCGTCGAGCGGCCGTGCGGTGCTCGGCACGCTCGATGGTTCCGTGATGCGCATGGATGAGATCCATCGCTTCCACACGCCGATCCTCGAGGAGAACGATCATCTCTACTGGGATGTCGAGGCGCTGTGGTCGGACATGCGCACGGCGTTGACGAAGGCCTTCTCCGCTACGAAAGAGCTCCGCTCCATCTCCGTCGACTCGTGGGCGGTGGACTATGTCCCGCTCGACGCCGATGGGAACGCGCTGAGGAATCCGTACTGCTATCGTGATCGTCGTACGGCCGGTCGTCTCGACACGGCAATCCGCGTCGCCGGCGGAGCCGATGCCCTCTACGATCGCACGGGCATCCAGTTTCTTCCGTTCAATACGCTGCCGCAGGTCATCGCTGACATCGAGGACGAGCCCGACGTCGTTCGCGCTACGGCGACGCGCCTGCTCATTGCCGAGTATTTCCTCTATCGCCTCTCCGGCATAAAGGTCGCCGAAGCCACGATGGCGAGCACCACGCAACTCGTCGACGCACGCTCGGGCGAATGGGCATCGAGTTTGATCGCTGCGGCGGGTGACGACGAAAAGCGCTGGCCGCCCATCGTGCGCTGCGGCAGCGTCCTCGGCCCAATGCTGCCCGCGCTGCTTCACGATGGTGTCCGCGAGCAGCCGGTCATTCTCGCGACATGTGCGCATGATACGGCCGCCGCGGTAGCCGCGGTTCCCGCGAGCCCCGGCCGCCACTGGGCCTTCATCAGTTCAGGTACTTGGTCGCTCGTCGGTGCCGAGTTGGACGCCGCGGTGCTCACGCGCGACGCGCGCGAGGCGGGATTCACCAACGAAGCTGGTCTCGACGGCAGCGTGCGCTTTCTCAGCAATCGCGCTGGAATGTGGGTGCTCGAGGAATGTCGTCGCGAGTGGGCGGCGCAGCACACGACGCTCTCGCACGACGAGCTGATGCAAGCCGCGGAGACCGCCCTGTCGATGGGAGCCGTCGTCGATCTCAATGCAGCACCATTCGCCGAGCGCGGCGGGATGATCGGGAAGTTGGCCGCGGCGTGTGGGCAAAGCGGCATTCCACTTCCCTCGACCGTCGGCGAGACAGCGCGATTGATTCTCGAGAGCCTCGCCGCGAGTCACGCCGACGCGCTCGACGAATTGTCGTCGTTGACCGGAACCGTGATCGACGACGTACACATTGTAGGAGGAGGCGCGATGAACGACCTCCTCAATCAACTCACCGCGCTCCGCTCCGGACGCCGCATACTCGCGGGCCCGGAAGAGGCGACGGTTCTTGGCAACCTGTTGGTTCAGGCGAGGACGTTAGGCGACCTGCCGCCCGGAGTATCCGTACGCGAAGCGGCGCGCAGCTCCACCCGCATCAGGGAATTCACCCCGCGAACCGGCGCGCTCTCATCGAGCGCGGCGTCACTCGCACTTTGACTCCTGCTTCAGACGTGATGACAACCATGCCGCTCTTCACCGCTCCCGAACAGACCAAATCCGAGGCTCGCAGCGGCTCGGCGAACGACTATCTGCGCAGTCGCTGGGACGACGCGCTCGCGGACAAGATGGATCCGGTGCAGCGGCTCATCTACCGCTCCAATATCCTCGGGGCCGACGCGCGCATCACCAACACGGGCGGCGGCAACACATCATCCAAGATCGACGTGAAGGACCCACTCACCGGCGAGCAGACACGTGTGCTCTGGGTGAAGGGTTCGGGCGGCGACCTTCGCACGGCGACGAAGGCGAACTTCGCGTCGCTCTACCTCGATCAGGTGCTCAATCTCCGCACTCTCTATGAGAAGTACGAGAAGCGCGGACCGAAGACGCCAGCCGAGGACGCGATGGTGGGCATGTATCCGTACACGACGTTCGATCGCAATCCGACCGCGGCGAGCATCGACACGCCACTGCACGCGTACATCCCGTTCGCGCACGTCGACCACATGCATCCGGTTGCAGTCATCGCACTCGCGACCGCGAAGGACGGACCGGCGTTGACCAAGGAGGTTTACGGCGACGACGTGATCTGGACCAATTGGCAGCGCCCGGGCTTCGAGCTCGGGCTCGAGCTCGAGCGCGTCTGCCGCGAGCATCCCAACGCAAAGGGCGCCATCCTCGGCCAGCATGGCCTGATCAACTGGGCGAATGACGACAAGGAGTGCTACGACCTCACGCTCGACCTCATTCGTCGCGCGCAGGAGTTCCTCGACGCACGTGGCGGCAAGGAGGACTTCGGCGGCGCTCGGGTAAAGTCGCTGCCAGCTGCCGAGCGCGAGCGAGTCCTCGTCGAGCTGCTGCCCTGGCTGCGCGGCAAGGTGAGTGGGGAAAAGCGGCAGATCGCCACCGTCGAAATGCGCGACGAAGTGCTGGAGTACGTGAACTCCAAGGACGCACCGCGTCTCGCCGAATTGGGCACGAGTTGCCCGGACCACTTTCTGCGCACGAAGATCAAGCCGCTGTACGCCGACTGGAATCCGAGTGGCGGCGACGTCGCGTCTCTGAAGCAAGTGCTCGAGAAGGGACTCTCGCAGTATCGCACCGACTACGCGTCGTACTACGACCAGTGCAAGCACGACGACTCGCCGGCCATTCGCGTGTCGTCGCCGAGCGTCATTCTCGTGCCGGGCGTTGGCCTGATCGCGTTCGGAAAGTCCAAGTCGGAGAGCCGGGTAACGGCGGAGTTCTACAACGCGGCAATCGGTGTGATGCGGGGAGCAGAGCGCGTGAGCAGCTACACGGCGCTCGACCGCCAGGAGGCATTCGACATCGAGTACTGGCTGCTCGAGGAGGCAAAGCTCAAGCGGATGCCGGCGGAGAAGCCACTCGATCGGCAGATCGTGGTCGTCGTCGGCGCAGGCAGCGGCATCGGTCGGAGCCTGATCGCGCATCTCGTTGGTGAGGGAGCGAGTGTCGTCGCGGTGGATCGCGACATCGACAACGCAGTCTCTGCTGCCGGCGACGTCCAGAAGAAAGTCGGCATGGGCATCGGCGTCGCGGGCACGGGCATCTCGGCCGCTGGCCAGGCGATCGGCCTCGGCGCCGACATGACGGACCGCATGGCGATCCGCCGCGCGCTCGCCGATGCGATTCTCGCCTATGGCGGCATCGA
>JAQBPV010000062.1 GCA_028287345.1 Gemmatimonadota bacterium
ATAGTCGGCCTGTAAGCGAAGGCGGCGGACAGCGCGTCCAAGCTTTTTTTGAATGGTGGTCATCGCCCACGAACGGTGACAAGCCGCCGTGTGCATCTCTACAGCACATATGATGGATGTCTATATAATGCCACCATTTACGCTGGCACCGACACGGGAAGGGCGATGGCTGGTCGACCGGGCTGCTCTGGAGCGTGTCGCGCGTGTCTGACACGCCGAGTGGCGAACCGCAGACCTTCCGGAGGCTGTTCGACGCGCACGCGGAGGCGCTGCGCCGCTATGCGCGTCGCATCGTCCACTCGCGCGACGTGGCGGAGGACGTCGTCCAGGACGTGTTCGTTCGCCTCTGGCGCGCGTGGGACCGGGTGGAGGTCGGCCCGAACACCCGGGCCTATCTGTATGCGACTACGCGCTCGCAGGCGCTCAATCACATCAAGCACGAACAACGCGAGGAGGCTCGACGCATGAACTATCCACGCGGTATCACCGGCGACGAGCCGGCGCTGCCCCCGGAAGGGGAGATGCAGGTCGATGCGGATGAGATCGTGCGGGCCATCGAGCGCGTGCTGAACGCCATGCCGCCGCGCCAGCGCGAAGTCGCCGCGCTGCGACTCCGCCACCAGCTCACGACGCGAGAGATCGCCGAACGGCTCTCGATCTCGCCTCGGACGGTGGAGGTCCACATTGCGCGCGCGACGAAGGCGCTGCGCGAGCAGCTTCCGGCGCTCTTGCCGGGCATGCCAGGCGTTCCACCGACGGTCTAACGCGCTGCCGCACGCGCGATCTGCGCGCGAATCGAAGCGGTGAGTACGTAGTCGAGGCGGTCGGCGCTGTTACAGGAGAACACGGGCGCATCATGCAACGCGCCGTCATCGAAATGGCTCCGCGAGCGGGCCACTCGTCCTGTCACCAGCGCCAATGAACGACGTCGATTGGGATCTGCTGTTCCGCTATCTCGGAAAGGAATGCACCGCGGACGAGCGGACGCGTGTCGAGGCCTGGCTCGCGGCGGACGAGCGGCATCGAGGGATCCTCGACGCGGCGATGCAGGCGGCGGACAACGTCCTCGCGCGTGTACCAGTCGCCTCGGACATCCCGCGGATCGTCGTGTCGCATGGAATTCGGCAGCGGACGCCGCACCGCAACAGCGGCCGCGCCTTCGCAGCGGCCGCCTCGCTGCTGCTGGCCGTGGGCGGTGTGCTCGTGTGGCGCACGCTTGGGCCGATGAAGGCGCCGGGGGCCCCGGTCTCCATCGAGCAGGTGGCGACGACGGGCCGAGGACAGCGGGACACCGTTCGTCTGCAAGATGGCACGCGCGTCGTGTTGGGCGCCGCGAGCACGCTGCGGTATCCAGCCGCGTTCAGCGGACGAACGCGTGACGTGTACCTCACGGGCGAGGGCTACTTCGACGTCGTGCACGACTCGGCGCATCCCTTCCGTGTGCACGCCGGCGACGCGACGGCGGAGGACGTCGGCACGGCGTTCGGCGTCCGCGCGTTCGCGGGAGACTCGCTCGTCCAGGTGGTGGTGGCCGAGGGGGCCGTGGCGTTCGGGGCGGCGACATCGGCGGAGAAGGGGGCGGTTCTCACGCAGGGCCAGCTCGGCCGCCTGGCCAAGGGGCGCACCGTTGCGCACGTGGAGCGCGTGAACGTGGACGCCTATCTCGGCTGGGTGAAGGGGCGACTCGTGTTCGACGAGACGCCGTTGGACGAGGTGGCCGCGCAGCTCGAGCGATGGTATGGCGTCGACGTGCGGATCGCCGACACGGCACACGCGTCGCAGCGGCTGACGGCGTCGTTCGCGAACGAATCATTACCTGACGTCCTCGCGGTGATCGCGCAGACCTTCGACTTCCGGGTCGAGCAGCGCGGCGACGCGATCGTGATGCGACCCCGAGAGCGCGGCCGTTAGAAGGCTCGACCCGCCCGCCATTGCTCGCGGCGACTCGATCGTCGCAGGCGACCTCATACCGAACGGAGATGTCTGTGAAGCATGCCGCGGCTGGACCGCGATGCGTGTGTGCGGCAGCGATCGTGCTATTCTCGCTCGCCGCGCCACTCGCCGCGCAAAACAGAAGCTCACGCGAAGGGGCGGAGAGCCAACAGTCCTCCGTCGTATCGCACCTCGTGACGCTCGATCTGCGCGACGTGCCGTTGCACGACGCGTTGAAGGCGGTAGAGGCGCAGGGCGGGATCTCGCTGGCGTATGCGAGCGGCACCCTGCCGCTGGAGCGGCGCGTGTCGCTCACCGTGCGTGCCGTGTCGGCGAGAGCGGCGCTCGATGCGCTACTCGAGGGGACGGACGCGGAGGTGCACGAGACGGCATCGGGGCAGTTCGTGCTGATGAGGCGCCCGGTGCGCGCGCAGCCGGTGGAGAGTGTCGAGCCGGCTAAGCTGGGCGTGCTCACGGGTCGAGTGACCGAATCGGCGAGCGGATCGCCGGTGGACAAGGCGCTCGTGCTGCTCGAGCCGGGATCTCGGCGGGCGACCACGAACGAGGCGGGGCAGTATCGCATCGCCGACGTGGCGAGGGGGACGCACGCCGTGAGCGTGCGGCGGATCGGCTATGGGCCCGTGGAGCGTCCGGTCGTAGTGCTGGAGGGAGAGAGCACAACGCTCGACTTCGTGCTCGCCGTCGTGCCCTCGCGGCTGGGCGAGGTCGTGACGACCGTGACCGGAGGGCAGCGCCGAGTGGAGGTGGGGAATGCGATCGGGACGATCAACGCGGACAGCGTAGTGCGCGGGGCGCCGGTGACGAGCCTGTCCGACGTGATCAATGCGCGCGTGTCCGGCGCGCAGGTCGTGCTGAACAGCGGGCTTACCGGAAGCGCGCCGCGCATCCGTATTCGCGGGATCAACTCGGCGGCCGTGAGCAACGATCCCCTGCTCTATGTGGACGGCGTGCGGGCGAACAACAGCACCGGTGCCGTGGTGGGATACGGGCAGGATGCGGGTCACTTCAACGATCTCAACCCGGACGAGATCGAGTCGATCGAGATAGTGAAGGGTCCTTCTGCGGCGACGCTTTACGGAACCGATGCGGCGAACGGCGTGATTCTCGTGAAGACGAAGCGCGGCCACGCGGGGAAGGCATCATGGGATGCGCACGTGGAGAGCGGAGTGATCCAGCAGCCATCGCGCTTTCCCGACAACTACTACAGTTGGGGCCACAACGCGAAAACGGGTGCGGTGCAGCAGTGCGTGCTCACCGCGGCTGCGG
The DNA here is from genome assembly GCA_028287345.1 of Gemmatimonadota bacterium. GTDB lineage: Bacteria > Gemmatimonadota > Gemmatimonadetes > Gemmatimonadales > Gemmatimonadaceae > AG11. Next base: position 3,220 of record JAQBPV010000062.1, read on the forward strand.
CCGGGACGTGCGCGATCGACAGCCTGACGCACTTCAGCCCGTTCAACAATGCGGCGACCACGCCGATCGGGACGGGGAACCGCCAACTCTACGGGCTGCAGACGAGTGGCGGCGTGTCGCAGTTCACCTACTTCCTCGCGGGCGAGTTCGAGGGGGAGACCGGGTATCTACGGATGCCGAATCTGGAAGCGCAGCGTGTGAGCACGGAGCGGGGCGGGGCGGCACTCCCGGACGAGCAGTTGCGGCCGAACGCGCTGCAGAAGATCAGCATGCGGGGGAATGTGTCCGCGGCGCTCGGGACGACGGCGAACGTCACGCTCTCGACCGGGATCCTGTCGAGCGACATCCGCATTCCAAGCACCACGCTGTTCGGCGAGGGCGAGTTTGGGCAGGGCTATCGGACGGCACAAGATGGGTGGCTCAGCCTCCGGCCAGGCGAAGCGTTTGGCCTGCGAAACACGGAGGACGTGACGCACTACATCACGAGCCTGTCATCTACCTGGCAAGCGAGGTCCTGGCTGAGCACGCGCGCGACGGTCGGCGGAGACTTCTCGAGCACATTCCTCGACGCGTTGCAGCGCCGAGGAGAGGGGCCGCTGGGGACGAACCGGAATGGGCGCCGGCTCGACAGCCGGTCCGACGCGCACCTCTTCACGGCCGACGCCGGCACGTCGGCGCTCTTCAATCTCACGAACACTCTGACCTCTCGCACGTCGGTGGGGGTGCAGTACAACCGGCAGGGGCAGCAGGTCACGACGGCGACAGGGACCAATCTTCCGCCGGGCTCGGAGACTGTGACCGGCGCCGCAGTGGTGAGTGGGGCGGAGCAGACGATCGAATCGGTCGTGGCCGGCAGCTATGTGGAGCAGATGTTCAGCTATCGGGACCGGCTCTTTCTCACCGGCGCACTCAGGGCGGACGGCGGGAGCAGCTTCGGCCGCAACTTTCGCACAGTCGTCTATCCCAAGGCGAGCGCGTCGTGGACGCCGCTGCCGAACAGCAGCGCGCTGCGGCTTCGCATCGCCTATGGGGCGTCGGGTGTGGAGCCGCCGTCGACGGCGGCGCTCGCGCTTCAGCAGCTCTTCAGCGCGTTCGTCGACGGGACGAACGTGACCGGCGCGGCGCTCAGCGCGATCGGCAATCCGAACCTCAAGCCGGAGCGGCAGTCCGAGCTGGAGACCGGCGCCGACGTCGAGCTGTTCGAGAGCCGAGTTCGCCTCGAGGCAACGTATTACAGCCGCACCAGCACCGACGCGCTCGTGAACCGAACGCTGGGAACCGACGTCGGGATTGCGTCCCGCCTGGAGAACATCGGGTCGGTGCGCAACCGCGGCGTAGAGGGGACGCTCTCGGTCGGTCTCGTCGACAACCGGTCGTTCAGTTGGGACGTCGGTCTCAATGGCTCCGTGAACACCAACAAGGTGCTGAGCCTGGGATCCTTCGTCACGTCGGTCGGCACCGATATCCGGGTGGGCTATCCGCTATTCAGCCGATTCCAGCGTCCAATTCTCTCGTACGCCGATGCGAACGGGAACGGGATCCTGGAGGCGAGCGAGATCAAGATCGGCGATACGACGGTGTTCATGGGGACCGTGATCCCGACGCGTCAGCTCGCGGCGACGAGCGCCGTAACGCTCTTCCAGAAGCGGCTCCGCATCTCGACGCAATTCGACTACCGGGGCGGGCACAAGATCGAAAACTTCACCGAGCTGAATCGCTGCTTCTTCGGAGTGATGAACTGTCGAGCGGCCAATGATCCGAGCGCTCCACTGTCGGAGCAGGCGAACGCACTCGCGCTACTGCAGACGTTCTCCACGGTTGGCTACATCGAAGATGGCGCATTCGTGCGGTGGCGTGAGCTCGCCGTCACCTACTCGCTGCCGGATGGCCTACTCACCAGAGCGGGCGTGAGAGCGACGAGTGTCACTCTCTCAGGAAGAAACCTCAAGCTGTTCACGCGATACAGCGGGGTCGATCCCGAGATCAATCAGCGGCCCGGTGCGGCCGGGGTGGAGGGATACTCGGACAATCCGACGCCGCCGCAAGCCAGGTATTGGATTCTGCGAGTGAACCTGGGGCTGTGAGTGCGATCAGTGCAGACGTCGTCAAGCAGACATCACCGCCTCCTCGAGGATCGCACCGAATGAGACAGCAACACGATCGAGCTTCATCGCGCGCGGAACGAGCCCGCACATGGGGTGCCCGATGGATTCTTACCGGAGCTGCTTCCCTCCAACTGACGGGCTGCTCTACGCTTACAGACGTGAGCGCTCCGGACGTCGTGCAGCCGGCTGCGCTGGAGAATCCGACGGGAGCCCTCGCGCTGTGGGCGGGTGCGGTGAGCCGGGCGACGACGGCGCTCACGCAGACGGTCGTCTCGACCGGTGAGCTGAGCGACGAGCTCCTCTCGGCCGCCGCAGCGGGAAGCGCTCCAGACAAGCGTCTGTTGCCCGACCCCGCCGTCGTGGGAGCGTACCCCTACACCGCGATGCATGCAGCGCGGGGCAACATTCTCCAGGCAATCGGCGTGTTGGAGCGGGTCGCGCCGAAACCCGCGTCGCGGATTGGCCAGCTCTTCTCGCTGATGGGCTACATCGAGCTGTCGTTCGCCGAGCAGGTCTGCTCCGGCGTGCCGCTCGGCGCGATTCAGGACGGCCAGGATGTGCCGGGGCAGCCGCTCACCACCGCGCAGATGTACGCCCGGGCGATCGCCGACTTCGACTCGGCGCTCGTCTATGCGGTCGACAGCGCTCGGATCGGCAACCTTGCGCGAGTCGGACGCGGGCGGGCCTATCTACAGCTTGGACAGCTTCCCGCGGCGCGTGCGGCGGTTGCTACGGTGCCGACGACGTACGTGTACCGCACGGAAAATTCGGCGAGCGTCCAACCGAACGCGGTGTTCGACGCGATCAACAACAGCAAGCGGTCGACGGTAGCCGATCGCGAGGGGCTCAACGGGCTGAACTTCCGCACGGCGAGCGACCCGCGCGTCCCGACGCAATTACTCGGGAAGGGTGCCGACGGAGTGACCGATCTCTATGCCTTCACGCCGTACAGCAGTCTCGCGTCGCCGATCGTGCTCGCCAGCGGGGTGGAGGCGCGGTTGATCGAAGCGGAGGCGTCGTTTGGGGGTGGGAGCGCCACCGATGCGCTCGCCAACCTGAACACGCTACGGGCGAACGCGACCGGGCTGCCGGCGCTCTTGCTCCAGAGCAACGACGCGGGGCGGGTGGATCAACTGTTCCGTGAGCGGGCGTTCTGGCTCTTCCTGACCGGGCATCGGCAAGGCGACCTGCGCCGACTCGTGCGACAGTACGGGAGAGCGCAAGACGCCGTCTTTCCGACCGGCCCATACAAGGGTGGAGCGACCTATGGCTCCGACGTGAACTTCGCCCCCGAGTTCGCGCAGCGCAGCAACCCCAACTTCCATGGATGTCTCGACCGTGCGCCGTAAATCAACGTCTACGATCGCGAGCTTCCTGCTCGCCACGACACTCCTGGGTGTGACGGCCATTTCGTCACGGGCACAGTCCGATGCTCAAGTGCGCCCACTTCCGGCTGTAGATGCAGTGGGGGCGAAAAAATTTGCCTTGAGCTTGCCCATTCGGCTCTCACCCGATGCGAAGTGGGTGACGTATTCGGTGATCGATCCGCGACGGCAACCTATATATGGCGCGCTGGGTAACGACTACGCGATCATCACACCGACAGGTGTCGTGATGACGGTCGCCACCTCCGACGTCTGGGTGTCCAGTCTAGAGACCGGAGAGGCGCGGAACATCACGAGAGGGGCCGGTGCGAGCTGGGGGGGTGCGTGGTCGCCGGACGGCCGATCGCTGGCATTCTACTCCGACCGAGACGGCGCGATACGCATCTGGATGTGGGATGCGGTGACCGGCCGCGTACGCCGACTGTCGGAGGTTGTCGCGCGACCGTTCTTTGAGTTCGAGCAGATCCTATGGCACCCCAGTGGGAAGCAACTACTGGCCAAGGTGCTTCCGGAGGGCGTCAGTCTCGAGCAGGTGCTGGACCGAGTTCGCCCGGAATTGTCAGCAGCAGTCGGCACCGCGACGCCGAATGTGCGCGTGTATCGCTCCGCCGTTGCTGGGCGAGACTCCACAGAGACCGCACTGCAATACAGCGCCTATAGTGGAGACCTCGCCCTCATCGACGTGAAGAGCGGGGCGGTCCGACGAATGGTTCACAATATCAAGACCAACGGGTACTGGCTCTCTCCGCAGGGAACCGCGATAGCCTATACGGAGCGGGTGAACAACCACTCGTCTGTGCAGCAGATCTTCAACCTCGGAGTCGTCTCCCTGGACGACGGGAAGCCCCGAATACTCGCCAGCGACATTCCACAGCCATACGGACTATCGGTCAGTTGGTCTCCGGACGGATCGCAGTTGGCCTATACCAACGCGATCGGCACGTCCGCGGTCGCCGGATCACATCCGCGAGGGGACTGCTTCGTGGTGGCAGTCACGGGCGGTCCATCGCGGAACGTGACTCCAGGCTCGCATCCGCCGCTAGCCAGGGCATTCGATGCGCCTGCCTGGGATGCGACAGGTAAGTGGCTCTATCTGCTGGGTGGAGACACCCTCTGGCGGGCGTCGGCTGCCGGTGATCCGCTCGGTATGGTCGCGACGCTGCAAGGTCACACGATGTTGCAGATCGTTGGCCGCGTGGGAGCTGGAACGCTGTGGACCCATGGTGATGGCAAGGCCATCTACCTTCGCGTGCAGGAAACGGCGACCAGAAAGGCCGGAATTGCACAGGTCGACCTTGTCTCAGGCAGCACCAGCCTCGTTGTCGAAGAGGACCGAAACTACCTGAACAGTGTGCATGGAATGGACGTGGTCGGCAATACTCTCATCCGGATGGCCGAGGGGGCGCAGGTTCCCGAGGAACTGTGGGTCGCGCGAGGACCGGACAGCGTTGCTCACCCACGGCGGTTGACACATCTCAATCCGAAGCTCGATGGCTACACATACGGCGCCAGTCGCCTGGTCGAGTGGCGCACGGACGATGGTGTGGTGGTCCATGGGGTGATCGTGCTCCCCGCTGGATACGTGGAAGGGCGGAAGTATCCCCTCGTGGTGAGGGTCTACGGCGGCGACTATCCATCGAGGGAGCTTTTCTGGTTCGGCGGCTATGGGGTGGGACAGGATCTGCGTCAGCTGTTTGCCACGCGTGGGTATGCCGTCCTGATCCCTGACATGCCACTCAACGTCGGGACGCCAATGGCGGACGTCGAGAAGGTCATCCTACCGGGAGTGAACAAGCTCATAGATCTAGGAATCGCGGACCCTGATCGGCTGGGGGTCATGGGTTCGAGCTACGGGGGCTACACGACGCTCGCGCTGGTGACCCAGACGCACCGGTTCAAGGCTGCCGTCTCTATGGCAGGCTTCTCGAACCTAATCAGCAAATACGGAATGCTGCTGCGCGGTGGCGCCGCAGGAACGAGCAACATCGAGCTGGGCCAACAGCGTATGGGAGTATCACCATGGGATAATCTCACGCGATACATCGACAACTCTCCATTCTACCAGTTCGACAGAGTAGAGACGCCCATTCTCCTCATCCACGGCGACGCGGATATCGCCGTGGAGCCCGCGCGAGGCGACGAGTCATTCGTCGCCCTACGTCGCCTCGGAAAAACGGTGGAATACGCCAAATACGCAGGAGAAGGGCACGGCTGGTGGGGGTTTACCGACTCGGTGGACGGCGTGGAGCGCACGATCGGATGGTTCGACAAATATCTCGTCTCGGCACCGACCACATCACGACGATGATGTCGGTGCCGGGCAAGGACCACGTGGTAGAAGTAAATCCGGCCGGTGGACGGTCCGGATGATCTTGTTAGATGTTCGGCTTGACAAATGGGGTCGGGTCCATCGGATCAGCTTCCAGCCGGATCCCATCGACGCTTCCCAAGGTCCGCGTGATCACGGAGCCGACCGCAGCCAGCGTTGGTGCAGAGTAGATCTTCGTCGTCTTGTCCATAGGTACCTCCAGTGATTGTCCGCCGTTGCCGGCGGTGCGAGCGAGATTGCTCACGGTCCAACAGTGTTCAGGTACTACTTTCGAGCCGTCCACCGGCCAGATCTCACACGAAGCCACGTCTCCAGCGAAAGGGTGATCATCAGCATGCTGATTTCGGTATCATCGCGATCCCGTCCTCTGCTGACGGCACCATTCAAACGATCGACATCGATACAGCCCAACTCGGCGAGTAACGGATCACTGAGCAGGCGTTTGACTTGAGCCTGCTCATGCTCGAATGACCACGCGACCCGCGATCCGATAATCCCTTTGCCGGCGCGGGTCCGCACGCATTCCGGCAGCAGGCCACGCATCGACTGGCGCAGCACCCACTTCTGGGCGTGTGCGCGTGTCCGCATCACAGGGGGAAGGCGGAGCGAGAACTCGACGAGTGGCCGATACAGGAACGGGCACCGCACCTCCACGGCGTCGCTGACGACATCGGAGTCGGTGCCACCGCCCAGCGCATCGACGGCATAGGCAATCGCGCCGGCGTACTTCCTTCCGATCGGCGCATCGAGCTGTCGAGCGATGACGGACTGCCGATGGAGGCCCGCACGCCGCGAGAGTCCTTGGTCGACCCAGTCTGAAACACACAATGACTGACGCTGCATCGCGTTGCGGCCCAAAGCCGGAAGCAGCGGGACCATCGCATTATCGAAGGCCATCCCCCACACCGACACTCTCCCCGCAACCGACCAGCGCACCATCTCTCTCATCGCGGTCAGCACCTGCCCACGCGCCAAGAGATCGGCGAAGAAGAACAGATTCCCAGACAAGTAGAAGTCGGAGCCGTGGCCACTGAGCATCACCCGGCACCCCGCACGCCGCGCGACCTCGTGCATTCGCCGAACCTGCGCATAGAACGGATAGAGCGGCACTGGCCGGTCAGTCAGCGGCGGCGCCAAGCCATCGTCCTGCCACGCCCAGTAGTCGACCAGCTTCTCATTCGCCACGCCGTACTGCTCGCACACCGCATCCGAGTACTCGGTCTCGTGCAACGCAGCCATCGTGTCGGCAAAGGTGATCGTGCCACTCACACCCTTCGGCACTTGGCCCGACGCAGCGAGCGTCTGCGCCATGCACACGATCGACGACGAGTCCAACCCGCCGGAGAGCTGCGCCCACGTGTCGTTGCCACCTGTGAGCCGCAGCCGCACCGCATCGGCGAACAGCGATCGGAACTCCTCGTACTGCGCCTCGC
>JAQBPV010000093.1 GCA_028287345.1 Gemmatimonadota bacterium
CAACCGGACGTTTCTTGCTACCGATCGCCATGCTACGTCCAAATGGCGGGGACCGCAACCCTATCGCATTTGTTGGTGTCTAAGCCTAATTGACCTTTCGTCATCGCCCTTTAGTCACACCTCTGCATGGGCGAGTTCCGGAGCGTCACGATGAAGTCCCATGTGCGCCCGATCTTCTGTTCGGTGATTCTGGTCGTCGCGCCATGGTCTCGCGCCATCGCGCAGAAGGAGCGCGCGCACCTCGCCGGCACCATCATCGATCACACGTCGGGCTCCGTCATATCCAACGCTGATGTCGTCCAACTCGGCGTCGGCCGACGCGTGATCACCGATTCCCTCGGGAACTTCCAGATCGCCGACGTGACACCGGGCATCTTGCGTCTCATGGTGCGCGTCGCAGGCTTCCCCACCAAAGTCGTCGTACTCGCACTTACCAGTGGCGAATCGATGCTGCGCGTGATCGAGCTCGACTCAACGGCAACCGGCCGCGCAACGGCGCAGCATCTTCCAGTCGAAGCGGTGGTTGCGGCGCGACCGCCCGCACCACGATATGCCGACTTCGAGCGGCGCCGCCTCAACGGGCGAGGCCAGTATCTTGGGCGTGAGGACCTGGAGCGAGGCGGATACTCCACGCTGCAGGATGCGATGCGCGGTCTTCGAGGCGTGAACGTGGAATGCGGCGGGGGAAGCGGCTGCACGATTCGAATGGTCAGGGCTCCCATGCGGTGTACCCCGGAGTACATCGTGGACGAACGCGCGGACAACTTCTTCGGACCGAACACACCGATTCGCGACCTCGAGGGTGTCGAGGTCTACACAGGACCCAGCGAAGTGCCTGGCGAGTTTGCGGGACGCAATGCCGGCTGCGGCGTGATCGTCATCTGGACGCGCGCCGGCCCAACGCGCCCGAAACCCTGACTCACCCACGTCCTTACTCCGTCACACTCATGCTCAGTCGCACATTTCTTCTCGCCGTCCTCGGCGCCGCGCTCGCGTGCGACAACTCGACCCCGCAGCCGCCCCCAAAGTCGGTCCGCGACATGGTCGTCGAACGCAGCCGTGCTTCGACTCGCCTCGATTCATTCAGCCTTGCCGCCGATCGCGGTCGCGTGCTCGGCGACAGCGCAGCGCCGGTGTGGGTTGTGGTCGTGAGCGACTACCAATGCGCGCAATGCAAGCGATGGAACGACGACGTGCTTCCAATACTCAAGAGCGACTACGTGACGACCGGTCGCATCCGACTCGCAGTTCTCAACATGCCGCAGGCGGCTCACTTGAACGCCGTACCAACGGCGCTCGCGGCAACGTGCGCCTCGGCGCAAGGAAAGTTCTGGGAGACTTCGGCCAAGATCTTCGAGACGCAGAGCAACTGGAAGGATCTACCCGACGCGAGACCGTATCTCGATTCGTTGGCCATTGCCGCCGGTGCCGACGCGCCGACGCTGCGCGCCTGCACGGAAAACGCGCGCGGCCTCAAGCTGATCAACTCCGACGTCGAACGAAACAAGGCTGCCGGCGTCGACTCGGTGCCGACATTCTTCATCGGAGCACGCAAGGTCGTCGGCGCTCAGAGTGTCGCGGCCTTTCGCGCCGCCATCGAATCGGCGGTGGCGGAGAAGAAGTAACTACGGCTTAGCAGTGATAGTCACATCACGCTGTCCCTGCGCAATGGGTACGATCTCCTCGCGCCCGAGCGGCCAGCGCACCCAGAGTGCGCTCGCGTTCGGCGGCAGCGCCAATACAGTCACGGCGCCGTCCATCGACCAATAGCCGCCGCCCGCCCTCACCTCGCGCACCGGGCCACGCACCGCGCCTGCGACGATTCGCAGTTGAGTACCGACGCCGAGCGGGTTGTTCGGACCGCCGTTGACCTTCACTCGCAGCCCGGGAGCAGCGCGGTCGTTGTGCCACAATGTCGTCTCCGCGCCATTCTGCGCGACGGCGAGATCGACACGACCGTCCGCATCGTAGTCCGCAGCGGCGGCGCCGCGTCCATCGCCAAGCACGGCGATGCCCGACTCGTTCACGCCGAGTGCGCGGAATCCGCCACGGCCGTCTCCCAGCAATAGCTGGCCTGCACCGCCGTCGAAGCGCATGGTGCCCATCGCGGTAGGCGAAAAATTCTGCGCGAGGAATAGATCTTCGCGGCCATCGCCATTGAAGTCCGCTACAACCACACCGAACGCCGGCGCGATCTGTGACGCTCGCGGCAGCGCATGCGGCTCGAAGCGTCCGCCGCGATTGAGGAAGAGCGTGTGCTCGAAGGTCGTTGCCCCTACACGACCCACGGCCTTCTCGGGCGAGCCCACCACCTCGTCGATGCTGCTCTTCGAGTAGGCGGAAAACGATGCGATGCGCTCGCGCACCGCTGGAAACAGCGCGCCGATACGAGAGAACGACTCGAGCGGCATCTCTCGTCCAGATGCGGAGTCGCGCCTGGCGAAGAGCAGCCCCGCTCCGCTCATCCCGAAGTTGGCGATGACGAGCTCGAATGGCCGCTCGCGCGATGCAGTCCACGGAATGTTGAGTCCCCAACTCGTCGCGACGAGATCGAGGCGTCCATCGCCATCGAAGTCACCGGCGGCGAGCCCGTTCCAACGGCTCGTCGTTTCGCCGAGACCCCATTCGCGCGTCACATCGCGCAGTCGTCCTCGTTCGTTGTGCAGCACGCGCACCGGTCCCCACTCGGCAGCGACAATCAGCTCGGGCCAGCCATCGCCGTCGATGTCGGCGAAGAGCGCCGACGACAGAAGGCCGAGCTTCGCGAGCACCTTTGCGTTCATCGTGTCGGCAACGAAGCCGCCTTCTGCCGTGCGATGGAGAATTCGCGACGGCGCAGGAAAGGGCCACGTGCCGGGAATCACTCGCGCACCGACGAAGACATCGAGACGCCCATCGCCGTCCACATCGCCGAGCGCGAGTGGTCCCACGCTCGCGCTCTCGGGCGACGCGAATTGCGTCGGCGTTCCTGGCGTTCCGCCGCGCAACGGAAAGCCGACGACCGATGCGACACTCAACGCTTCGGTGGGCGACGCCGACTCGTAGCTCGACTGGCCGGCGAGCAGCGTCGTACCTCCCTTGCCATCGGGCGCCGGAAGGATCGTGGTGAGATCCCATTTCGCCGTCGGCGCTCGACTCGCCGTGAATCGCGAACCGCTGTTGTGCAGTACGGCGAGCGTGCCACCGTGTCCAGCGCCAATGACGAGATCCTCGCGCCCATCGCCATCGGTGTCGATCCAGCTGACACCAGGGCCGAGCTGACTGAAGCGATTGGGCAGCAACGGCTGGCGACGGTAGTCGTCGTAGAGCGAGTCCACGTGCAGATGCCCGCCGAGGAGTGCGGTGGCGCTCGTGAAGAGTGGCGGCTCCGAGTCCAACGCTGGCTGTGGCGCGCTCGTGACCGACTCGTCGACTTCGTACACACGGTTGCGCGCCACGTTGCGCAACGTGCTCACGCGACCGCTCCGCCACTTCACTTCGATCGTCACGAGCGAGTCGCGCCCCGTTGCGAACGCGAGCTCCGCGTCGCTGCCGGAGAGATAGTATCCGCCGGCTGTCATCTCCCGTGTCTGCGGCGGCAGCGATGCCGCGCGGACGGTTACGGTCGCGCCGATACCACGTCCGTTGGGATTCGCGCCCTTCAACTGCACGGCGACACGCGATGCGTCGCTCTCGTTGCGGTAGACGGCTGGCGGCGCATCGAGGCGCGTGACAAGCACGTCGAGGTCTCCGTCGCCATCGAAGTCAGCGAGTGCGATTCCGTGAGAGATCGCCTTGTCGTCACCGAAACCCCAGGCGCGATTCGCATCGGCGAAGCTCGCGTTGCCGTCGTTGCGAAATGCGACGTTCCGCGCATCGAGTCGAGGGAACTCACCCTGCTCGCGATTCCACGGCACCTTGTTGCTGGAAATGCGCTCGAAGGTATCGGCGTCGCGGATGTCCCAGCGATGACCGTTCACCACGAGAAGATCCTCGTAGCCGTCGAGGTCCACGTCGAGAAACGCCGACCCCCACGACCAATCGGTCGCCGAGACGCCAGCGAAGTCCGCTGCCTGCGCCCAGGTGCCGTCGCCGCGCGCGAGTTGGAGGGTGTTCTGCATCCACTGGCCGCGGTCCTTCGTCAGCCCCACTTGCTTGGGCAACGGCGTACTCGTGGAGATCTGTCGCTGCCGGTCGGCAAGCGTCGCGCTGAGCATGTCCGTGGCGAACACGTCGACGTGTCCGTCGCGGTTCACGTCGGCAAAGTCCACCGACATGCACGTGTTGCTCGTCTCGCGAATGGAGAGTGCGGGTGCGAGGCGAAAGCTGCCCTTGCCGTCGTTGAGCCAGAACTGGTCGGGATCCTCGAAGTCGTTGCAGACGTAGAGGTCGGGCGCGCCGTCGCCGTTCACGTCGTAGAAGCGCGCCGCAAGCGTGAAGTAGTCCGGCTCGACCGCGAGGGGTTTCCCATCCTCGTTCAGGAATCGCGAACCCGTCATCGGCGCGCGAGTGAAGTGGCCGTGTCCATCGTTGAGGAAGAACAGGTCGGGGTCCGCGCGCTGCGAGCGCACCACGCCGCCAAGTTCGGGCCGTTCTTCCACGCGGTACTCCTTCTTCCACGTGTCGGCCACCTCGTACTTGCCGTTGACCTTCTTCACCACCTGGTCGAATGTGCGCGCCTCGGGCGGAAAGGCATCGAGCGCGTTGCGCGTCTTGTACGTGGCGACGTACAGGTCGAGCGTGCCGTTGCCGTCGACATCGGCGAGCGTGAGCGTCGTCACGCCGTAGCCGCCGGTGAGACCGCTCGATGCCGTCGCATCGGTGAAGTGTCCGTTGCCATCGTTGAGCCAGAGCTTCAGCGGACCGCCGAGCGTGCCGCAGATGAGATCGAGGTCTCCGTCGCCGTCGACGTCCGTGAACACTGCGCCCGTGGTTGCGAGGCCCTTCGTGTTGATGCCACTCGCCGTCGTGACGTCGGTGAAGTGGAAGCCACCGTCGTTGTGATAGAGCGCACCTGGTTTCTCCACTGACGCGAGAAAGACGTCGGGCCGTCCGTCGCCATCGATGTCGCCGAGTGCAGCGCCGGCGCCGATGAGGAGGTTGCGGTTGGCCATCGCGTGCTCGTCGTCGACATCATTGCTGTGCGTGATGCCGGTCGCGCGTGACGAGAGTCGCTCGAAGCCAGCGTGACCGCCCGACACGATATCGAGCTCGCGCCAGCGATATCCGGCCTCCTGATGCCACGGCTTCTCGATCGGCGCTCGACGCGAGCATCCACCGGCGAGGCAAGCGACTGCGACGAAAGCACGAAGCGTGATGCGCGTGCGAACAGCGGCGTTACCCATTCGTACGGAGCGCGGAGCCAAGGATGTCGAGTCCCTCGTCGATGAGATCGTCGGACGCGGTGAGCGGCGGCAGCAGTCGGATCGTTTCACCGAAGACACCACAGGTCAGGACGACAAGTCCCAGCTCGAGCGCTCTGCCCGTAACTGCCTTGGCGCCTATGGCGTCGGGCTCTGTCGCAGCGCGACTCTTCACCACGTCGAAGGCGAGCATCGAGCCCAATCCGCGGAGGAAGGCGATGGGTCGAATGTCGTCGCGCTTTTCGAAGGATTGCAGACGGCAGCGGATGCGATCGCCCATCGTGGTTGCCCGCTCCATCAGCCGCTCGTCATCGATGACGTCGAGCACGGCCAGCGCCGCTGCGCAGGCGATGGGCGATCCCGCGAAGGTGCCGCCCAGACCTCCGGGCTCTACTGCGTCCATGATCCCGGTACGTCCAACGACCGCCGACAGAGGGAAGCCGCCGGCAAGTGATTTCGCAACGGTGATCATGTCCGGCTCCACGCCTGCATGCTCGATCGCGAACATGCGGCCCGTGCGCGCCATGCCACTCTGCACCTCATCAGCGATGAGCAGTATTCCCTGCGTATCGCAGACGGCGCGCAGTGCACGCAACAGCTCCGGCGGTGCCACGTGAAAGCCGCCCTCGCCCTGCACCGGCTCGATCACGATCGCCGCCACGCGTGATACGTCCACAGCGGCGCGGAACAAAAGCTCGAGGGCGCGGAGACTGTCCTCGACACTCACGCCGTACTGCGGCACCGGGAACGGCACGTGAAAGATCTCGGCGGGCATCGGGCCGAACGCGCGCTTGTATGGCGACACTTTTCCCGTCATCGCCATGGTGAGCATCGTGCGACCGTGAAACGCTCCGGTGAAAGTGATCACGGCC
>JAQBPV010000252.1 GCA_028287345.1 Gemmatimonadota bacterium
ACACCATTCACGGTGGCGACGACGATGGAGCTCTGCATGGCGAGGCCCCAGGTGATTTGCGCGCGCAGCGCGCGCCGGACGTGGGGAACGAGGCAGAGCAAGAACAGTACGGCCGCCGCGACGTACAGCGCGGTCATGCCGAAGGGACTCGAGGCGACGGCGGAGATGACGAGCCACACTCCACTCACGGCTACCAATGCCGCAAGATACGGAGTGAATAGCCGCAGAAGCTTGTGAAAGACGAACTGAAGCCAGATCGGGTTGCGCAGCGGATTCATGATGCCTGGCAGCCACGCGCAGACTTGGATGACACCGGTGAGCGTGCGGACCTTGCGCTTGTACTCCTGACCGGCCGCAAAGCGCCGGATGTCGTGCGCCTGCGCTCGCTCCGTGAATCCGACACGCCAACCATCCAGCGCCAGACGCATGGGCAAAAAGAGGTCGTCCAGAATAAGGCCCGCGGGCAACGGCTGCCAGAGATTTCGGCGCATCGCGTAAATGGCGCCCGTGACTCCCACGCTGGAGGCGAGCCGGGCCTCCCAGCGCCGCAGCCAGCGCTCGTATCGCCAGTAGTTCTCCGCCAGGTTGCGCGAACCGCCGTCGCCCGGCAGGTCGAGCATGCCCGAGACGGCGCCAAGGCGAGGATTCTGGAACTCGGCAACGAGCTCCGGAATGGCGTCGGCGTGAAAGCGCTGGGCCGTGTCGGCGAAGACGAGTATCTCGTTCTGCGCCTGTCGCACGGCCGCGTTGAGCGAGGCTGCCTTGCCCCCGGGCGCATCGCCGGCGACCACGGTGACGCGCAAATCGAGGCCGATGAGCTCCTGACGGCTGGCCTTCCCGCGCGCACTGTCGAGTCCCACGATGACCTCGATCAGGTGCGGAGGGTAGGTACTGGCCAACAGGTCCGCGACGCGGGCACGAATGGCCGGTGCGTCGTCGCTGCTGGCGAGGATGACTGACACGGCCGGCGAGGCGGCAAGTCCATCGCCGTCCCGCTTGCGTCGCAGTCCGCCGAGCGCGCGAACCGCAAGCGGGTAGCCGCCCCAAATGGCGGCCAAAGCGAGAACACCGAACAGACCAATCCCGATCACCGGACGCTCACTCCACAGCTTCGAGATACCGACACAGGCCGAGCTCGCGAGAACAACGACAATTCGCGTGCGACTCGCATCGTAGGAAGGGGAATGAACGGGTTGGCGCGGCGTCTCATGGAGAGCGTAGTAGAGACGCCTTACCTCCCAGATCAGTCACTGGCCTACCTAGCAATCGAAAGGCCATTGACGCAGATACGCAAGCCATTGCGAAGCAATGACTTGCGTATCGGGAACATTTCGCAGACGACAACACTGTTGCAACGGGGCTACAGCATCCGTCCCGCAGCTTCGACAGCTATGCCATCGCGTGAGTGTTCTCTCGGCGCGCGGGCGTGGGCAAACCCTGCTTGGGCAATTCCGACGTACCCGACAGCGCAACGACGCGAGCGCGGCTGGGCTTCGTCTTCGCCGTGGCGTTGCGCGAGTCGACGATGAGGTCGGCGTTATCCACCAGCGATTGGTAGTCGATCGACTTGTGGTCCGTGATGATGACCACCACGTCGGCGGCAGAGAGCGTAGCAGGCGTGAGCTCGACGCTGTGCCGAATGCGCGGCGTTGCACCGGGCTCGCCGTGACCATCGTCGTCGCGCACGGTCGGGACGTACGGATCGTGGTACGTCACCGTGGCGCCCTGAGCCTCGAGCAGCTTGATGACGTCGAGTGCGGGACTCTCGCGGACGTCGTTGATGTCACGCTTGTAGGCGACGCCAAGGATGAGAATGTCGCTGCCGTTTACCGGCTTGCGGACGGCATTCAGCGCCTGCGATACCTTGTCCACCACGAACTGCGGCATGGCGGTGTTCACTTCGCCGGCGAGCTCGATGAAGCGCGTCTTGTAGTTGAGCGAGCGCATCTTCCACGCGAGGTAGTGCGGATCGAGCGGAATGCAGTGTCCGCCGATGCCGGGGCCCGGCGTGAATTTCATGAAGCCGAACGGCTTGGTCGCGGCGGCGTCGATGACTTCCCACACGTTGACACCGAGCTTGTCGCAGACAATGGCCATCTCGTTCGCCATCGCGATGTTCACGGAGCGGAACGTGTTCTCGAGGAGCTTCACCAGCTCGGCGGTCTCCGTGGAGCTCACGGGGACGATGGTCTCGATGCACGACTGGTAGAGCGCCGTCGCCAACTCGGTGCAGGCAGGCGTGATACCGCCGACGACCTTCGGCGTGTTCCGCGTGTTGTACGTCGGATTGCCCGGATCGACGCGCTCGGGGCTGAAGGCGATGAAGATGTCCTCGCCCACGGTGTAGCCGGCCGCGGTGAGCAGCGGCATGACGACTTCACGCGTGGTGCCTGGATACGTCGTGCTCTCGAGGACGACGAGCAGTCCCGGATGCGCGACTTCGGCCACTGTCTGCGCGGCGGCCTGGACGTAGCTCATGTCCGGATCGTGCGTCTTGCCCAGCGGCGTGGGTACGGCGATGGAGAGTGCGTCGCACGGGGCGAGATCCGTGGCAACGGTGCTCGCGCGGAAATGTCCGCTCTTCACGAACTCATCGACTTCCGCGCTCGGCACGTCCTGGATGTGCGACTTGCCAGAGTTGAGCAGGTCGCACACGCGCTGGCTGACGTCGAAGCCCACGACCTTGAAGCCAGCGCGCGCGAACTCGACGGCCAGCGGCAGGCCCACGTATCCCAGGCCAATGACTCCTACCGTGGCGCTGCGGTCGGCGATGCGGGCGAGAACTTTCTCTTTCATCTGGGAGTTTGGTAACGCCGATGGCACGCGCGATCCTCATCCTCGGGGCCGCGCCGCCGCTCGATCACTGGAAGACTGGTTGTGAATATAGACGAAGCAACCGCCCAACCCGTCAACACGTTCCCTCCGGACGGACGAATTGGGCACCTTCCGTACGTTGGCGGATATATTCCGGCATGATTCGCAATGACAAGGAGCTCATCGTCGTCGGGGACCGCGTGCTGGTCAAGGTCGACGAAGGTGAGGAACGGACACATGTGGGGCTCTACCTGCCGTCGACGGCCGTAGACAGCCAGGCGGTGCAGGGCGGTACGATCATGGAGACGGGCCCGGGCCAGCCGATGCCGAGCTTCGATGCGGCGGCCGGCGAGGAGCCCTGGAAGGAGCCCGTGCGCGAGACGCGGTTCGTGCCCATGCAGGCACGTCGCGGCGACTACGTGCTCTTCTTTCGCAAGGCGTCCGTCGAAATCACGTTCGAGAACGAGCGGTACCTCGTGGTACCGCAGGCGGCCATCCTGGCGCTGGTGCGGGAATAGCGGCCCTTCTTTCTACAGACAACAGAGGTATTGCAGATGTACGACGAGCGATTCATCACCCCCATGCGACAGGAGCTCACGCGGCTCGGTGTGGAGGAGATGCGTACGGCCGAGGAGGTCGACGCGAAGCTGAAGGAGACGAAGGGCACCACGCTGCTCGTGGTGAATTCGATGTGTGGCTGCGCTGCGCGCAACGCACGTCCGGCGGTGGCGTCTGCGCTGCAGAACGTGGCCAAGCCCGATCAACTGACGACGGTGTTCGCCGGTCAGGATATCGAGGCCACGGCGCGTGCACGGAGTTACATCACCGGCTATCCGCCCAGCTCGCCATCGATCGCGTTGTTGAAGGACGGCAAGCTCGCGTTCATGCTCGAGCGCTTTCAGATCGAAGGTCGTTCCGCAGACGACATTTCGAGAGATCTCGTGGGCGCCTTCAACACGCATTGCGCGGAGTGACCCGATTTTTGCCTGAGTGATGGGTAGAGGGCACCGCTGATGCGAACGCGACGGTGCCCGTTCCCAATCCTCAGTAGCCATGATGTCATCCGAGCACAGCGTGCACGGCAACACGCTTGTCGTACCGCTCGAAGAAATTCAGAATTCGTACTATCAGGCCGAAGACCGAATTCTCAGCGATCCTTTGCATCCCGGGTACATCATGCCCTATCTGGCGCCGGGACAGTCAGTGCTGAATCTCGGTTGCGGGAGCATGAAGCTCCATCCGCCGGGGAATGAGCTGTACGTGGGAATCGATGTCCTGTTCGCGCCGCTGCGCGACCGGAATCGCGCCAGCGCCGCGGACATCGGCATCCGTGCTATCGGCGAGGAGCTGCCCCTTCGAAGCCACAGCTTCAACGTCCTGATGTCGCGGGTGGCGATCATGTACATGGATGTCCCGCGATTCCTGCCCGAGGCGTATCGTGTGCTCGAGCCCGGGGGCAAGCTCTGGCTGACGGGCCACAAGTTCACGCACGTCATGCTGCATCTGTCGCGCAGTATCCGCAGCGGCAACGTGAAGGACGTGATCTTCCGGACCTACGTCATCCTCAACGGCCTGCTGTTTCACTTCTTCGGCGCGATAGTGCGCTTTCCGTTCAACAAGCGCTATGTCGAATCGTTCCAGACGAGACGCGGTCTGCGTCGCGCGTTGACGAGCGAGGGGTTCACCGACGTCGAGTTCTACGTCGATGAGCCGAAGAAGCGCAGCCTGTTTCGCAACGTGCGACGTGCGTGGCGGCTGATGACTTCCGAACGGCTGCGCCGCTCGTTCGGGCAGTTGAAGGAGTGGCAACACTTTCTGATCATCGCCAGAAAGCCACTGACGACACGCTGATATCAGCGCGGTATTCCGACTCGTTCAGCGGTCGCGAGCATTTGCGCGACGGTATCCATGTCCTTCGCGCCTACCTTGCCGGGAGAGATACGGCGCTTCGTCACCTTCTCGACCGTCATCAGGATCTCGATCAAGGCGAATGAGTCGAGCATCCCGGACGACACCAGCGGCGTGTCCTCCGTGATGTCCGGAGCGTTCTTTGGAAGAATGCTCTTCTTCAGATAGTCGATGAGAGCCTGGGCTTCTGCGCTACGCGCCATACGTCACCGCAACGTTGATAGTTGATCCTGCACTCGAGACGTCATCTTCTCGAACCATGCTTCATCCGGAGAGCCGGGTTCCATCGGGCTGACCTTTCGGCATGACGAGATGACGATCTCCTTGTCGTCCGAGGCGCGCACGATGCGATAGTCGAAGCCGAGGTCGATCAGGCGACCGTAGCGTTCGCTCGGAAGCCCACGCATGCGCGCCCGCACGAAGACCCGCAGCGTATCGGTTGCCTCGGCGTTTCCGAAATAGCCGATACGCCGGTGCCACGTCGAGCGAGCATCGAGTACCGACGCCGGAACTGGATGGGCAAGGTCGGTGAGGACCCCACGTTCGGCGCGGTCGAGAAATGCGACGAAGTTCGCGAAGTACACCAGCCCCGCACCGTTCATGTCGCGATCCGGGTCGAGCTGATAGGTGAACTCGCGCACACCGTCGAAGATGTCAACGTCATCGGACTCCCGCTCGAAGAATGCGCCACTCGTGCGCGCGATCCGGCACAGCGTGAGCGAATCAGGAAGCGTCTCGAGCTCGGGGATCGCTCCGAAGTCCATGTTGTCGGGAATGGACGTCGAGAGCTTCGATGGACCGCCTTTCTGGTAGATGAATACGTTGCTGCTCCGCACCCACAGCTCCGGATCGGACACCAGACGATGCTTGCCGTCGAGGTACACCTGCCCGAAATGCGACAGGTCGGTGCTGAATTCCATCGTCTCATTCTCGCCGTGCGCGGCGAGGGGATGCTCAGGGGTAAAGTGCACCTCGATGAAGAAAAATGTGGCATAGAGTCGCGATCCTGCATCGTCGCGAATCTGCCCCGTCGGCACACCGCCTACCTCTTCGATCTTGTTCCACCGGTCGTTGCCGATCGCCTTGAAGAGTGCGTTTTCGGAAAGATTGTTCCGGCCGAGGTGCGGCATGCCCAGCTCCAGCACGAAATCCGGCGTCATTCGCTGCTGCTCCGTGTCGATGGTCCCTGCAGTTGACGCTTGGCGATCGGCAGCAGTCCGATCGCGAGCCTGTCGGCCATGATGTCCGCTCCCTGATCCGTGAAGTGCACGAAATCGGCAAAATTCTGTCGATTGGCGGGGATCTCGCGCGCGACATCGATGAGTGAAATGCCCTGCTCCGCCGCGATGGCACGCAGTGCGTCGTTCATGCGCCGCTCCATGTCCAGAAACCCTTCCTCCTTCAACTCCGGGTAGAACTTTCGCCAGCTGGTCAGCAGCCGGCGGTCGTCGTCCGTCAGCGTTGGACCGAATGCGTTGGCGTGGGTGACGACCACCGGAATGACGCCGCGCGCCCGGAGCGTCGTCACGAGGAGGGTAACGTCGTCGTGAAAGCGTCGCACGTTCTCCTCGGGCAGACGGTCCATCACTACCGTGGCTGCGGACTCGCTGGCCTGGATCTCTCGTTCCCGCAGACGATTCTGAACCACCTGCGGGATGATCGACTTCGCGAACGTCCGTACACGCTCGGTCAACCGCAGTTCGAAGCGGGGCGAAGCCGTTGATGTCGCCGGCGCCACCGATGGACTCAAGTAGGGCAGCCAGATGTAATCCGCCGGCGCGGCATAGACCAAGGCGATGCGCGGCCGCACGATGTCGACGATCCGCGGCGCACGAAGGGCTGCCGTGAACGCGGATTCGCCAGGCAGCGCCACATTCACGACCTGAAAGGCCTGCGTGCCCGTGCGCTCGTTCAACTTTCGCTCGAGCCCTCGTGGATATTCCCGTCCCTCACCCTCGTACAAGCCAAACGTCTCCGAAGCGCCGAAGGTGAGGATGTTGATCCGGTCGGCTTTCATCGACGGGCCGCGAAAGCCGATCTCGTTGAGGCGCCATTTGCGATACCGCGCATTCGGCTTTCCGAGCCGGCCCAGAGAGTCACGCGTGTAGAGGATCTCGCTGTTGTACGCACCCGAGAGCGGCGCTCCGTACGACAGATAGTCGTCCATGCGCGCCCAGAACTCGAGCGATATGCAGAACACGCCCAGCGCGACAAGCGTCCGGACGAGCTTGAGCGGAGCAGACATCAAAACTGGAAGTAGATGAACGACTGCGGATCGGCTGTGTGAAACAGCGCGAAATAGAAGATGCCGCCATAGCACGCGTATCGAACCTCGATGGGCAGCAACCTGAAAATTGCGCCCTCCTGGTCAAAGCGGCGCCCGATGGCGGCGACGATGAAATACGCCAGAATGGCGACGATGACGAAGGCCGCGAAACTCACTGGCAGTGCCATGGGCGCAGACGTGGACGGAACGAGGGCCAGGCCGAGCAATGTCATCGCATGTGCGCCGTCATGTGCCCTGAACATGATCCAGCCAAGCGTGATCAGGACGAAGGTGACGAACCACGACAGGAAGGTCCCGGCCACGCTGGAGACCGTGCCGCCGCGGCGACGTTGCCACTGCTGTAGCAACCGATGCGCGAGCAGCAACAGGCCCTGGTACGTCCCCCAAAGCAGGAAGAGCAGACTGCCCTTGTGCCACAGCCCGAACACGATCATGGAAAATACAAGCATGCCGTTGCGCCACCACACTTCACGGCGCATCGTCGCCAGCGGCATGAACAGGTAGTCCCGGATCCAGAATGAGAGTGAGATGTGCCACCGCTGCCAGAACGCGGCGGGCGTGGCGGCCAAGAACGGCTGGCGGAAGTTCTCCGGCAGGCGAATGCCGAACATGAGCGCGATCCCGATGACGACGCTCGTATAGCCGGCAAAATCGAAGAAGAGCTGAAAACCGTAACCCGCCAACATTACCCAGACGTCGGCGGTGCTCAGCTGAATTCCCGCATGGTCGAATGCCCAGTTGATACCCCGGCCATCGAGGCCGCCGCCGAAGAAGCGAGCGAGCGTGATCATGAACACGCCAATCCAGACCGCGTGCGCACCGACCTTTACGTCCTCCCACGACGCCTTCGCACTGCTGCGAAATTGTGGCAGCATCTCGGGCAGGCGACAGACGGGGCCGGACAGTACCGTGGGCGCAAACCCCATGAACAGCATGAACTCGATCAACGTTGGATCGAGACGCTCCTCGCGGTACTGGTCGAACAGGTAGCCGAGTCCCTGAAACGTCCAGAAGGAGATTCCGATGGGCAGCGCGAGGTGCGCCACGCGTTGCACCAAGGGCAGTGACGACGGCAGCTCGCCCATCAGTTGCGGCAGGTACTTGAACGTGCTGAGGAGGGCGATGTTGCCGAGGATGCCGATCCACAACATCCCGGTCGTCGGCCGGCGACGGATAACCCCGCCCCAGTAGAAGTTGAACAGCGTGCTCCCCAGCAGAATTACGAAGGAAAAGAGCCCGAAGTTCAGATAGAGCAGGTAGCTGGCGGCGAGATAGAGCAGCTGCCGCGAATGTGCCGATTCCACCTGTCGAGCAACGAGCCACAACACTGGAATGCCGACAAATAGCAGGGCGTAGAATGCGGTCATCGAGCGGCTGAACAGGAATTGATGAGGGCGCCGGGTTGCCCCGTGCTGGCCCGGAGCATCAACTGGGGCTGAGGCTCGCCGTGACAGGGGTCAGTCTACGACGATGCGCTTCGTCACGAGGTAGGGTAGCGGCGCATGCTGCGACACGCCAGAGCGCGTGGGCACAGCCTCTGCATTTCTTCGCCGCCCTGACTCACACACGGCGGAGATGGACATGGAGCGCAACGACAGCGAGACACAAACCAGCCAGTCCTTGGGCGCAGCGAGCATCGGAGCGACGCATTCGGCCTATGAGCCGATCGCAGACACCGGTTCGTCGCTGCGCGAAAAGGCGGGTGGCTTCAAGAAAACGATTGCCGATGCGCTCGAATCGGGAGCCGAGAAGCTGCGGCAGCAGGGCGCGGCGAGTCAGGTGTCGAACACCACGAGCGCCGAGGTTGGCGGTGCGTTCGCCGCCGGGGCCGAGGGGCGGCTCGAGCAGACGTCGAACCAGCTTGCGGGTGGCATGCAGGGCGCGGCGGACTGGCTTCGCGAGGCGGACCTGGATGGTCGCAAGGCAGGCATCGAGCGGCAGGTGAAGGAACACCCGGCACGTTCGTTGGCGATCGCCGTTGGCGTCGGGTATCTGCTGGGCAAGGCGTTCCGCCGGCAGTAGGACATCATAGTGGCCGGCCCCTCCGCTGAAGCGCCTCGTGGGATCGGCGTCCTCCTGCGCGACCTCGCGGAGGGGAGCGCCGACCTCGTGCGTGGCGAGGTGCAGTTGGCGCGGATCGAGATCGGCGCCGTTGCGGCTGCCGCCGGCAAGGGCACCGCATACGTTGCGACCGGCGGTGTGCTCATCCTGCTCGGCGTGCTGGCGACGTTCACGGGAGTCGTGCTGCTCATCGGCGACCAGTGGCTTCCGCGAGATCTCTACTGGCTTGGCGCGCTGTTGTTCGCTCTCATCGCCGGCGGCGTTGCCGCCTGGCTGCTCATGCGCGGGCGCAATGCGCTCTCGCCATCCGCACTCGCACCGCACGACACGGTCGCGACGCTCAAGGAGGACGGAGAATGGCTGAAACGACAGCTGACGTCAGGAAGGACATCGAGTTGACGCGTACGCGCATCTCGGACACGCTCCAGGAGTTGGAGCAGAAGATGAACGTGACGCAGATCGTGAAGAACAACCCGTGGCCGGCACTGGCGATCGCGGTTGGAGCCGGCGTGCTGCTCAGTGGATCGCGGGCTGACGTGAAGGCCGCGACGGCGACCGTGGCGGCGACCAAGGGTGCGAGCAGCAGGGTCGGCACGGTGCTCGACGAGCTCGTCGCGCAGGTCGTGTCGGGGTTTCAGTCGGCGATCGAGCACAAGATCGACGGCTTGGCGAACGACGTAAAGCGGGCGATCGGTGCTCCTGTAAGCTCCGGATCTCGACCCAACCTGGCCGAGATGCCGGCGGAGACCACCATCTCAGGTCTGGCCGCGCGCGCCGATTGAGGGTTACTGTGTTGCACGTTCGAGGGGCGTCAGTCTTTGATTCGACGTCCTGAATCGCAACACTCCAGCTTTCATCGTGACCAGCGCGACTGCAGCAGACGGCCCCTCCCTCAGTCCTGGCACGCGCGACAGGACGATCACCACAGCGACATCGGCCACTCCACGTCTCACGATGTGGGCGATCGTCGCGTGCCTGATTGCCTATGCGGTGTTGCGCATCATCCTCATTCCTTCGGGACCGGAGGTCACGAAGTCATTTTCGCACGACAGCGCGTACATCGCCATCGTCGCGCGGAACGTCCTCGCCGGCCGTGGGCTGGTGAATGACGCGAGCTGGCTGGTGTTCTTGAATCCGCCGGCGTTGCCGATGGCGTTCCACAACGCGAACCCGCTTTACATCCTGACGACGGCCGCGGTTGCGTGGCTGATGAATGGCGACGTCGTGCGCGCAGGACTGATCGTGTCCGCCATGTCGAGCGCGCTGTTGATCGGTGCGGTGATGTGGCTCGTCTCCTGTTTCACCACGCGACGTGTCGCGCTGGTCGTGGCCGTCGGCACGGCGCTGTTTCCGAGCGTCTATCAGCTGTCGCTGTCGATGCTGCCCGATGCGCTGTGTCTTGCGCTGAGTGTGGCGTTCGTCGCGGCGTTCGTGCGCGAGCAGCAGCGATGGACGTGGATCGCGGCCGGTGTGCTGTTCGGTCTCGCGTGGCTGACCCGTTCGTCGTCATCGCTGCTGTTGCCCGCCGCATTCGTGTACGGCGTACTGGCGTGGGGTTTTCGGCGCACGATGATTCGGTGCGTCGGCGTTGGAGTCGCCGCGTTCGTCGTGGTGTCGCCATGGCTCTGGCATAGCTATCAGGTGTGGGGCAATCCGCTGCGCAGCGACGTCTCGTATTATCTCATCCAGGACATCGTCGTCGACAAGCTCGGCCCCGTCACCGACGATGCTCTGCTGCGCTACTGGCATGGCACGGTCGTGCCTCGGTCGATGGGATCGGTGGTCGCGCAGGCTCCGGTGTGGTTCGTCCGGTGGGTCGCCGCAGGAACCGTGCAGGTTGCATTGGCGTTGGCGAAGGCCTGGGCGGCATCGTCGATGGTGACCGCGGGTCTCATCGCGCTGTTGGTTCTCGCCGCTCTGCTGCAAGTGCCGAAGCACTGGCGGCGTCCCGAATGGATCGCCGCTGCCGTTTACATGGCGACGACGGTCGGGATCTTTGCGATCAGGCCCCGCTCCGTGGAGGTGCGATACCTCGCACTGCTTTCGATTCTCGGCGCGATCGTATTTGCGGCGGTGACGGTTCATGCCCTTCGCGAGCTAACGCGTGGCAAGCGTGGAACGGCACCCTTGATCGCTGCGGCTGGGATCTTGTTCTGGGTGGCAGTGGTGCCGTTCTCCGACGTCTCACTGACACGTCTCATGCGCCAACCGAACGCGGATCGTGTCGCGCAGCGGGCGATGAATCTGCGAGTGCGTGACCTGACGCCGACGGGCCCCGTCGTAGTAGAATCGCCGTACTTCTACTCCTACGACACGCAGCGTCAGGCCCTGTCGATACCGGATTCTGATGACCGTTATCTCATGTCCTACATGAACCGATACGGCGCGCGAGCCGTCCTGCTCAGCGATGCGGAGTTGGCGTTCTGGCGTCCCGCATGGTCGAAAGGACAGCTGCCGGGCGAACTGCACGTCGTCGAGCGATTTCCCCAGGCATCACTCTTCGGCGTCGCCGCGGCACCATGATTTCCGTCGTCTTGCCGGCGTTCAACGAGCAGGAGAACATCCCGCAGCTCTACGAGCGGCTCACTGCGTGCGCGCGGACGTGGAACGAGGACTACGAGATCATCGTGGTGAATGACGGGAGCCGGGACGGCACACTCGCAATGTGCGCGAGTTACGCCGCGAACGACCCGCGCTTCAAGGTGCTCAGCTTCTCACGCAACTTCGGCCACCCGGCGGCGATCACCGCAGGCCTTCGCTTCTCGTCGGGAGACGTCGTCGCGATTCTGGACTCCGACCTGCAGGATCCGCCGGAGGAGCTCGCGCGCTTTTTCGCGAAGTGCCGCGAGGGGTATGACGTTGTCTACGCCGTGCGCACGAAGCGCAAGGAAGGAGTGCTCAAGCGCGCGAGCTATTTCATCTACTACCGCGTGCTCGCGGCGCTTGCCAGCTTCGACATTCCGCTCGACTCGGGCGACTTCTGCGTCATGAGCCGCCGCGTCGTGCTGACGCTGAATGCGCTGCCGGAGAGAAACCGGTTCGTGCGCGGACTGCGCTCGTGGATTGGATTCAAGCAGACGGGCCTCGAGTACGAGCGCCACGCGCGCGCCGCGGGCGAGCCGAAGTACACGTTCGCCAAGCTCACGAACCTCGCGCTCGACGGCATCTTCAACTTCTCGTACAAGCCACTGCGCGTGATCACGCTCACGGGAATCGCGGTCGGCATGTTCGCGATGTTCGCCGGGCTGTGGTTTCTCATTCAATACGTCGGCAACATCACGATCGCCGGTTACAACCCGCGGCAGGGCCGCGGCTGGACGTCATTGATCCTCGCGATCCTCTTCCTGTCCGCAACGCAGCTCTTCGGGCTGGGCGTGCTCGGCGAGTACCTCGGCAGACTCTTCGAGGAGACGAAGAACCGGCCCATGTTCATCGTCGAGACTGCACTCAACATCGACGTCACTCCGGCCATGGCCGGCGATAGCATGGCAGACGTGTCGTCGCCCGATGGACGAAGCGTGTGAGATGGACTCCGAATACGGGCAGCGCTATCGGGACCTGTACTTCAATCACTGGTGGTGGCGCGCCCGCGAGCGACTGATTCTCGAAAAGCTTCGGTCGATCGCGCCGCCCGAGGGATTCCCGACCATCCTCGATGTCGGGTGCGGCGACGGCCTGTTCTTCGACAAGCTTCAGGAGTTCGGCGACGTCGAAGGGGTCGAGACGGATGATTCGATCGTCGACCCGTCGGGGAAGTGGGCATCACGCATCAAGGTGCAGCCATTCGACCAGTCGTTCGAGCCGGGCCGTCGCTACTCGTTGATCACAGCGCTGGACGTGATCGAACACATTCCAGATGCCGAGTCAGCGCTGCGTCTCACGACGAGCCTCCTGGAGCCGAATGGCGTGTTTCTCGCGACAGTGCCGGCGTTTCAGTCACTGTGGACGACTCACGATGACGTCAATCATCACGTGCAGCGGTTCACCACTGAGACGTTCACGCGCCTGACGAAAGCTGCAGGCCTCGAGACGATGTCGACGCAGTACTTCTTCTTCTGGACGTGCCCGATCAAGCTGATGATCGGCTTCAAGGAGCGCGTGCTGCACATGCCGTCGGGGATCGCCGGTGTGCCATCCCCGTTCGTGAACCGCGCGTGCTACAACCTCTCCGTGCTCGAGCATGCGACCCTTGGCCGGCTTCCGATGCCGTTCGGCAGCTCGCTGATGTTCATCGGACGGCGCAAGGGTCGCTAGCCTCAACCGGCGTAGCGAACCCACCGTCCCAGTTCCTTGAACGACGGCCGCTTGCCGTACATCAGCAGGCCCACGCGATAGATCCGCGCCGACACCCAGATCGCCGCGACGCACGCCAACGCGACGCCACCCAGTGAAGCCGCCAGCTCCCACCATGGCACGGGTACGAGCGACATTCGCAGCGGCATGAGGATCGGCGCCGAGAATGGAATGAGCGACATCACGCGCGACAGCGTGCTGCCCGGCGCGAGCAGGATCGGCTGCAGGAAAAGAATGGACGACACCAGCATCAGCATCACCGGCATCGCCGCCTGCTGTACATCTTCCTGGCTGCTCACCATCGATCCCGCAGCGGCGAACAGCGCCGAGTAGAAGATGAATCCGAGGACGAAGAACCCGAAGATCACGAGCGCCGTACCCGGCGTCGGCAGGGCATTCATGACCATGTCCGACGGCAAGCCACGCGCTGCGGCCGCTTGCGCGCCCACCTGCGGCGTCATCTTGCCGAACATGATCGGGGCCAGATAGAAAAGCATTCCGATCGTGAGCACGACCCACGACAGCACCTGCGTGATCGCCACCAATCCCGAGCCGAGCACCTTGCCAGCAAGCAGCGTATCGGTAGACACGCTCGACACGACGACCTCGGCAACGCGTGTCGTCTTCTCCTCGAGCACGTTGCGCAGGATTGTCTGCCCATAGAGAGCGATCATCATGTACAACAGGAACGCGATGACGTAGCCGAAGATGAGGTTGCCGGTACCGCCGCCCGTCTCGCGGCCATTATTGCCGATCTTCTCGACCTTCGTGTCGAGCTTCTCCGCCGTCAGCGCGTTGACCTTGGCCGGATCCATTCCGGCCTTCTCCATGCGCTGCGCGAGCACTTGCTGCTTCACGGGATTCATCAACGACTGGACATCGTTGATCGAGCTCGCGTTTCGGCCAGCGTATTGAACCGACCTGTTGGCGATGGTGTTCGAGTCGAGGACGATAAATCCGTACACCTCCTTGCGCACCACGGCGTTCACCGCGGAGTCCTCGGCGACGGCAAGCCGCTCCGGATCCACCGACTTGACCTGCGGCGCTGGTGACTCAGGGAAGCTTTTCTTCAGCGCCGCCGCAACGCGCGGACCGAAGCCTGTGCCCGTCGCATCGAGAACGATGACATTGGCGAGGTCGGTTGCCGGACGCTGCTTCATCGACAGGTAGGCGGGGCCAACGAACAGCACCCCGAGGAAAACAGGGCCGAGCAGCGTGCCGACCAGAAACCACTTGGAGCGAATGCGCTCGAAGTACTCGCGTTTGAACACGACGACGAGCTTTCGCATGTCAACCCTGGCCACTCATCCCCTCCTCGACGCCTTTCGCGCCGACTTTCTCAAGGAAGATCTGATGCAGCGAAGGCTGCACCAGCTCGAAGCGCAGTATCGGCGCGCCCGTCGCGATGACGCGCTGTAACAGCGTCTGTGCGTTCGCGCCGGGAGCCAACTCGATTTCGTAAAAGCGATTCTGGTCATCGGCCCGCGAGACGAGCGTGCGGTCGGACAAGATTGGCGCGATGGCGTCGCGTGCCTCACCATCGACCGAGAGCGCAACGACGCGGGTGCCAGCCTCGCGCTTGACGTCGGCTACTGCGCCATCGAGCACCTTGTCGCCATGCGCGATGATGCACACCGAGTCGCAGAGCCGCTCGGCGTTGTCCATCAGGTGCGTGCTGAAGATCACCGTCTTGCCGCGCTCCTTCAGGTGGACGATGGTGTCCTTGAGCGCCTGCGCGTTGACTGGGTCGAGACCGGAGAACGGCTCGTCGAGAATGACGAGATCCGGGTCGTGGATCAGGGTGCCGATGAACTGCACTTTTTGCTGCATGCCGCGCGACAGCTCGTCGACCTTTGACAGGCCCCAATCCTTGTCTGCGGTCTTCAGCTCGAAGTGCTCCATCCAGTGATCGATGCGCTTCTCCGCCTCGACGCCGGGGACCCCCTTGAGTTCCGCGAGGAACTTCAGCACTCGACGAACCTGCATCTTCTTGTAGAGACCGCGCTCCTCGGGCAGGTAGCCGATACGGTCCGTGATTCGGGTATCGCGATTGGACTTGCCGAACAACTCGATGGTGCCGCTGTCCGGAATGATGATGTTGAGGATCATGCGGATGGTCGTCGTCTTGCCGGCGCCGTTTGGGCCAAGCAGCCCGTAGACGGATCCGCGCGGCACGGCGAGCGAGAGATCGCGAACGGCCACGTGCTCCGCGTACCGTTTCGCGACGTTCTGGATATCGATTGCGAGTTCGGTCATGACAGGTTGAGAGAGACTCCCCAATATACGGGCCCGGACGCAACGTGTTTCGCATGTTTCGGCAGGCGGCGACTGGCGTCACCCTGCGAGGCCCACGAAATTCGCTTGATGCGTCCACGGGCTCTCCTTGCACTTCTGTGCATCATCGGCTGTAGCGCGTCTTCGGACGAGAGGAAGCCGCCAACGAGAGACACGCTCGTGGTATATGGTGCGGCGAGCCTTGCCGCGCCCATGCGCGCTGCACTCGACACCTTCGCTCGGCGCACGGGAGCGGTGGTCGCCGAAGAGCATGGCGCTTCGCTCGAGCTGGCGCGGCGGATCACGGAGCTGCACCGCGTGCCCGACGCCATTGCGCTCGCCGATCAGGAAGTCTTTCCGGAGCTGCTCATGCCCGGCGTGACTTCCTGGTACGCGGCGTTCGCGCGCAACCGCATGGTCATCGCCTACACCGACCGCTCCCGCTACGCGGCCGAGATCACGGCGGAGAACTGGAGGTCGGTCGTGCTGCGCAGCGACGCATTGCTCGGACGAACCGACCCGGCACTGGCGCCGGCCGGCTATCGCGCACTGCTCGTTTACAAGCTCGCCGAACGGTTCTATCGTGAACCAGGCATCGCGGCGCGTCTCGAGACAAAGACACCGCCGCGCCTCCTCCGCGGCAACGCGGCCGAGTTGGCGGCGCTGCTGTCTGCTGGAGAGCTGGACTACATCGTGGAGTACGAGTCGCTCGCGCGTTCGCAGAAGTTCAAGTTCATCCAGCTGCCTGCGGAGATCGACCTCGGCGATCCTGCCCACGCCGCGGCGTACCATGGGGCCTCAGTGCGAGTCTGGAACGGGCGCGACACCGTGACGCGATCCGGCGCGCCCATCCTCTACGGATTGAGCATACCGCGCGGAGCGCCGCATCCTGGTGCCGCCGTGCGGTTCGTCGAGTTCCTGCTCGGCGACGTGGGCAAGTCGATCCTGCGCAGTGCATTCGTCGATGCGTTGGATCGCCCGCAGATGGTCGGCGATTCCGTGCCGCCTGTACTGCGCACCATCGCTGCGCCGTGATCACGCGTTCGACGCACCGCTTTGCGACAGTCGGCGTGATGGGCGGGGCGGTGCTGCTGCTCGCATTGCTGGCGCTGCCCGTGGGAATGCTCGTCGTGCGCGGTGGACTGGAGGGGCTGCGCCAATTGGGCGGCGACCCTGAACTGCGCGGTGCGCTTACGCTCACCGCGCTCACGGCAACCGCGGCGACTCTCGTTGCGGTTGTGTTGGGAACTCCGCTGGCGTATCTCCTCGCGCGCGATCGCATGCCCGCCGGCTCACTCGTCGGAGCCCTCGTCGAGCTGCCGCTGTTGATCCCCCATCCGGTGGCCGGCATTGCATTGCTGCTGGCTTTCGGACGCGCGAGTCCCGCCGGCGCAGCGATGGCGCGCGTTGGACTCGGCATCGTGGGATCGCCGCTCGGCATCAGCCTCGCGATGTTGTTCGTCGCAGCGCCGCTGTACGTGAGTGCGGCACGTGAATCCATCGCGCGAGTGGACAGACGCTACGAGGACGTCGCGCGCACGCTTGGCGACTCGCCATGGCGCGCGGTGCGACGTGTGACGCTGCCACTGGCGGGACGTGGACTGTTCGCTGCGGCCATCGTGATGTGGGCGCGCGCCGTGAGCGAGTTCGGCGCCATCGTCATCCTCACGTACAATCCGAAAGTCGCCAGCGTGTTGAGCTACGACCGCTTCACTGCGTTCGGTCTCGACGCTGCGCTTCCGGTTGCTGCGGTGCTTGTGTTGCTCGCGCTCGTACCGCTGCTCGTCCTGCGGTCGCTGCGCGCGGGGCTCGGTCCGCTCGAGGGTGCGTCGTGATTGTCGTGGAGAGATTGTCGGCGCGCGCCGGCCAGTTCGCATTGCGCGATGTGTCGTTCACCGTGCCGGCGAGTGCATGGGGCATCGTGCTCGGTCCCGCGGGTGCGGGCAAAACGACGCTGCTCGAGACGATCGCCGGCGTGCGGGCTGTGAGTGGTGGTCGTGTCGTACTGCGCGGCGCCGATGCACGCGCGCTGCCACCTGAGGCCCGTCGCTTGGGGATGGTCTACCAGCACGGATATCTCTTTCCGCATCTAACAGTCGACGAGAACATCGGGTACGGCACCAGCGATACGGCGGCGGCGCGTGACACAGGCGACCGATTGGGCGCCGCCGCGCTGCGCGGACGTGCCGTCTCCTCTCTCAGTGGCGGCGAACGACAGATCGTTGCGTTGGCGCGTGCGCTCGCACCGTCGCCCGACATTCTCCTGCTCGACGAACCGTTTGCCGCGCTCGACCCGCCGCGCCGGGTCCGCGTGCGGACGGAGTTGCGCCGCCTCCAGCGTGAGCGCGGGACCACCGTGCTGCACGTGACGCACGACTTCGTCGAAGCGGGCACCGTCGGCGACGTCGCGATCGTCCTGGAACGTGGGGCGGTGGCGCAAGTCGGCGCACCCGACGCACTATTCCGAAAGCCGGCGTCGGCCAGCGTCGCGGAGTTTCTCGGCGCCGAGAACGTGTTCTCTGGTCATGTTTCCGGGAGCGGCACACTGCACTTCGCCGGCAACGGAATCGAGCTCACCGGTCTCGGCGACCATCCGGGCGGTGCAGGTCATGCCGTGATTCGCGCGGAGGACGTGACCATCGCGCGCGAACGAGCGGTGTCCACGTCCGCGCGAAACGTACTGGAGGGTGCCGTAATGGAGGTCGCTGTCGATGGCCCGCTCGCGCGCGTAACCGTGGAGGTCGGAAGCACGACGCTGCTCGCGATCGTCACGCGCGGCGCTGCGGAAGAACTCGCGTTGGCGCCGGGAGTGGCGGTGGTCGCGAGCATCAAGGCAACCGCGGTGCATCTCTGTTGATGCGCGAGGCACAGCCGTGAGCGGAATCACCACCAGCGCCGTCGGTGCGTTGCACGGCAAACTCGTGCTCGGACGGCGCGCGTCCGTGCTCGCCGGATGGTTTGCCGAGCTGGCGCCCGAAGGCGCGCGCATCCTCGATGTCGGGTGTGGAGACGGCATGCTCTCCGCGCGCCTGATGTCGTTGCGTCCGGACCTCTCGATCGATGGCGTGGACGTTCTCGTGCGAGAGGGGACGCACATACCCGTGCGCGAGTTCGATGGAAGTATCCTGCCGTTCCACGACGAATCCTATGACGCCGTCCTGTTCTCGGACGTGCTCCACCACACGCCCGATCCCATGGTGTTGCAGCGCGAGGCACATCGAGTCGCGCGCGGCCACGTCCTCATCAAGGATCACTTCGTGAAAGGCGTCGCGGCGGCAACACGCCTCCGGCTGATGGACTGGGTGGGCAATGCGCGCTTCGGCGTGAGCCTGCCGTACAACTACTGGACAGAAGAGCAATGGCACGACGCATGGACGCGGATCGGACTGCGTCCCGAACGCATCGTGACGCGCCTTGGCCTGTACCCGAAACCGCTCAACAGCATCACGGGTGCGCAACTGCATTTCGTCGCGCGTCTGGCCAAGGCAGGCGACGGTTTGTCCGCGCTGCATCCACCGAGCTGAGCGTCGGAATCGCGTTGCGGGGGGCCACCGTGGTGCGTCTCCTAGGGTGACGCAAAACACCTTTGAAGTGAGCGTGCCGCATCCGTTCGAGGGGCGGTCACGCATCGAGCCCGCGATCGATCTGTCGGTCGTGATGCCATGCCTGAACGAGAAGGACACGCTCGGCATCTGCATCGAGAAGGCTCTTGGCGCAATCAAGAAACTCGGCATCCGTGGTGAAGTCATCGTCGCCGACAACGGCAGTACGGATGGATCGCAGGACATCGCGCGGCGACTTGGCGCTCGTGTCGTGGACGTTGCTGAGCGCGGCTACGGGAATGCGCTGCACGGCGGCATCTCGGCGGCACGCGGCGAGTTCGTGCTCATGGGCGACGCGGACGACAGCTACGACTTTTCCGTCATCGGTGATTTCTACACGCGTTTGAAGGAAGGGCACGACATCGTCCAGGGATGCCGCCTGCCGAGGGGCGGCGGTGCCGTGTTGCCGGACGCGATGCCTTTTCTGCACCGCTGGTGGGGCAACCCGATGTTCACCCGCATGGCCAACGTCGCGTTCGGCGTGCCGGTGAGCGACGTGTATTGTGGCATGCGCGCCTTCCGGCGGGAGTTCTACCATTCGCTGGACCTGCGCTGCACCGGAATGGAGTTCGCGACGGAGATGTTGATCAAGTCGAGCCTCTTCGACGCAAAGATCGCCGAGATCCCCATTACGCTGCATCCAGACGGCCGCATCGCGCACGCGCCGCACCTGCGTACGTTTCGCGACGGGTGGAGGACGCTTCGCTTCTTTCTCCTCTACAGCCCGCGCTGGTTGTTCTTCCTTCCGGGCATCGCGCTGATGGTGATCGGCGCGGTTGGCTATGGGCTTGTGTTCAACCGCAGCGTCATCGGCGCGATGCATTTCGACGCGCACACACTGCTCTTCGCCAGCCTCTTCATCATCCTCGGCTTCCAGTCAGTGCTGTTCGCCGTGTCGGCGCGAACGTTCGCAACGGCGGAAGGGCTGATGCCCATGACGCCGCGGCTGGAGGGGTGGTTCAAGCTCATTGACCTGGAGAAGGGCTTGATGGCCGGGACGGGGCTGATGATCGCTGGCGCAGTGCTGCTCGGGTCTGCGATCCTCCGGTGGAAGGCCGTGGAATTCGGCGACCTCGATTACAGCTCGACCATGCGCGTCGTCATCCCCGGCGTCACGCTCGTCGCCATCGGATTCCAGACAGTGTTGTCGAGCTTCTTCCTGAGCGTATTGGGTATGCAGCGCCCCTCGCGACGGCTGGGCCTGGGCGCGCCGCGAACGCACGCGTAGGCGACCTTCCACATGCTGACCGTGTCGCTCGTCGCGATCCTCATCGTGGCGTTGTTGGCGCATAACTCAGGACGCGCCAATTGGGGGGCAGACGAGCGCATCGCGCGCCTTCTCGCATCACGCGCGATCGTCGTGGTCGTGGCGGCGACGACATTTTTCGTCATCTGGTATTCGTGGGCCGCGATCGATCCAATCCCGATCGTGCACGACGAGATGGCGATGGTGCTCCAGGCAAAAATTTTCGCTCGTGGCCAGTGGGCGCTTCCGTCGCCACCCATTCCGGCGTTCTGGGAGCAGTCGCACGTGCTCGTGGTACCGATGCTGGCGGCCAAGTATTTTCCGGGCCACTCGCTACTGATGGCCATCGGTGCGCTCCTGGGCTGGACAGCGCTCATACCACTCCTCCTTCAGGCCGCGGCGGGCGCGCTGCTCTACGTGCTGGCGCGGCGTGTTGGCGGCGGAGCGGTGGCGTTCTGCGCCTGGGTGATATGGCTGTCATCGCCGATGGTTCTGCATTTCGGTGCGTCGTACTTCGCGCAGGTCACGTCGTCGACAGCTGCACTCGCCGCGTGGTATGCGCTTCTGCGTTGGCGCGAGGCGCGTACGCCGGCATGGCTCGGTGCGGCCGCGTTCTTCGTCGGATGGGTGACCATCACGCGTCCCCTCACGGGCGCCGCGTATGTGCTGCCGATGGCCGTCGTGGTGCTCCGTGACGTCATCGCGCACAGGCGGTGGCGCGACCTTGCGGTTGCACTGGCCGCAGGGACCGCGGTCATCGCGCTCATCCCGCTGTGGAGCGCGAAGAGCACCGGCGACTGGCGCACGACACCGCAGACTCTGTACACGCGGCAGTACATGCCGTGGGATGCACCGGGTTTCGGTTACGACTCCACGCCACCACTTCGCGTACTCACGGCCGAGTCCAGGAACCTCACCAACGTCTACGGCCCGATACACGCGCGACATCTGCCCAGCACGCTGGCGCCGGCATTGATGGCGCGCGTACAGAATCTGTACGTCAGCGTCTGGGGGCAGTCGAGCGGCGTCATGGCACTGTTTGCGCTTGTCGGACTGCTCACCCTCCGCGGGCCCGCAGCGTACGCGCTTGCCACGAGCATCCTTGTCGTGGTCGCGCACCTCATCTACGCCACGCCGCCGCAGTGGACGCTGTACTACTACGAGACAACCCCCACTTTCGCGTACCTCAGTGCCGCTGGCCTCGCATGGGCCGCGGCGCTCATCGCACGACCGCGTGGCGTTCCGCCGAATGCTTCGTTCCAGTGGCGGTCGCCGAGACTGTCCAGCGCGCTCGTGATCGGCGCACTGATACTCGCGGCGCCGGGTGTCGTAGCGCTCCAGAAGCTGCGCCACGGCCATATCGCGGCGCGACGTGATCTCGAGGCATTCTACGCGCTCCTCCGGACGATTCACGACGAGAAGGCCGTCGTCTTCGTGCGGCACGCCGGCATGCACAACCCGCACGTCGCGTTCGTGCGGAACGTGCCCGACCTCGCGAAGGAGAGAATCTGGGTCGTCTATGATCGCGGTGAGGCCAACAATGCCGCGTTGCGCAAGCAGGCTCCGGCGCGCGTGGCGTACCTCTTCGACGAGCAGGCAAGACGCATCTATGTCTACGATCCGCTGGCGCCGTAGACGCTCCAGAGTGGCGTACAGGACGCCGACACGCATATATGTGTAGAGTCCGAAAACGGAGCTGATGGTGGACCCTCGCCGTTCGTCGGGTAGGCTGCAGTCGATACCCGTGCACTCCGCGAGTGCGCTGCGGCGCTATTCGGAAGCGGTGGCGATGTCCGTGATCGCGGTCGCCATCACCTGGCTGGTCCGCGATACCCTCGGCGGACTGCACGGCCTGTTGTTCTGGGTGTTGAGCGTTGTGATCGCCTGGCGTGGCGGATTCGGCCCCGTCGTCCTCGCGTCCATCATCGGCGTCGTGTTCCGCGACTTCATACTCACGTCGCCGAGCCCGCATCGCGGTGGAAGTGCGATCGAGATCTTCTCCATCGTCAACTACCTCGGTGTATCCGCCACGCTCGGCTACACGGTGGACACGCTGCGCCGCGCGCGGCACCGAGTCGCTCAGGCGACGGACGGGATGACCGACGCGATGCTCGTGTTCGACAGAAGATGGCGGCTGCGCTTCTTCAACAAGGCGGGTCAGACGCTCCTGAGCCGCGTTGGTGTCGATGCCAGGGACGCCAAGCGCCGCGTCATCTGGGACACACTGCCCGCGTGGATCGGCACTCCGTTCGAAACCGAGTCACGCCGTGCGCAGACCGAGGAGCGGGTGATCGAGTACGAGGCGGAGTATCCCGAACGCGACTTCTGGCTCGAGGTGCGATGCGTGCCTGCCGCCGATGGCGGCGTGTCGCTGTTCGCGCACGACGCGACGATCAAACAACGGGCGGAGGCCGATCGTCGGCGCACCGAAGATCGATACCGTGCCCTCGTGGAAGCGAGTACCGTGCTGGTGTGGAATGCCGATCCCGGCGGTGCGATCAGCGACATGCCGGTGTGGCGCGAGCTCACCGGGCACACGACGACGGAGTTGCACGGCACGGGCTGGCTCGACGTCGTCCATCCCGACGATCGGAACCAGGTGGACGCGCAGTGGGCCGAGGCGGTGAAGGAGCAACGGCCCTACACCGCGGAGTATCGAATTCTCCATCGCGAGGGCCAGTATCTCTGGTATCGCGCGCGTGCGGTGCCGGTGCGCGAGAATGGCCGGATCATCGAATGGGTCGGCGTGCTCGACGACATTCAGGAAGAGCACCTCGCGCGCGAACGCCATCAGGCGGTCGAGAACGCGCTCGGCGTGCTCGGTGTGTCGCTCGACTACGAGTGGAATCTCGCGGCGGTGACGCGGATGCTCGTGCCCACGCTCGCCGACTACTGCAGCATCGATCTCGTCGATTCGACGGGCGAACTGCGGCGCGTCTCCACGACGCACGTCGATCCGGAGAAGGAGGTGGTGCTGCGCGAACTATGGAGAAAATATCCGTATCGTGCGGATGATCCCGGTACGCCGGTCGCCGTGCGCACGGGCAAGCCTCAGATCACACCGATCATCGATCCCCAGGATACTGCGCGCTTCTCGCGATCGGCAGAGCAGGCCGCGATGTTCGAGTACCTGTCGCCCCACTCATACCTCTGCGTGCCGATGAGCTCGCGCGGCCAGGTGTTCGGCGCACTCGCACTCGTGTATTCCGACTCGGGCCGGGTGTATGGTCCGGCCGAGCAGGCGGCGGTGGAGCAGATCGCCACTCGCGCTGCGACGGCAATCGAGAACGCGCGACTCTACGCCGACGCGCAAGCGGCGAACCGCACGAAGAGTGACTTCCTCGCCACGATGAGCCACGAGCTGCGCACGCCACTCAACGCGATCGCAGGATATGCCGAATTGTTGTTGATGGGCGTGCGCGGACCGATCTCCGACGACCAACGGCGCGATCTCGTGCGCATCCGGCAGAACCAGCAGCACCTGCTCGAGATCATCACCGACATCCTCAACTTCAGCCGCATCGAAGCGGGCCGCACGCGGTACAAGCTGCAGCCGTTGCGCATCGCCGAAGTGCTCGAACGCATGGAGGGGGTGATCGAACCACAGGCGCACGCGCGGTCGCTCAACTACGAGTACGTCGCACCCGACGCTGCATTGACCGCCACTGCCGATCGCGAGAAGCTCGAACAGGTACTGATCAACCTGCTCGGCAATGCGGTGAAGTTCACGGCGCCTGGCGGACGCATCACGCTAACCGCGGATGCCGACGACGGACACGTCAGCATTCAGGTGCGCGACACCGGTGTGGGAATCGCGCCGGAGCAACTGGCCTCCATTTTCGAACCATTCGTGCAACTCGAGCCTGCTCTCACGCGTACGGCCGAAGGCACCGGACTCGGGCTGGCGATCAGCCGCGAGCTTACACGCGGCATGGGCGGTGAGCTCCGCGCCGAGAGCCAACCCGGGCTAGGATCCGTGTTCATCGTCGAGCTGCCGCGCGTGTAGAAAGTGACGCGCCGATGCTGATCGACGAGTACCTGCCTCACTACGACGTCGTGGAGCGACACTCGATTCGAGTGCGCGCGACGCAAGCGCAGACGTACGCGGCCATCACGTCGACGAACTTCGCGGGTGGCCCGATCGTTCGCGTGCTCGTCGCCCTCCGCGGGTTGCCAGGTGCCCTGCTTCACGGACTCAGCGGCATTCGCGCGCTCATGGAAGGTCGCGCAACGTCGATGACACTCGCATCGATGGAACGAGGTGGCTTTCATCGGCTCGAGGAGCGCGTACCGAGCGAGCTCGCCATCGGCATCGAGGGACGCTTCTGGACGCTGTCGGGCGAACGCTGTACGCCGTCGGCGGAGGTGTTTCGCAGTCGTCCGCCAGCGCCAGGAACGGCACGCGCCGTGTGGGACTTTCGCGTGCGCGTCATCGATGGTGAGCAGTGCGAGCTATCGACGGAGACGCGCGTGCTCTGCGCGGACAAGGCGGCACGTCGCCGCTTTCTTCCATATTGGCTCGTGGTTCGCGCAGGCAGCGGGCTCATTCGCCACGAGATGCTGCGCTCGATCAAGCGCACCGCAGAGCACCGATGAACGTGTAAAATATTGGTTGATTATCTCGATACATTAGTGAGCGAGATCACTGTCAACGTGTGTAAATGAGAGTTGTTGATCTCTTTACAACACGCCGCGCGACACCTCGTTACTTTGCGTTAAGGTTGGCCCCTTTCCTGCCAATGCTGCTACTGAACCGATAACGACGTCGCATCGTCGACGTCGACAGAGCCCGATAAGAACCGCGTGGACCGACAATCGTCCGCGCGTGATCGGGCATCCTACGGAGAGAGAAAATGAGTCGCTCCATACTGCCGCTACTGCTGGCAAGCGTAGCTGTGTCCGGCTGTGCCGACAACTCCCTATCGACGTCCACTGCTCCTGCGTCGCCGACCTCAACACTCGCACCACAAGCGAGCGGAACGCTCATCGCTGGACGCTACATTGTCGGCTTCAAGAGCAACGTTGCCGATGTCGATATCGAGGCGCGACGCCTCGAGCTGCGTCATCGCGGCGTGCTGCGCATGACGTACAAGTCGGCGCTCAAGGGAATGACGCTGACGATGTCCGCGGCAGCGGCAGATTCGCTGCGCGACGAACCGAACGTCGCATTCGTCGAGCAGGACCGCATGAGTGCCACGGCAACGACACAGTCCGGCGCGTCGTGGGGCATCGACCGCACCGACCAGCGCGGCCTGCCGTTGAACAACGCGTATTCGTATTCGGCCGACGGCAGCGGCGTGACCGTCTACATCCTCGATTCGGGAATCAACTTCACACATTCGGATTTCGGCGGACGTGCATCCGCCGGCACCGACATCATGACGCCCGGTGGAACTGCTGCCGACTGTCATGGTCACGGCTCTACCGTCTCCGGCGTGGTAGCCGGATCGACGTACGGCGTCGCGAAGAAGGCCAAGCTCGTCGCGGTGCGCGTCGTCGACTGCAACGGCAACAGCGCGAACTCCACCACCATCGCCGGTATCGACTGGGTCACGTCGCACCGCGTGCTCCCCGCCGTCGCGAACCTCAGCCTCCAGAACGTCTACTCCGCGGCGCTGAATCAGAGCATCGCCAACGCCGTCGCTGCTGGCGTTACCTTCGTCGTCGCGGCCGGCAACAGCAGCGCTGATGCCTGCTCTGCATCGCCATCGAGCGCACCCAGCGCGATCGTCGTCGGCGCAACGGACATGTCCGATGCGTTCGCGAGCTTCTCGAATTACGGTTCGTGCGTCACCATGCTTGCGCCGGGCGTGAACATCCCGGGTCCGAGCATCGGCAGCAACTCCGCAACGAAGACGTGGAGCGGAACGTCGTTCGCATCACCGCACGTCGCTGGACTCGCCGCACTGTATCTGCAGACGCATCCGACAGCGACACCAGCGCAGGTGCGCTCGTATCTGCTCAGCAACGCGACGCCGAGCGCGATCAAGAGCGTGCCGAGCGGAACGCCGAACCTCCTTGCGTACTCGCCGCAGACGATCTCGACCAACCAGGCGCCCAACGCCCGCTTCACGGCCAGCTGCCTGGCGATGCAGTGCACGTTCGACGCAACGAGCGCGACCGACGACGCCGGCATCGTGAGCTACGCGTGGAATTGGGGGAATGGCCGGAGTGAGACGCGCTCCACGCCCATCACCAAGAACACGTTCGCGACGCAGGCGACCTACAGCATCACGCTCACGGCCACGGACGCCGGCGGGCTGACGAACAGCGTCACGAAGCAGGTGGCCGTCCCCACTACGCAGTCCCCGCCACCGCCACCACCACCACCGCCGACCAATCACGCGCCGGTCGCGCGCTTCACCTTCAGCTGCGCCAATCCGGCCTTCCCGCACCAGTGCTCCTTCGACGGCAGCACGTCGACCGATGACGTCAAGGTCGTGTCCTACAAGTGGGATTGGGGCAACGGCCGATCCGAGGCGCGCAACACGCCGACGACCAGGAACACGTGGGCCGCGTCGGGCACCTACAACATCACGCTGACGGTCACCGACGGCGCCGGCCTGACGTCGTCGCTCGCAAAGTCAGTCGTGATTCCGTAAGCCGGCCTTTTCGCGCGCCGCTCGCTCCGTCAGACGACGAGCGGCGTCGCGAAGAGAGTCTTCGCCCGCTCGATCGCGCGCACGAGCGCATCCACGTCGCTCTCGTCATTGTAGAGGTAGAACGACGCGCGCGCCGTGGCCGACACGCCCAGCCTCCGCATCAGCGGCTGTGCGCAGTGATGGCCGGCGCGGATGCAGACGCCTTCCTGGTCGAGGATCGTCGCCAGGTCGTGCGGATGGATGTCGCTCACCGTGAAGCTCACAACCCCGCTACGCTCGGATGGATCGGGCCCATAAATGCGGACCCCCTCGATCTCATTCAGCCTCGCTGTCGCGAGACGAACGAGCGCACGCTCGTGCGCCAGCACGTCGTCCATGCCTATGGCGTCCAGATACTCACACGCCGCGGCGAGGCCGACTGCATCAGCGACGTTCGGCGTGCCCGCCTCGAACTTGTGCGGCAACACATTCCAGGTGGAGTGATCGTCGCGCACGAACTCGATCATGTCGCCGCCGAACTGGTAGGGCGACATCGCCTCGAGAATCGGGCGCTTGCCGATCAACCCACCAATGCCCATCGGGCCACACATCTTGTGGCCGCTGAACGCATAGAAGTCCACGCCGAGCTCGTCGAAGCCGACGCGAAGATGTGGCGCACCCTGCGCGCCGTCACATACCACGAGCGCACCCACCGACCGCGCGATGGCCACGATGTCCCGCACCGGGTTCAGCGTGCCCACCGCATTGGAGACGTGGCTGAACGCGACGACCTTCGTGCGCTGGTTCACGAGGCCGCGCAGCGCATCGAGATCCACGTGCTGCTCGCTGGTGAGCGGACAGACGACGAACTTCGCGCCGCGCGCCAGTGCCAGCTGCTGCCACGGGACGAAGTTCGCATGATGGTCGAGCGCGGTGACGATGATCTCGTCCCCCGCCGACACATTCGTCGGACCCCACGCCGTCGCCACGAGATTCAGCGCTTCCGTTGTACCGCGCGTGAAGATCAGGCAGTCCGCATCGGCAACGCCGAGAAACCGTGCGATGCGCTCGCGTGCCACGTGGTAGCGCTCAGTGGCACGCACCGAGAGATCGTACGCACCACGATGGGGATTCGCGTTGTCGTGCTCGTAGTACGACCGCATGGCGTCGAGCACCGCACGCGGTTTCTGCGACGTGGCGGCGGAGTCGAGATAATGCAGCTCGGGATTCGCCGCGAGCAGCGGAAAATCGGATCGGCGCGAATGTGTCATGATGCCTGCTCCTCCGGAGCACTCACCTCTGGACCGACGAATACCCGCCCGTCGGCAACGCGCACCTCATAGACCGGCAGGGGCCACTCGGCGGGATGCCGACGCACCGCACCGGTGCGGCAATCGTACCGCGCACCATGCCACGCGCACTCGATCGTGCCGTCGTTGTGCAGCACGCCATCCGACATGTGAAACATCGCGTGCGTGCAGAGGTTGCCCACCGCGCCGATGGTGCCACGGTAGTTGTACACGCACACCGGTTGCCGATTCGAGAGCGTGACGCCGAGCATTTCGCCCTCCGGCAAGTCGCCAACGGCGGCGACGTCCTCGTACTCGCTCACGTCGCGGGCGCGTCGTCGCGCAGGGCGGATTGCAGGGTGTGCCACGGCATGCTCGCGCATTTTACCCTTACCGGGAATCTCGACACCCCACTAAAGGCGGCGATCTCGCCCATTGCTCGCGCTTCCGCGGCGTCCGGCTTGAGCTTGCCCGTCACCAGGTCGTGGAACTGCGTGAACAGCTTGTCCACCTCGGCGCGCGATTTTCCCTTCACGGCCTGCGTCATGATCGACGCCGACGCGCGCGACACCGCGCAGCCGGATGCCGTGAAGTGAATGTCTTCGATGGCATCGTCCGCGACCTTGAGCTCCACCTTCACCTCATCACCGCAGAGCGGATTGCGCCCCTCGGCGCTGGATGTCGCTCCGTCCAGCGCGCCGTAGTTCTTCGGCCGCCGATTGTGGTCGAGGATGATCGACTGGTAGAGCTCCTGCAGGTCAGCCATGATCGGTGTAGCGGCGAAGCGTTGCCGACTCGAGTCCCTCGCGCACCTCTGCCAGCTCGATCGTCTCGAGCACATCGGCAGCAAAGGCGTACGTCAGGAGCTCACGCGCCGTGCGCGCATTGATGCCGCGGCTCTTCATGTAGAAGAGCGACGTCTCGTCGAGACGTCCCACGGTAGCGCCATGCGTGCACTTCACGTCGTCCGCGAAGATCTCCAACTGCGGCTTCGTGTCGATCTGCGCCTTCTCCGACAACAGCAGCGTGTTGTTCGTCTGCTTGCCGTCGGTCTTCTGCGCTTCGGGGTGGACGTACACCTTGCCGTTGAACACACCGTGCGCCGCACCATCGAGGATGCCCTTGTACAACTCTCGGCTGTAGCAGTTGGGCTCCACGTGCTCGATGCGCGTCTGGTGATCGATGTGCTGGTCGCCGTCGCCGAGGTAGAGGCCGTTCAACGTTGCGCCACAGCCTGCGCCGCGGAGCTCGGTGTAGATGTTCGAGCGCGACAACAGCGCACCCGTGGCGAAGCTGAACGAGAACAGGTGACTGTCGCGCGCCTGCCGCACGTCGAGCGTGCCGACGTGATACGCCTGCGCCGACTCACGCTGCAGCTTGAGGTGCGTGAGCGTCGCCCCGTCGCCGATGGAAGCCTCGGTCACGGTGTTGGTGAAGTATCTGCCCTCGGCGACACCGGCGTAGCTCTCGATCACCGTCGCCTTGGCGCCGCGCTCGAGCACGATGAGGTTGCGCGGCTGCGCGCTCCCCTGCGCCGCGGACGCGTCGCTGACGAACAGCAGATGGATCGGCTGCGTGATCTCGGCGTTGGCTTCCACCTGGACCACGGCGCCATCGTTGATGAACGCCGTGTTGAGCGCCGTGAACGTGTGCGCGTCGAACGCGGCGATCTTGCCGAGGTACTGCTCGACGACCGCCGGCAGCTCTTCGTAGGCACGAGCGAACGGCAGCACGCGGATGCCCGCGGGCAGCGCATTGCCACCCGACAGCTTCGCATCGAACCGGCCGTTCACGAAGACGAGCGTGTGCCATTGCGGTGCGATGACGAACGGCGCGATCTGCGCCGCGGTCACCTCACCCGTCGCCTTCGTCAGTGGCGCAAAGCGCCCCTCTGCGATCGGTGCAACCGACGTGAAGTGCCAGTCCTCGTTGCGCGTCGTCGGAAAGCCGAGCGTCTCGAAGCGCGTGATGCCCGACAGCCGGAGCGATCGCACGGACTGCGGCGCTGCGGCGCCGCCATTCGCCGAAAAACTCTCGAAGCTCTGCAGATACGGGTCGATCACGCGACTGCCTCCTCCAGCAGCCAGTCGTACCCCTTGGCTTCGAGCTCCAGTGCGAGGTCCTTGCCACCCGAACGGACGATTCGGCCGCCAGCCAACACGTGCACGTAGTCGGGCACGATGTAGTTGAGCAGGCGCTGGTAGTGCGTGACGACGATCGTGGCGTTGGTCGGGCGCCTGAGCGTGTTGACGCCGTTGGCGACGATACGCAGCGCGTCGATGTCGAGACCCGAGTCGGTCTCGTCGAGGATCGCGAGCCTGGGCTCGAGCACCGCCATCTGCAGGATCTCGTTGCGCTTCTTCTCGCCGCCGGAAAAGCCCGTGTTCACCGACCGCGTGAGCATCGAGTCGTCCATCTCGACGAGGCGCATCTTCTCGTCCATCAGGTCGGCGAAGCTCATCGGATCGATCTCTTCCTCACCGCGCGCCTTGCGGATCTCGTTGTACGCCGCGCGCAGGAAGTAGGCGTTGCTCACGCCGGGAATCTCGACCGGATACTGGAAGGCCAGGAAGATGCCCTGCTGCGCGCGCACTTCGGGATCCATGGCGAGGAGGTCGTCGCCGAGGTAGGTGACGCTGCCGCCGGTGACTTGGTACGCCGGGTGGCCGGCGAGCACCTGCGCGAGTGTGCTCTTGCCGGAGCCGTTCGGGCCCATGACGGCGTGCACTTCGCCGGGCTTCACGGTCAGTGTGATGCCACGGAGAATTTCTTTGTCGCTCACAGTGGCGCGCAGGTCTTTTATATCGAGCATTTCTGGACTTAAAGGACGGAGAAAAATTTTGGGAAGCTTGTCTGTCGCAATACTAAACGGCAGTGGCAGTGGTAGTTGCAGTCGTAGTTGCCGTTCCAGGAACAGTTGCAGCGCCTATCCGACAGATCCTTCGAGCGTAATCCCCAAAAGCTGCTGCGCCTCGAGTGCGAACTCCATCGGCAGTTCCTTGAACACCTCTTTACAGAACCCCGACACGATCATCGATACCGCCTGCTCGGCGCTGAGCCCACGCTGCTTCAGGTAGAAGATCTGGTCCTCGCCGATCTTGCTCGTCGAGGCCTCGTGTTCCACCTGCGCAGTGTTGTTGCCGACTTCGATGTAAGGAAACG
Source organism: Gemmatimonadota bacterium (assembly GCA_028287345.1). Classification (GTDB taxonomy): domain Bacteria; phylum Gemmatimonadota; class Gemmatimonadetes; order Gemmatimonadales; family Gemmatimonadaceae; genus AG11. Next base: position 31,518 of record JAQBPV010000252.1, read on the forward strand.
TGTGGGCGCCGCACTGGTTCCCGACGAGCATCGAATCGCACTGGGTGTAGTTGCGCGCGTTCTCCGCCTTCGGCAGCACCTGCACGCGGCCACGATAGCTGTTCTGGCCGTGGCCGGCGCTGATCCCCTTGCTCACGATGTTCGACTTCGTGTTGCGGCCGATGTGGATCATCTTCGTTCCGGTGTCAGCCTGCTGGCGGTTGTTCAC
>JAQBPV010000134.1 GCA_028287345.1 Gemmatimonadota bacterium
GTTCGCGGACATCACCGCGAGCGCGGGGGTCGAATACGTGGGCCACTCGTCGGGCGCGGTGTTCTTCGACTACGACGGCGACGGGCTCCTCGATCTCTTCGTGGCGAATGTGGGGACCTACACGAGCGACGAGAAGGGGCCCGGAGGATACTACGTGGGGCTGCGGGACGCATTCCACGGCCACACGCACCCCGAGCGCGCCGAGGCGAGCCTCCTGTACCACAACCTGGGGGGAGGAAAGTTCAAGGACGTCACGCAGGAGACGAGGCTCGTCGACTTCAGTTGGAGTGGCGATGCCGTCGTGATCGACGCGAACGGCGACGGCCGGCCCGATCTCTACGTGCTCGACATGCAGGGCCAGAATCATCTGTGGCTCAACATGGCCGGTAAGCAGTTCCGCGATACGACGCTCGCCTATTTCCCCAAGACCCCCTGGGGCGCGATGGGGGCGAAGGTGTTCGATTTCGACGGGGACGGGCGTCTGGACCTGTTCATCACCGACATGCATTCCGACATGTTCGTCGACATCCCACCGAGCGACGCGGCGGCCGAGGCGCGCAAGGCGGACCCGAAGCGCATGCCGCCCGATCTCTTTCCCGGTGGCTACGAACGCTCGATGTTCGGCAACGCGCTGTTCGCCGGACGTGGCGCCGGACGGTTCGACGAAGTGTCCGACAGCGCCGGGGTGGAGAGCTACTGGCCCTGGGGCCCGAGCGTGGACGACCTCAATGCGGACGGGTGGGACGACATCTTCATCGCCAACAGCATGAACTTCCCCTTTCGCTATGCCACGAACTCGGTCCTCCTCAATGAGGCGGGGAAGCACTTTCTCTCGAGCGAGTTCACCCTCGGCGTAGAGCCGCGTGCGAAAGGAGCGACGGAGCAGCCCTGGTTCAGTCTCGACTGTGGAGGCGCGGACAAGGGACACCTCTACTGCGGCACCTGCACGCAGCCTGGTGCGGAAGCCAAGGGCTGCCGCAGCGACGGCGCCAACAAGTTCACCGTGATGGGCGCGCTCGGCACGCGGTCGGCGGTGCTGCTCGACGTCGATGGGGACGGGGATCTCGACATCGTGACCAACGAGTTCAACGCGGCACCCCAGATCCTCATCAGCAATCTCGCTGGAAAGCATCCGCTCGACTATCTGCTGGTGACGCTTCGCGGCACGCGCTCGAACCGCGAAGGGCTCGGTGCGCAGGTGACGCTCGAGCTCCCGGACGGACGGCGTGTGCTGAAGGTCATGGATGGAAAGTCGGGATATCTGTCGCAAAGCGATCTGCCGCTGTATTTCGGGCTTGGAAGCGCCGACCATGCGGCCTCGCTCGAAGTGCGCTGGCCCTCAGGCAAGACGCAGAAGGTCACTGGCCCCATTGCGGCGAATCGTCGCATCGACGTCGTGGAGCCGTAGCCCGCCCAGCACGTGAAGTATCCACCTCACCGTTCACCCTCAACGATACCGACAATGCGTAATCGCACCCTCGCGACACTGATGCTCCTTCTCGCGCCGGCAGTCGTCTCCGCGCAGGCCAAGGTTCGCGGCGAGAAGAAGGCCGACTGGAACGAGATCAACAAGCCGTCCGCCCAGGCCGGCCTCCAGCTCTCGAATCGCGACATCGAGAGCATCAGTCCAATCCGCCTCCTGCTCGACAAGCGCAAGGACCTTTCGCTCACGGATGAGCAGGTGAAGCGCGTGAAGGAGGTCGAGGCCAAGGTGGCCGAGAAGAACGAAGGGTTCTTCAAGGCGATCGATTCGCTCAGGAACGAGATGAAGCCGTCGTCACGCGCCAGCGAGGAAGACGGCGCGCGGAAGATGATGGCACGCAACGGGGTCATGAGCGTGCTCGCCGAGATTCGCGCCAACTACGACGGTGCGTTGACCGAAGCGATGGCGCCGCTGGACGAGGGGCAGCGAAAGTCCGCGGGCTCGATGATCGAGAAGCAGAGCGCGGACGCGACGGACATGCTGCGCGAGAAGCTCGGCGGACGGCGTCCGGACGGTGACGATGCCGCCGCCGCGGCCGGTGGCAGTGGCAGGCGCGGACGCCCGGCCACGGCGCTGTAGCGCCCTGGCCGGAGCGGCTAGACAGAGTGGCCGCTCGAGCGTAACGTCGTCGCACCCACCTTCCGGAGGTCCAATGCGTCGCTCCGTCCTGCTGTCGCTCCTCACGCTCACCGCCTGCGCTTCCAGCGGCTCTACGGGCGAATCCGTTCAGACCGTGCACGTCGTCGGCTCGGGCGGGGGCTTTCTCCGCGTGCGAGGCGACGACGGGGCCAAGCTCGTCGCGATCGACTATCCGGTCAACCGCGTGTGGGACGCGCTGCCGGCGGTGTTCGATTCGCTCAGCCTTCCCATCTCGGAGCACGATCCGGCGAATCACATCATCGGGATCTCGGGGATGAAGGCGCACAAGCAGCTCGGTAAGACCTCGCTCACGAAGTACATCGACTGTGGCAGCGCACAGGGCTATCCGAGCGCCGAGACCAACGACATCCAGCTCTCGGTGCGCACGCAGGTGGAGGCCCGCGACAAGAACGCGACGACGATCGGAACCGTCGTGGAGGCGGTTGGCCGGCCGATGGCATTCTCCGGCGAGTACGTGCGATGCACCAC
>JAQBPV010000167.1 GCA_028287345.1 Gemmatimonadota bacterium
GACGGATCTGACGGACAAAGGCCGGATTGATCCAATCCGGCCAATCCGCTCCCTTCGGTTTCGGACCGGTGAGAGCTACTCGCTGCCCTCGGCCTCTGTGGGCGCGGACTCCGGATACTCCGTCTCCATCTCGCGATCTTCGCGCTCCTCGAACTCCCGCTCGCGGCGCAGGGCGTCGTCGCGCTCGGCGCGATACGAGTTGTACCACTCGCGCGTGATCTCGCCAGCCAGTTCGCGGTTGCCGAGCCCGAACGAGAGAGCCATCGCGAGCGCGATGGCGCCGAACAGGATGGCGAACGCCGTGGTGACGATGTCCGTTGCGATGCCCAACTCCTGCAACGCCATGAAGATGGCCAGCAGAATGACACCGCCTCGCCCAACGCGGGCCAGTGCGCGACCGCCGTGCAGCGCACCCGCCGAAGCCGAGATCAGCCCACCAACGAACCCGCCGAGCACGATGCCGACGAGGATGATCACGATGGCCGCGATCACACTCGGGATGTAGCTGACCAGCTCGGAGAAGACGTTCGCCAGCGACTCGAGTCCGAGTGCATTCGCCGCGACGAGAATGACGGCGAACATCACGAGCCAGAACACCAGGTTCGCCAACACGCGAATCGGGTTCAGGTGCGACCCCGAGCGCTCGACGGCCTGCATTACGCCGCCGCGCTCGAGCATACGGTTCAGCCGAATGCGGCGAAGAAAGCGCTCGACGAGCTTTTCGAGCACCTTGGCCAGCAGATAGCCGGCGAAGAGAATGACCAGTGCGCCGAGCAGCGCCGGCACGATGTCCCCGAAGACCTGGGCAAAGCTGGCCTGCAAGCGGTCGCCGAAATTCAAAGGGGGCCTGTGTGACTGGTGATACGGATCACTGACAATGAAAAGCTAGTTGTGAGTCACCACAACGCTAGTTCCTCGTACCTCGCCTGAGATCGAAGATCAGGCTGCGCCGACACTCCGGACAGATGAGCCATTCCCGCCGTCGTGCATAGCCGAGGCCGAACGAGCCGCCTCCGATCGAGCGTCGCGTCATCGGAGTGCCATCGCGCGGACACAGCGGTTTCTCACCAGCGGCGGCCTGTGCGAGAATCGCCTTCTGCTCATCCGGCTCGAACTGCGCGTGCGCGTTCGCCATCGCTCAACAGCCGCGGAAGCTCGGGTGTCGCTTTTCGAGAAATGCGCCCACGCCTTCCACGCGATCGGCGCTCGCAAAGCACTGCTCGAAGAGCGCGAGCTCGCGCTGGCGTCCCTCCTCGAACGGAAGATCGAGTGCAGCGCGCGTGGCTTCCTTGGCGGCGAGCACGGCGAGTGGTGCCCTCGACGCGATGTGCGTAGCCAGCGAAACCGCGCGGCCGCGCAGTGCCGCGGCCGGGACGACCTCGTTCACGAGTCCGATGCGCAGCGCCTCATCCGAATCGATGACGTCGCCCGTGAGGACGAGTCGCATCGCATGCCCGAGGCCGATGATGCGCGGGAGCATCTGCGTTCCCCCGCCGCCCGGGATGAGGCCGATGCACACCTCGGGTTGACCGAACCGCGCCTGCGGTACGGCGACGCGTAGGTCGCACGACAATGCGAGCTCGAGCCCGCCGCCGAGACAGACGCCATTGATGGCCGCGACGATCGGCTTCCGCATCCGGCGCACCGCGCCGAACACGCTGCCATTCTCCATGATGTGTCGCTGCTGCTCGAGCGTGCGCTCCGCGAGCTCGTTGATGTCGCCGCCCGCGGCGAACGACCGCTCTCCCGCGCCCATGAGCACGACGGCGCGTACGTCCGCCTCTTCGTCAGCCCACTCCAGCGCATGCGTGAGCTCGTCGCGCATCGACGCCGTCAGCGCATTCTGCCGATCGGCGTTGCTGATGACGAGCAGCGTGACCGGCCCGACGCGCTCCGTGATGATGCGCCCGATCATGTGGGCAGCACCGCGGTTGCTTCGATTTCGACCATGGCTCGCTCCTCGATGAGACCTGCGACGATGACGACCGACATTGGCGGATAGTTCCTACCCAGCACTTCCCTGTACACCAGACCAATTTCGCGCTGCGCCGAGAGGTACGCGATGCGATCCGTGATGAACCAGGTGAGACGCACGAGATGCTGCGGCTCGGCGCCGGCTTCGCTGAGCAACATGGCGACGTTCTCGAGCGCCTGACGCACCTGCGCCACGAAGTCGTCGCTCTCGAATGTCGTCGTCGCGGGATTCCAGCCGATCTGTCCTGCGAGTGCGACCACGCGCCCAGATGCGACGACACCATTCGCGTAGCCGCGCGGCGCCGCCCATCCCTTTGGTGCCAACACCTTCGCAGCACTGTCATGCTCGATCATCCTGATACCTCTCGCAGACGGAAGCGCTGCAGCTTGCCGGTGGTGGTGCGCGGCAGCGCAGTCACGAGCTCGATGGCGCGCGGATACTTGTACGGTGCAATGCGGGCCTTCACGAAGTCCTGCATCTCCTTCACGAGCGCGGCGTCGCCGGACGTATGGGGCTTGAGGACGATGAACGCCTTCACAAGCTGGCCACGCTCTTCGTCGGGCACACCGACCACCGCACACTCGAGCACGGCCGGATGTTCGAGAAGCACGTTCTCCACCTCCGGACCGGCGATGTTATAGCCGGAAGAGATGATGATGTCGTCAGTGCGCGCCTGATACCAGAAGTAACCATCGGCGTCGCGAACGTACGAGTCCCCGGTGAGATTCCAGCCGTCCTGCACGTACTCGCGTTGCCGATCCGGATTGTCGAGATAGCGACACCCGGTGGGTCCGCGCACGGCGAGCCGGCCGACGGTGCCATCGGGCAATTCGCTGCCGTCGTCACCGACGATGCGGGCTTCGTAGCCCGGCACGACCTTGCCAGTGGATCCCGGCCGGATGTTCCGGCCCGATGCGCTGATGAAGATGTGCAGCATCTCCGTGGCGCCGATGCCATCGATGATCGCGATGCCCGTCGCCTGCTTCCACGCCTCGAACACACTCAAGGGAAGCGTCTCACCAGCCGACACGCATTTCACGAGGCTCGACACATCGTGCTCGGCGAGCATGCCACACATGGCGCGATACGCGGTTGGCGCGGTGAAGCAGATCGTCGGCCGAAACTCCTCGATGGCCTTGATGAGATGCGGCGGCGTCGCCTGCTCGAGCAGCAGCGCACATGCGCCGAAGCGCAGCGGAAACAGGAGCAAGCCGCCGAGCGCGTACGTGAAGGCGAGGGGAGGCGAGCCGCAGAAGACGTCGTTCGCCGATGGACGCAGCACGTAGCGCGGAAAACAGTCGGTGATCGCGAGGATGTCGCGATGCGAGTGCATCGTGCCCTTCCCCTGCCCGGTGGTGCCCGACGTGAACGCGATGATCGCGATGTCCTCGGCCGCGGTGTCGCACGCAGTGAACTCGGCCGGCTTGTCGCGCATTCGAGCGGTGAGGTCCGTCGGATCATCTCCGCCGAAGCGCAGCACGGGTGTCTCGACGGCGGCTTCGCAGTCCACGGCAACACGCGCATCGGTGATGGCGAGTGCGATCTCCGCCTTCTGCGCGATGTACTGCAGCTCTCGCTCGCGCAGCAGCGCCATCGTGCACACCACGACGCCGCCAGCCTCGAGCACGCCGAACCAGCACGCGGCGAGCATCGGCGTATTCGCACCGCGCAGCAGCACGCGATTTCCCGGCACGATGCCAAAGTCCTCGACGAGCACGCGCGCGATGCGGTTCGCATTGTCACGCAGCTCGCGATAGCTCCACTCGCCACCCGGATAGCGAATGGCGGGGCGATCGTCGTACACCGCATCGAGCAACTCGACGGCGCAGTTCAGTCGCGACGGATACGCCAGCTCGGGAATGGCGTCCCAATGACGCACAGGCATCAGCTCCGCCGGCGGCAGGTGGTCGGCGCAGAAGGTGTCCACGTGACCGGTGTGCGCCACTGACTCACTCATGCGCCGCGCCTGCTCTTGAGTAGTCGGCGAGCACCTGCGCGGCGATGACCAACTGCTGCACTTCAGTCGTTCCCTCGTAGATCCGCAGCGCGCGAATCTCCCGATACAGGCGCTCGACCGGATGACCGGCCACCACGCCGCGGCCGCCGAGGAGTTGCACCGCGTCGTCGATGACGCGCTGTGCGGCCTCGGTGGCGTACATCTTCGCCATCGCCGCTTCACGAGTGACCCGCTCGGCGCCGTTGTCGCGTGTCCATGCGGCGCGGTACACGAGCAGTGCGCTCGCGTCGATCGACGTCGCCATGTCGGCGAGCTTCGCCTGAGTGAGCTGGAAGTCCTGCAACAGCTGCCCGAACATCTCTCGCGTGGTCACGTAGGCGAGTGACTCGTCGAG
>JAQBPV010000178.1 GCA_028287345.1 Gemmatimonadota bacterium
ATCGAAGGCCCACCCAAATGGCACCGCAGCGTACTCACGCGCTTCTCGGCGCATCGACTGCGCGGCGATCCGCTCCAGCACAACGACCTGATTCTCTTCCACGCATACGAGCGATTTCTCGCCGATCGCAAGCTCTTCGACTTCGACACACTCGTAATCAAGGCTGCCGCCGCCCTAACAGTTCGGCCGCATCTGCCTCCTGCTGCTGCCGCAGTTCCGCCACCGGCGCCCAAGGCAGCTTCCTCCGATAGTCCGCACAAGCCGCCTCAATCCTTCCCCCCGCGGTTGGCCCGTGAAAAAGAAGGATCACGCGCTTCACCGCATGCAGCTCCACGAGGTACCGACACTCGTGACACATCTGCTTCGCCCGCTCGACGTCGTTCCCGGAAGACGCTGACGCCGAGAGCGCCCCTCCGCCCCCAGGCACATAAAACCGATCGTACTGCGTGATCTTGAACTCGCGCGCAAGAAACGCATCGGTCGCCACCTGCAGCCGCCCGTCCGAACAGGCAACCACAAGGGCATTCGGCCGAGTCGCGGTCCACTTGAACGGGGTATCAGTCGCCATACGTGGTAATTGGTCGCCTGAAAATGCTCCGAGCAAGCTTTTGCCTTGCCTGCACTTGTCTCAATCTCGTTTCGCAGGCCTTCGGCAGATCGCGTCCGCAGCGCGGGCCGTCCGACGATGAGCCGATCTGCATCCCGAATACGCGTTACTGATGACAACCTTCTTCGGGGTCGGGATGAACATCGGAACCATTATCGTCGCGTTGGGCCTCGCCGCCACAACCGTGCTCACTTTGCCGATTCACGCACAGGTCGTGCGACCCGGCACGGCGCTGGAAGTCATCACGCCGAAAGGAATAGTTCGCGGCGACGCGCGCGCCACCACGCCAACCTCCCTCATACTCGGCGACGCCGACACCATCCCACTCGCCAGCGTGATCTCCTGGCGCTCGCGCAGCACCTACGCGCGTACGGGCCTGAAATCCGGTGCCATTGCGGGTGGAGTCGTCTTCACTCTGTTTGGCGCTGCCCTTGGCGCAGGCCTGTGCGAAAGCTCGAACTGTGAGAATGCATGGCTCTCCGGTGCAAGCGCGGGAGCACTGTTCGGCGTCGTCGCGGTCGGCGCAGGTGGCGCCATCGTCGGCTCGCTCTTTCCGAGATGGGTCGAGCACCTGCGCGGTTCGACTCCAACCGTCAAGGAGAGTGCGCTCGCCACGCAGCCGGTCAGGCTCTACGTCTCGCAGGGACTCGGGAGCGACGACCGGTCCGTCACGCAGGGTGGAATACAGCTCCGGCGCGGAGAATGGAGAGTCGGCGTAGAGCGCGGCACGGCGGAACTCGCCAGCACCAACACTCCGACATTCCAGGGCGCGACAGATCCTCGCCTGCGGACGTTTACACAAATGGGTCGCAGTTCCGATTGGTTCGGCGTCGCCGCAGAGCGACGCATCGCGGGCCCCTTATGGTTGACCGCCGCTACGTCGAAGCGCTGGCGCCGGGAAACCATTCGTATCGCCGACCTCGGCAGCGCTGATGATCCGCGCTATCCGCAAGTCACTCACACCGAGACGATTACGAATCGTTCGTCGCTCGGCGGAAGCCTCGGTGCCGCAGTGCGGCATCGCGTGTTCGACGACATCTACCTCCGCCTCGATGCACGACAGGAATTCGGTGCGTGGGCCACTCGGACGTGGAGCGTTGGGGTGGAGCTATGATGATCCCGTGCGCAGTGGATCAGATCACTCCACCGTCGTCTCGAATGGAGCGGTCGATGGCGAGCGCGGTGCCACTGTATCCGCACGCAAGGACCTCGGTGCCGAGCAGGAGCGCGTAGAAGCCATACTCGTCCCAATTGGACTCGAAGCGGTAGCCGAGGTAGGGAAGACCGTTCTGGTGATACGGAAAGAGCTGGACGTACGAAAGGTCGATCATCGTCTTCAGATCATCTATCGTCGCGATCTGCGCCAGTTCGACTCGGTCGACGCCGTACTTGACGCTGACCTTGTAGAGATCCTGAGCGAACTTCACGCTTGCGACCATGACAGCGTCCGCAATGGCGGCGCGATGCGTCAGGAAGTACTCCAGCGCCGGAAGATCCGTATGTGGTTCGGCCAGCTTTTCTTCTGCCTCGCGCTCATCAAAGATCATCGCACACTCGAGCAGCACGTGCTGCCCTTCACGTCCCGGCACGGTGTTCGTCGAGCGAAAGGGCTCCCACTCGATCAAGTCGATCGGTGCGACGTGTCGGTTGCCGGCTTCGTTGAGCCGAAAGGTGAAGCTGACGTCGCCTGTGGTGAGTTCCATGTGGCGGATCGCGTGAAGAAGGCGGGCAATTGACTGCGCACTAGGCGCTCCTCGTGCTTGCGGGGCCGGGCGCTGGGAAGACCTACTACCTCATCGAGCGCATCCGCTTCCTCATCGAGGAGCATAACTTCGACCCGGCGCGCATCTGCGCGTTCACGTTCACCAACAAGGCGGCCGGCGAGATCAAGCATCGTCTCGAGGACCGGTTGTAGTCAGCACAAGCCGCCTCGATCCGTCCTCCAGCCGCCGGCCCGTGAAAGAGTAGGATCACCTGCTTCACGGCATGTAGCTGCACCAGGTACAAGCACTCGGCGCACATCTGCTTCGCGCGCTCTACATCCGCGCCGGAAGACGCAGACGCCGAGAGCGCCCCTCCCCCGCCAGGCACGTAGACCGATCGTACTGCGTGATCTTGAGCTCACGCGCGAGGAACGCATCCGTCGCCGGCTGCAGCCGCCCGTCTGAACAGGCGACCACCATCGCATTCGGACGAGCCGGAGTCCACTTCAATGGGGCATCAGTGGGCATGCGATTCAGTCAGGACTTCCCTTGTACGCTAACACGAGGGCTGGCAGGTTTGATCGCCCAACGCCGAGTGAGCGGTCGCAAACAAAAATAGAGTACGCCAACCAGCACCGGCGCGACGAGAAGCCACGCAACCACTCCGTGGAACAACAGCGACCATAACTGCGCAATGGCCGCGAACCAACCTCGCGCGAATACGGCTTTCAATGCGGCATAGTCGAGTGGAAGCGCCGCGTCATTGGATAGCCACGCACCCAGTCGAAGAAACGGCACCAGTAGCACGACAAATATCGGAGACGCCAGATAGTTGGCCGCCTGGATCACCGGGTGATTCAAGCGGAGCGCCACCGCAACGACGACGCACAAGGCAGTGGTGGTTCCAAGAATCGGAAACACACCGATCACGAAGCCGATGGCGATGGTGAAAGCCAGTTTGTCCGGGCTCAACCCTTTGCTCAATTCCCGGCGAACAGCATCGCGGAACCCGTTGAGGCCGAAGCGACTGGCGGACGTTCCCATCGGAGTCGTCAATTCAGGAACTCGAGATCGGCGTGAATGACAAGGGGGTATCAGTTGCGACGTGGTAATTGTCGTCGCCCGAATATGCCCCAGCAAGACGCTTGACTTGCCCGCGCGCCAGAACACACTTCGAATCATGTCCTCGGCACCACCTGTTTTCGCTGCAAACCTCGCCGTTCCCTCGCCCTCGCAACGCAGTGCGATCGAAGCCGCGCCACACTCGCTGCTCGTGCTCGCGGGGCCGGGCGCCGGCAAGACCTACTGCCTCATCGAGCGCATCCGCTTCCTCATCGAGGAGCACGGCTTCGATCCGGCGCGCATCTGCGCCTTCACGTTCACGAACAAGGCCGCCGGCGAGATCACCCATCGGCTAGTCGACCGCCTGGGCGTCGACCGCGCCGAGAGCATCAAGAGCGGCACGATCCACGCCTTTTGCGCGGAACTTCTAAGAGAGTTGGGCGCCGACGTCCTCCTCGAGCCAGGATTCGGCATCGCCGACGAGGAATACCAACTCAACGTCCTCCGCCGGATCGAAGGCCCACGCAAATGGCACCGCAGCGTCCTCACGCGCTTCTCGGCGCATCGGCTGCGCGGCGATCCGCTCCAGCACAACGACCTGATCCTCTTTCATCAGTACGAGCGCTTCCTCACGGATCGCAAGCTGGTGGACTTCGATCAGCTCGTGATCAAGGCGGCCGAGCTCCTGGAGCAGCGGGGCGCCGCCGCCTCGATGCTCCGCGCAAGATGGGACGTCGTGCTCGTCGACGAATTCCAGGATCTCAATCCGGTGCAGTACCGCGTGATCGCCGGACTGGCGCACGACCACAAGCACATCTTCGCGGTGGGCGACGACGAGCAGTCGATCTACTCGTGGGCGGGCGCTGACTCGAAGGTCTTCCGAAGCTACGTCAACGAGTTCGACATCGGTCCCGATCGCATCATCTATCTCGAAGAGAATCGCCGCTGCCCGCAGGACGTCTTCGCGCTCGCGCGCAAGCTGATGCTGTCGAACACGCCGATCTTCGCCAACCGCATCGTCCCGCGCGCGGACAACGTCTCCACCTTTCCGATCAACACCTTCGGCTTCCAGACGGACGACGAGGAAGAACAGTGGATCGTCGACGACATCCGCCGAGACCACGATGAGTTTGGCCACCGCTGGGGCGACGTCGCGCTGCTGTATCGCAAGCACGACATCGGCAGCCGGCTCGAGACAGCGTTCCTCAACGCGGGCATTCCCTGTCGCCTCGCCCAGGGACGCGCACTCGCCGACGATCCCGTGGTCGCCTACGTGCTCGCGGGCACGCGCGTTATGGCGTATCCGGACGACGTCGTCTACCGCGACGCGTTCTTGAAGGTGTTGTTGCCAAAGGCGCTCTTCCTCGAATCGCAGGCGGAGGCAGAGCGCAATCAGATGGAGCTGCGCATCTTCCTCAGGCAGAAGGCGAATCGTCTGCCGAAGAAAGACACCACCGCGCGTCAGATTCGCCGAGCGTTGGTGGAGTGGAAGAATCTCGAGGCGGTGGGGAAGCAGCACAAAACGCTGACTGGCCTCATCACCGAGCTGCTCTCTCGTAAAGTCGGCAAGTTGCGGTCGGTGCTCGACGAACGACACGATGAGCTCAGCGATCCGGCTTCATTGCCGGACGTCGTCGCGCTGGCGGAGCGGTTGCGTCGTGCGAGAGAGGAGCGCGCGGAAGTCTGGATTCCGCCGATGAAGGGCATGGACATCCCGATCAAGGGGATGTTGCATGAGATCGGCATCAAGGCGGTCCGCGGCGAAGCGCCTGACGGTGCCGAGCAGATCTCGCCCGACGATACGCCTTCGGTGGGTATCGCACTCGGCGTCTTCAAGGCGGCGCAGTTGGTCGAGATGAGCGACATCCGGTCGACGTTCACGAACTTCACGGCGTTCGATCTGGAGACGACCGACAGGGATACCACGAACGCAGAGATCGTCGAGATCGCGGCGGTGCGCGTGCGCGACGGACAGATCGTCGACGAATATCACGTCCTCGTGAAGCCACGCGTTCCGTTGACGGCTGGAGCCGAGGCGGTGCACGGCATCAGCAACGCCGAGTTGGCGGACAAGCCGCACTTCGAGGAGATCTGGCCGGCGTTCCGCGCGTTCTGCGGAAGCGACGTCATCGTCGCGCACAACGGCTACGAGTTCGACTTCAAGATCATCAGTCGCATGGCGCGTGAGATCGGCGAGAAGTTCGACCTCACGATGTATGATTCGCTGCCACTCTCGCGCGAGTTGGTCACCACGAGTAACAAGCTGGTGAATCTCGCGCGGACGTTCGGCATCGATGCGGGGCAATCGCACCGCGCGCTCGACGACACGCGCGCGCTGGCCAAGGTGCTGCTCGCGCTCAACGAGATGAAGCTGATACGCGCGCGAAAGACCGCACTCGTCGACCTCTTGGGCCACGTGGGCATCGCGCTCGCACTCTGTGACGAACGCTCGCTCTGCGAAGAAGCGCTGATCTTCAAGGGAATCTCGACCCCATTCGCACTCGGCGCCTACAGCGGCGCCCTCGACTGGTACGAGCGCGAAACGGGAGACGACATCACCATTCCGGCCGCCGAGGAGATCATCGATCTTCTGGGCGGTGCGGAGCGGATGGTGAACATCCGCAAGGTGAAGACGGCCGACGAGCGCTATCCGGCGGCCATGATGCGGATGCGTCGCCTGATTGCCGAAATTCCCGATGGACCTGTCGAGGCACAGCTGACACTATTTCTCGAGCGCGCCGTGCTCTCGAAGCTGGATGGCCAGGAGCCGGAGCGGATGCGCGTCAATCTCCTCACGCTGCATTCGACGAAGGGGCTCGAGTTCTCGCGGGTGTATGTCGTCGGCACGGAGGACGACCAGCTGCCGGGCGGCTCGGGGAGCAAGGCGCCGTCGCCAGAGGAAATCGACGAGGCTCGGCGGCTGCTGTATGTCGGGATGACGCGAACGCAGCGGCGGCTGGTGATGACGCGGGTGGTGAACCGAGGCGGAAAGCTCACCGGTGGGCACCGCTTCCTGGACGAAATGGAACTCGAACCGAAGTCGCCATGAGCAAGCAGGAGTGGAAGGTCACGGTCGGCACCGAGGAGGTGTCGGCTGTCTATGAGCCGGCGACGTCGCCCGAGCAGGCGGCGGTATTCGTTTGCGCCCACGGCGCGGGGGGCAGCATGTCCGACAAGGGCATGCTCGCCAGTGCGAACGCCCTTCGCGCCCGAGGCTTTGGTGTCGTGCGGTTCAACTTCCTCTACAAGGAGAAGAAGAGCAGCCGTCCGGACGCGATGCCGAAGTTGATGGAGACGGTGTCGGCGGTGGTCGCTCGGGTGCATCAGGAACTGGAGCCGAACCGGCTCATCATCGGGGGCCGGTCCATGGGTGGAAGGGCCTGCTCGATGCTGGCATCTGAGGATTTCGACGCGGATGGGCTACTATTGCTTGCGTATCCGTTGCATCCGGCCGGTCAACCAGAGAAGCTTCGCGACGCACATCTCAGCAAAATCAGCATGCCGGTACTGGCACTGAGCGGCACTCGCGATGCACTGTGTACGCGCGCGCTGATGGAGCGGGCTCTGGAGACTGTGAGCACGCCATGGCAGATGCGGTGGATCGACGGAGCTGATCACGGCTTTCACGTGCTCAAGGCTTCGGGCCGGACGGACGATGATGTGATGCAGGAGATCGCGCGGGTGAGCAGTGCGTGGGTGGGTGAATTGCCGTCTCGCGTCTGATCGTTATCTATCGCCTACAGGGGAAGCGTCATGCGTACTGTTCGTCGTGGGGAAGCGGCATATCTCGAGCTCATGCGCGAGGCAAAGGCGCAGTTCGACGCCGAGATTGCGAAGAACAAGGAGAAGGG
>JAQBPV010000025.1 GCA_028287345.1 Gemmatimonadota bacterium
GCGTGGGCCATGGGTGTGACACCGACCGACATCGCGGAGCGACTGACGTCGATGCCGCAGGTGCCGGGCAGGCTCGAGATCATCAGCGAGCAGCCGACCGTGCTGCGCGACTATGCACACACGCCCGATGCCCTCGAGCGCGCACTCGACGCCGTGCGTCCGTTCACGACGGGCCGGCTCATCGTGGTCTTCGGATGCGGTGGCGATCGCGATCGTGGCAAGCGTCCGGAGATGGGCCGCATCGCGGACGAGAGGGCAGACATCGCCATCGTGACGAGCGACAACCCGCGCACCGAAGATCCCGAGAAGATTCTCGACGACATCGAGGCGGGCATGTCATCGTCACGCACGCACGAGCGCATCGAGGATCGTCGTGCGGCGATCGCTTACGCCGTGCACGAAGCGCGTGACGGCGACGTCGTCGTCCTCGCGGGCAAGGGCCACGAGACATATCAGATCAGGGGCACCGTGAAGTATCCATTCGACGAACGCGAGATCGTGCGGGAGATCATCTCGGAGGGAGTGACCTGATGGCGGCAGCTGGAACACTTCAGGCGAGCGCGCTCGAGCAGCCGCGCTTCTGGACGCTCGACCGCATTGCCGACGCGCTCGGCGGCGGTCCGCGTGGCACGACGGAAATCGTGCGCATCGGAACGGACACTCGCCACGTCACGCCAGGCAGCGCGTTCCTTGCGCTCATCGGCGAGACGTTCGACGCCCACGACTTTCTCGCGGACGCGGTGGGCAAGGGCGCGACGGCGCTCATCGTCAGCGACGCGCGTCGCGCGGCGAATCTCGGCGTCCCTGTGTACGAGGTGAGCGACACTCTGGCGGCGATCGGATTTCTCGCGCGCTATCGTCGGCGTGTGTGGGGCCGGCCCGTCATCGGCGTGGTGGGCACTAACGGCAAGACGAGCACGAAGGAACTGCTGCTCGCCGCACTCGGCAGCACGCTCAAGGTTCACGCGACGGTCGGCAACTACAACAATCTCGTCGGCGTGCCGCTGACGATCTTCGCCATTCCTGACGACGCGGACGTCGCCGTCATCGAGATGGGGACGAACCATCCGGGCGAAGTCGAAGCACTGCGCGGCATCGTCGAGCCGGACATCGTCGTCGTCACGTCGATCGCCGAGGAGCATCTCGAAGGGTTGGGAGATCTCGAGGGCGTGCTGCGCGAGGAGGTGTCGGCGTGCTTTGGCGTGTCCGCGGCCGTGGTGCCGTCGTCACAGCCGGAGATCGCGGAGGCAGCGCGTCCCTTGGCGAGACGGACGATCACTGCGGGCCTCGATGACGGCGATGTACATCCGACGTCGTGGGGCAGCGAGCCGGACGGACGAGGATGGCTGCAGTTCGATGAAACGCGTGTCGAGGTACCGCTGCGGGGAGTGCACAACCTGCGAAACGCCATGCTCGCGCTCGCCGTGTCACGCGAGGCTGGTGTGTCGCTCGAGGCGGCGGCGCGGGGAATTGCCGCGATGCCCGCGCCGCCGATGCGCGTGAACTTCGAGGCACACGGGAAGGCGACGGTGATCAATGACGCCTACAACTCCAACCCAGGGTCGGCACGCGTGGCGCTCGAGTTGCTCATGCACGCCGGCGCGGGTCGCCAACGTGTTGCAGTGCTCGGTACGATGCTCGAGCTCGGTGTGCATGCAGACCGACTGCACGACGACGTCGCTCGCGCGGCACTCGAAAGCCCGGCGGAACTACTGGTTGGAGTTGGCGCGTTCGCTGACGCATTCGCACGAGTCGCGCCCGGTAATGCGCGCGTTGCGTCGGGCGCGGATCCCGAGTCTGCGTGGGGCGCGGCCCGTTCGCGCCTCGCTACGGACGCGGTTATCCTGCTCAAGGGGTCGCGCGGTGTCAGGCTGGAGCGACTTGTGCCATTGATCGCGGCGTGGGCGAAGGACGGATCTGCAACCACATAGAAATTGCTCTACTATCTCTTCGTTCCGCTGATTCCGCGCTTCCACGCGTTGAACGTCTTCAACTACATCTCGTTCCGCGCGGCAGCGGCTGCGGTGACGGCGATCTTTCTCAGCTTCGTGGTGGGTCCGCTGATCCTGAAACGGCTCAATACCGCGGCGAACTATCAGGTGGTTCGCGAAGGCACGCCGGATTCACATGCCCTCAAGACCAAGACGCCTACCATGGGCGGATTGATCTTTCTCTTCTCGGCCATCGTGTCGACGCTGCTGTGGGCGCGCATCTTCAGCCACTATGTGATAGTCGCGCTCGCCGTCACGGCGGGCATGGGCATCATCGGCTTCCTCGACGACTACCTCAAGCTCAAGCAGCGCCGCCTCGGCCAGAAGAACGAAGGGCTCGTCGAGCGCAACAAGTTGCTCGGGCAGGTGGGCATCGGGTTGGCACTGGGCTTCTATCTCTGGCTCTATCCGCTGTCGCCCGGCCTGCCCGGCGCGTCGACGACGCTGCCGTTCTACAAGTACGTACTCGTCATCCCGGCATTCGGCATTCTCTACGTGTTCTGGGTGACGTTCGTGCTCACCGGTGTGAGCAACGCCGTGAACTTCACGGACGGTCTCGATGGTCTCGCCGCAGGACTGAGTGCCATTGCGTTCGGCACACTGGCGATCTTTGCGTATGTCATCGGACGCGTCGACACCAGCGCGTATCTCGGCATCTACTACCTTCAGCATTCCGGCGAGCTGACCATCTACTGTCTCGCGATGGTGGGGGCGCTGCTTGGTTTCCTGTGGTACAACACGTATCCGGCGCAGGTATTCATGGGTGACACCGGCTCGCTCGCGCTGGGTGGCGCACTGGGCGCCGTTGCGATTGAACTCAAGTCGGAGTTCATCCTCGTGTTCGTCGGCTTTGTGTTTTTCGCCGAGATGATGTCGGTGGTGTTGCAACGGTTCGTGTTCAAGTATCGAAAGAAGCGGTATGGACTCGAATACGCACAGAAGAACCGTGTCTTTCTTCGCGCGCCGCTGCACCATCACTTCGAGGTGAAGGGCTGGAGCGAGCAACAGGTCGTCGTGCGGTTCTGGATCATCGGATTCATCGGCGCGTTCATGGCCATCACTACCCTCAAGCTCCGCTAGCATGCCGGTGCTATCGCTCACGGAAGCGCTGCCGGCCGCCTGGACACGCGCCGAGATCAGCGTCATTGGACTTGCCCGAAGCGGACGAGCCGTTGCAGAACTGCTGCGTCGCGCGGGTGCGGACGTCTACGCGAGCGACGCCAAGGCTGGACACGCGGTGCTGCGCGCGGCGCTCGCGCTCGAGCCACTCGGCGTGGAGGTCGAACATGGCGGCCACGATCTGGCGCGCATCGCGAGGAGTGCGCTCGTCGTCGCCAGTCCCGGAGTGCCGCCCGATGCACCGCCGATGGCCGCCGCGCGTGATGCCGGCGTTTCGATCGTCGGGGAGCTCGAGGTTGCGCTGCAGTTCCTGCCACACGAGCGCTACATCGCCATCACCGGTACGAATGGAAAGACCACCACGACAGCGCTCGTCAACAAGCTGCTCTCGTCGCTCGGCTACGATTCCGTGTCGGCGGGCAACATCGGCACGCCACTGTCGGAGATCGCGCTGCGCGAAAAGCAACCCGACTGGATCGCGTTGGAGACGTCGTCGTTCCAGCTGCACGACACGCCGAGTATCGCGCCGGCTGTGGGCATCCTGACGAATCTCTCGGCGAATCATCTCGACCGCTACGACTCGGTCGACGCGTACTACGCCGACAAGGCGATGCTCTTCCGGAACGCGACCGATCGTTCGGTGTGGGTGAGCAACGCCGACGACGCGGCCGTACAGGCAATGGTGCGCGATGTGCCGGGTACGCACCTCCGTTTCACGATTTCGTCGGGCGCCGCCGACGCCTACTACGACCGCGCGGCAGACACACTCGTCGTGCTCGGCGAGGCCCTCATCAAGCGCGACGACCTCGCACTGCTCGGCGACCACAATGTCGCGAACGCGTTATCGGCGGCGCTGGCCGTCATGGCTGCCGACACACTGCACGTGACGCCCCGCGCGCGCGCGCAGATCGCCGATGCGCTGAAGAGTTTTCGGGCGCTCGAGCATCGCATCGAGCCAGCGGGCCGATACGGAGACGTCGAGTGGATCAACGACTCCAAGTCGACCAACGTCGCGTCGACGGAGGTTGCACTGCGCGG
The DNA here is from genome assembly GCA_028287345.1 of Gemmatimonadota bacterium. Taxonomy (GTDB): domain Bacteria; phylum Gemmatimonadota; class Gemmatimonadetes; order Gemmatimonadales; family Gemmatimonadaceae; genus AG11. Next base: position 4,149 of record JAQBPV010000025.1, read on the forward strand.
CATGCGTCGCCCGACTGTGTTGTTGCTCGGGGGCCGGCACAAGGGCGAGCCGTACACCGTGCTCGCCGACGCGCTGCGCCGCAACGTGAAGCTCGTGCTCGCCTATGGCGAGGCTGCGCCAATCATCGTGCAGGATCTCGACGGCATCGTTCCGGTCGAGGTGCTTGGCTCGTCGTTCGAGGACGTGCTCGCGCGTGCTCGCGACGTCGCGCAGCCCGGTGATGCGGTGCTGCTGTCGCCCGCATGCTCGAGCTTCGACATGTTCGACAACTACGAGGAGCGGGGCCGGATCTTCAAGCAGCTCGCGGCGGAGCTCGGAGGAGGGGCCGGCAAAACGTGACCGCAGCGGCGATGCCTCGTGAGCGCGCAGTGTCCGCGACGCGCGTGCGCGAGCGGTGGCGCATGAGCGCGGAAGCGCGCGGACTCGTGCTGGTGATGACGCTGGTGCTCGTGTTCGGACTCGCGGTGCTGTACAGCGCGAGCGCGATCATCGCCGACCAGGAGAATCACAACAGCTGGTTCTACGTCGCGCGACAGCTGACGGGCGTGCTCGCCGGCGTCATCGCGTTCGCGATCGCCGCGAAGGTGGACGCCGAGAAGTTGCAGAAGATGGCGTGGCCGTTGATGTGGCTCACCATCGCGGCGCTGCTCCTGTGTCTCGTGTTGCCGGAGTCCATTGCACCGCGGGTCAATGGCTCGCGGCGGTTTCTGTTCGGCACGTCGATCCAACCATCGGAGTTCGGCAAGCTGGCGGTCGTCGTGTGGACGTCGATGCTCATCGTGAAGAAGGGCGACCAGCTCAAGCGACTCACCAAGGGTGTGCTGCCGTTTTTCGTCATCATCGGCGTGCTCGACCTGCTCGCAGCGCTCGAGCCTGACCTCTCTGTGGCGATGCTGTATACGCTCATCCTCGCCGTGCTGCTGTTCGCCGGTGGTGTGCGGATCGCGCATTTCGTCACCATCTGTGCGCTCGCCATTCCGATTCTCTGGAAGAAGATCGAATCGAAGCAGTATGCGCTGCTGCGACTGACGAGCTTCTTCGATCCCGGTGGCGCGCCCGTGCAGATGAAGTATCAGCTCAAGCAATCGCTCATCGCGGTGGGTTCGGGGGGCGCGCTTGGCGTCGGCTTCGGGCAGGGCAGGCAGCAGTATGGATTTCTCCCGTTCCCCTACAGCGACTTCATCGCGAGCAACATCGGCGAGGAGTGGGGTTTCGTGGGCCTCGCGGCGATCCTCGTCGCATTTGCGGCCTATGCACTGCTCGGCTTCCGCATCGCGCGAAAGGCACGCTCGCCATTCCTGCAGCTCGTCGCTGTTGGACTGACGTTCGTCACGGTGCTCACCGCCTATCTGCACATCGGTGTCGTCGTCGGATTCCTGCCGACCACCGGCCTGACGCTGCCGTTCGTGTCCTATGGACGATCGAACATCGTGCTCTCGATGTTCATGACGGGACTCCTCGTCAACATCGGCAGCACGAAGGAGCGCGTCATCGGC
>JAQBPV010000203.1 GCA_028287345.1 Gemmatimonadota bacterium
CCTACCTGCTGCTCGACTTCGGCGGACGGAGTGGCAACATCGCCGCCGCGCGTGCAGCCGCTGTCGCTCTGGACCTGAACCACAACGCCACGCTGCAGGACGTCGCATTGCAGGCCGAGGCCTCGTACTTCAACTATCAGGCGACGCGCAGCCTTCTCGCTGCGGCGCGTCTCGCCCTCGCCGAGGCGGATACGAATCTCGTGTCGGCACAGCAGCGCAACCGCGCGGGCGTCGCCACGATTTCCGATGTCCTCCAGGCCGAAGTGCTGAGGGCACAGGCACAGCTCGACCTCGAGACGGCACAAGGCAACGAACAGATGGCACGCGGCACACTCGCTGTCGCGATGGGACTTCCCGCCAACGGGCGCTTCGAGCTCGCACCGGTGAACGACTCCATGCCGGTGGCCATCACGTCCGCCGGTGTCGACACGCTGATCGATCGCGCGCTCGCGCTGCGTCCCGATCTCGCCGCCGTGCGAGTGCAGATCCAGCAGGCGCAAGCCGAGGTCCGCGTCGCGAAGTCCGCGGAGCGGCCGTCCATCGTGCTGGGTGCGAACGCGGGCAAGACGTTCTCGAACGTCAACAACTTCGCGGGACTCAACTACGGCATCACGCTCGGCGTGCAGATTCCGATCTTCAATCTCGCTCGCAACTACAACGTCACCGCCGCCGAAGCGCAGGTCGAAGCGGCCGCCGCCAGGGCGTCGCTGCTTCGCATTCAAGTGGGCCAGCAGGTGTACACCGCCTACTATCAGCTCCAGACGGCAACGCAACGCGTCCGGACGTCCGACGTGTTGCTCTCGAGCGCGACGCGAAATGAAGTCGCGGCGCGCGCACGCTATCGCGCTGGTGTGGGGACGATCGTCGATCTCATCACCGCGCAGACGGCGCTCACCAACGCGCGCGCGCAACAGGCTCAGTCGCGATGGGTCTGGGCGACGGCACTTGCACAACTCTCACACGACGTCGGCGTGCTTGGTCCTCGGGGCCAGACTCTTCCGCTCGGCGACTCCACCGGGGTTCGCCGATGATCCCTCCTCGCTCGTTTCGCCCATCCATGCGCACGACCTCGTTGCGACGCCTGTCCCTCGGCACACTCTCGCTGCTGGCTCTTTCGTCGGCATGCTCCAAGAAGGCGCCGGAGCGGGCTCGGTCGGCCGTGCCGGTGACCGTCACGCGCGCGAAGGTCGCCGACGTGCCGTACACCATCGAAGCGAATGGCGTCGTGGTGCCGTTGCAGTCGGCGGCAGTGGCGGCGCAGGTAGCTGGCATCGTGAAGCGCGTCGCCTTCAAGGAAGGCCAGAACGTCACGCAGGGCCAGGTGCTGTTCGAGATTGATTCGCGCCCATATCAGGCGTCGTATCGGCAGGCGCTTGCTGCGCTCGCGCGCGACCGCGCGAACGCCGAGAATGCGCGCAGCGAGTCGCAGCGGTATGCGGGACTCGCGGCGCAGGACTACGTGACGAAGGAGCAGGCCGACCAGCAGCGCGCCAATGCCGCGGCGACATCGGCGACGGTTGCCGCCGATGAAGCGCTGGTTCAGGCGGCGAAGTTCAATCTCGACAATACGACCATTCGCGCTCCGATCTCGGGACGCACGGGTGCTCTCTTGGTGAAGGAGGGCAACCTCGTGAACGCCAATGGCGGTACGGCTCTCGTGGTCATCAATCAGGTGAGCCCGATCCTCGTGCGCTTCGCGATTCCCGCGACGCAGTTGCCGTTGCTTCAACGCTACGGCACCGCGGGCGGACTCGCCGTCGTGGCGACGCCCAACTCCGGATCAGGCCAGTCGGTCGATCCTGGTCCGCAGTCGGTCGGTCTCAACGTGGGACGCAGCGATCCGGGCGCGTCGTCGCAGAATGGCCCGCCGGGTGATGGTACGCAGACTGGCGGACGCGGGCAGTCGCCGTCCTCGCAGCTCGCGACCCTCGTGAGCGCTGAGAACGGAACGCTGTCGTTCATCGACAATGCGGTGGATACCACGACCGGGACCGTACTCCTCAAGGCGTCGTTCCCGAATCCGAATCAGCGGCTGTGGGCAGGCGAGTTCGTGTCGACGCAGCTGCGGCTGTTCGTCGAGCAGAATGCGCTCGTGGTGCCCACGCAGGCAGTCGTGACTGGACAGACAGGGTCGTACGTCTACGTCATCAGCGACAGCAGCACCGCGGTTCAGAAACCGGTGACCGTCGAGCGCACAGCGGGCTCGCTGTCGATCATCGCGTCGGGCATCAAGACGGGCGATCAGGTGGTGACGGAAGGCCAGTCGCGACTGACGCCGAATGCGAAGGTCTCGATCATGACGGCGCAGGGCACTCCCGTTGGCGGTCGCGGCGCGAATGGGCGACGCGGCGCCGGTGCAGGTGGCGCGGCCGGAGCGACGACAGGCGATTCGTCGGCGAAGAAGGCGGGCCGCGGAGGTGCAGGCCGACCATGAACTTCACTGGGGTGTTCATCCGCCGGCCGGTGATGACGACGCTTCTCATGGCCGCCATCCTCGTCTTCGGCATTGCGTCGTATCGCAAGCTCACCGTCAGCGACCTGCCGGCGGTGGACTACCCGACGATCAACGTCAGCGCCAACCTCCCGGGCGCGAGCCCGGAAACGATGGCCGCGACGGTCGCGACGCCGCTCGAGAAGGCATTCTCCGCCATTGCCGGCATCGACAACATCACGTCGAGCAGTGGCATCGGGAACACGAACGTCACGCTGCAGTTCTCTCCTGATCGCAACATCGATGCGGCCGCACAGGACGTGAACGCAGCGATCTCCGGCGCGCTGGCGTTTCTGCCATCGACGATCATCCCGCCATCGTACCGCAAGCAGAATCCCGCCGCGTCGCCGATTCTCTTCTTCGCCCTGACGTCGAGCTCGATGTCGCTCACCGACGTCGACGAAGTGGCGGAGACGGCAATCGCGCAGCGATTGTCCCAGGTCGAAGGCGTGTCCCAGGTGAACGTGTTCGGCTCGGCGAAGTATGCCGTGCGCGTCGAGCTCGATCCGGCGCAGCTCACCACGCGTGGCCTGAGTGTGAGCGACATCGCCACCGCGGTGCGCAACAACAACGTCATCCTTCCCACCGGTGTGCTCTACGGTAAGGATCGGACGCTCACCATCCAGGCTACCGGCCAGCTCTCGGACGCCGATCAATTCCGCTCGATGGTCGTCGCCAACCGCAACGGCGCGCCGGTGCATCTCAGCGATTTGGGCAACGTCAAGGACGACGTCCAGAACAACAAGAACGCGAGCTGGTACAATGGCGATCGTGCCATCGTGCTGGCCGTCATGCGTCAGCCGGGCACGAACACCGTGGCCGTGGCCGATCGCGTCAAGGCGGCACTCGAGGAGATCAAGCCGACGCTGCCGCCGTCGATCAACATCATCACGCGCTACGATCGCTCCATCGGCATCCGCGATTCCGTCAACGACGTGAAGCACTCGCTGATCATCGCGCTGGTGCTCGTGGTGCTCGTGATCTTCATCTTCCTGCGCAATCTCACCGCGACGGCCATTCCGAGCCTCACGCTGCCGATGGCGATCGTCGGCACGTTCTCGGTGATGTACGCGCTGGACTTCAGCATCGACAACCTGTCGTTGATGGCACTCACGCTCGCTGTGGGCTTCGTCGTCGATGACGCGATCGTGATGCTCGAGAACATCGTGCGCCACATCGAGATGGGGCAGACGCCGGAACAGGCCGCGCTCGATGGCGCCGAAGAGGTGGGCTTCACCATCCTCTCGATGACGCTGTCGCTCGCGGCCGTGTTCATCCCGCTCATTTTCATGGGCGGCATCATTGGACGGCTGTTCCGCGAGTTCGCCATTACGATTGGCGCGGCGATCCTCGTGTCGGGCTTCGTGTCACTCACGTTGACGCCGATGCTGTGCGCGCGCTTTCTCAAGTCGCACAAGGGTGAGACGCACGGCCGGATGTACAACATGTTCGAGCGTGCGTTCGACAAGCTGCTGCGCGGTTACGAGCGCTCCCTCGGCTGGGCCATGCGCCGTCGCCCGCTCACTCTCGTCTTCTCGGCGGTGATTCTGTTCTTCACCGGGTTCCTCTTCACCATCGTGCCGAAGGGATTGTTTCCCAGCGACGATACTGGACTGCTCAACGGAACCACGGAGGCGGCGCAGGGCACGGCATTCCCCGAGATGGTGCGGCTGCAATTGCTCGTGAATGCGGCGCTCGTGAAGGACAGCAACGTGGCCGGCTACATGTCGTCGGTGAACGGTGGCAGCCGCGGAGATCTCAACATCATTCTCAAGCCCGCCGGCCAACGCCCATCAGCCGACGTGATGGTACAGCAGCTCACCCGTCGCCTCAACAACATTCCGGGTGTGCAGGTGTTCATCCAGAATCCACCGAGCATCCGCATCGGCGGGCGCGGGTCGAAGACGCTGTATCAGTACACCATCCAGGGACTCGACGTACAAAACCTGTACACCGCGGCGCAGAGGCTGGCCACCGCCATGCGCTCGCTGCCGCTCGTCACCGACGTCACGAGCGACCTGCAGAACAGGAATCCGATCGTCACCGTCAAGATCGATCGCAATCGCGCCGCGATGCTCGGCGTGACGCCGCTGGCGATCATGCGAACGTTGGCCAGTGCGTTCAGCGAGCAGCAGGCATCGACGATCTACACGCCGACGAACGAGTACTGGGTGCTCATCCAGATCCGCCCGGAGGATCAGGCGGACATGACGGCCCTCTCGAAGCTCTACATCACGAGTCGCACGGGAAAGCTCGTTCCGCTCTCCGACATCGCGACGTTCACGCGTGGGGTCGGTCCGCAGAGCATCGCGCACTCGGGTCAGCTCGCGTCCGTGACCATCTCGTTCAACCTCCCGCCGAACGGCGACCTGGGCTCCGCCGTGTCGGCGGTCGAGAAGCTGGCGCAGCAGAACCTGCCCGCCACGATGACCGCGAATTTCTCCGGCACGGCGCAGGCGTTCCAGGATTCTCAGGCGGGACTCGGCATCCTGCTGCTCATCACCGTCTTCATCATCTATATCATCCTCGGGATCCTGTACGAAAGCTTCATCCACCCGATCACGATTCTCACCGGCCTGCCGTTCGCGGCATTCGGAGCGTTGCTGGCGCTTTACGTCACGGGCCAGCAGCTGGATGTCTACGGATACGTCGGCGTCATCATGCTCATCGGCATCGTGAAGAAGAACGCGATCATGATGATCGACTTCGCGGTCGAGGCAGAGCGTGCGGGACATACGACGCCTGCCGAGGCGATCGTGAAGGCGGCAAGTGTGCGCTTCCGGCCGATCATGATGACGACCGTGGCCGCGATCGTCGGAACACTGCCCATCGCCATCGGCATCGGTGCGAGCGCGGCATCACGCCGTCCGCTCGGCATCGCGGTCGTCGGTGGACTCGCCTTCTCGCAGGTGGTGACGCTGTTCGTCACACCGGTGTTCTACACCTATCTGGATGACCTGCAGTCGTGGCTCGGACGAGTCTCGAGCAAGCTGCCATGGTCGTCCGATCACGAAGCGCCGCCAGCGGACCGACCAACACTCGCCGCCGGCGACTGACGAGAATCGCATGACTATCACGACCCTGTTCATCAAGCGTCCGATCATGACCACACTGGTCATGGTGGCGATTCTCTTCTTCGGCATCGTCGCCTATCGGCAGCTGCCGGTGAGCGACCTGCCCAACGTCGACTTCCCGACGATCACCGTCACTGCCGTGCTGCCGGGCGCGAGTCCCGCGACGATGGCGGCCACGGTGGCCACGCCGTTGGAGAAGCAGTTCTCCACCATCGCCGGCATCGACAACATGACGTCGACGTCGAGCCTCGGTCAGACGCAGATCGTCATCCAGTTCTCACTCGATCGCGACATCGACGCCGCGGCGCAGGACGTTCAGGCGTCCATCACGCAGACGTTGCGCGGACTGCCTCAGGGCATTCTTCCGCCATCCTATCAGAAGACGAATCCCGCCGGCGCACCAATCCTCACACTCGCGCTGACATCGGATCAGGTGCCGCTCTCGCGGCTCGACGAGTATGCGCAGACGACCATCGCACAACGGCTCTCGACAGTCGGTGGCGTGGCGCAGGTGCTCGTCTTCGGCGCACAGAAGTACGCTGTACGCGTACAGCTCGATCCCTCGCAGCTCGCCACGCGCAACCTCGCGCTCGAGGATGTGGCCACCGCCATTTCCAGCCAGAACGTCAACTTGCCGACGGGCGTGTTGAACGGTCCGCGCATGTCGCTCACGGTGCAGGCCAGCGGCCAGCTCCAGTCCGCCGATGAGTTCCGCGACCTCATCGTCGCGTATCGCAACGGCGCGCCGGTGCACTTGAGCGAAATCGGCCGCGTCACCGACGACGTGCAGAACAACAAGACCGCCAGCTGGTATGGCACCTCGCGCTCGATCGTCCTCGCGATTCAACGCCAGCCGGGCACCAACACCGTCGCGGTGGCCGATCGCGTGAAGGCCGCACTCGCGAAGGTGCAGGGCGACATTCCGCCCTCCGTGAAGGTATCCGTGCTGTACGACCGGTCGATCAGCATCCAGGAGTCGGTACACGACGTCACGTTCACGCTCGAGCTCACGCTCGTGCTCGTCGTGCTCGTCATCTTCCTGTTCCTGCGCAACGTCTCGGCCACCATCATCCCGAGCCTCGCGCTGCCGATGTCCATCATCGGCACGTTCTCGGTGATGTACCTGCTGAACTACAGCCTCGACAACCTGTCGCTGATGGCGCTCACGCTCGCCGTCGGTTTCGTGGTCGACGACGCGATCGTGATGCTCGAGAACATCGTGCGACATCTCGAGATGGGAAAGACCCGCATGCAGGCCGCGCTCGACGGCGCCGCGGAGGTCGGCTTCACGATCCTCTCGATGACGTTCTCGCTCGCCGCCGTGTTCATCCCGATCCTCTTCATGGGCGGCATCATCGGCAAGCTGTTCCACGAGTTCGCCGTCACCATCGGTGTCGCGATTCTCGTGTCGGGTGTCGTGTCGTTGACGCTTACGCCGATGCTCTGCAGCCGCTTCCTGCGCTCGTCGCACGGCAAGAAGCAGGGGCGTTTCTACGAGGCCACCGAGCGCTTCTACGAACGCTGGCTGCACGGCTACGAACGCAGTCTCGCGTGGGTCATGGCACGCCGGCGCATGACGATGATCTTCTCACTGGTGATCCTCGTCCTCACCGGCGTGCTGTTCATGATCGCGCCGAAGGGATTGTTCCCCACCGACGACACCGGACAACTTCTCGCCACCACCGAGGCGGCAGAGGGCGTGTCGTTCGACGCGCTCATCGAGCATCAGCAGCGCATCGCGGCGCAGATCGCGAAGGATCCGGACGTTCGCTCTGTCACGTCGGCTATCGGCACCACGGCCGCGGCGAACCAGGGCCAGCTCACGATCGACCTCGTGCCGCTCGCCGACCGCAAGCGCAGCGCACAGGAAGTCGCGCGCGATCTGCAGAAGTCCGCACTCGACGTCGGCGGCATCGCCCTCTTCATCCAGAATCCTCCCGCGATCTCCATCGGCGGCCTCGCGTCGAAGAGCCTGTATCAGTACACGCTCCTCGCGGGCGACCTCAATCTCCTCAACAGCACCGCGCGGCAACTCGAAACGCGACTGCGCCAGCTGCCCTCGCTCGCCAACGTCACGAGCGATCTGCTCATTGAAAACCCGCAGGTCACCGTCGACATCGATCGCGAGCAGGCGGGCCAGCTCGGCGTGTCGGCGGCAGAGATCGAGAACACGCTGTACGACGCGTACGGCCAGAAGCAGGTGTCGACCATCTACACGTCGACCAACAACTACTGGGTCGTGATGGAGCTCCTGCCCGAATACCAGCAGGACGTCGAATCGCTCGGCAAACTATGGGTTCGGTCCACTCAAGGGAAAGTTGTTCCGCTCAGCGCCGTCGCGAAGTTCAACATCGGTGTGGGACCTGTGACGGTGAACCACTCGGGCCAGTTGCCCTCGGTCACCATCTCCTTCGACCTGGCGCCCGGCGTGTCACTCGGGGCCGCACTCGCCGACGTGGAGAAGGAAGCCACTCAGATTCTACCAGCCACCGTCGTTGGAAGCTTTGCCGGCACCGCCGAGGCGTTCCTTTCGACGCAGCAGGGACTCGTCGTCCTGCTCATTCTCGCCGTCTTCGTCATCTACGTCATCCTCGGCGTGTTGTACGAGAGCTTCATCCATCCCATCACGATCCTCTCGGGACTGCCCTTCGCGGCGTTCGGTGCGCTCGTCACGCTGATGATCTTCAATCTCGATCTCGACGTGTATGGCTTCGTCGGGATGATCATGCTCATCGGCATCGTGGAGAAAAACGCGATCATGATGATCGACTTCGCGCTCGATGTTCAACGCGCGGAGAATCGCGAGCCGGCAGCGGCGATCGTCGAGGCTGCGAGCGTCCGCTTCCGTCCGATCATGATGACGACGATGGCCGCGCTCATGGGCGCACTCCCTATCGCAATCGGTTGGGGCGCTGGCGCGGCGAGCCGTCGACCACTCGGCGTCGCTGTCGTCGGTGGCCTGGCGTTCTCACAGCTCGTCACGCTGTACGTGACGCCGGTGTTCTACACGTACCTCGACGAGGCGCAGAGCTGGGTTGGACGTAAGGGCTGGCGCCGAGACAAGGCGAGTGCTCCAGAGATGGCTCCGTCGGCGGGCGATTGAATTTGTCGAAAGAGTCAGAGATCAGGTGCTCAGGGGACAGCCCCAGTGGTCAGCATTCAGGGGGTCTGGCGATCGGGTGCGATGCACCTCTTGGCCACACCCCCTGACAACTGATCGCTGGAGCTGACCGCTGAACACCTGCTACCTGCTTCCTTGCTGTTCCAGCAGTTCCCAAAAGGTCATGCGGCGCGATCGGCCTTCCTTCGCGACAGATCTGATTTCTTCATCGCCCGACGATAGCGCGCAAACGCTGCCCACGTTCCCATCAGCCACACCAGGCCAATGAGGAATCCGCCGATCATGTCAGTCGGCCAGTGCACCGACAGATAGACCCGCGAGTAGGCCGTCAGCAGAATTACCACCACTGTCACGAAGTACGGCCACTTCCATCCATAAATCCGATCCAGAATCAACGACGCCGTGAAGTACAGCGCGGTCGTCAAAATGAGATGCCCGCTCGGATATGACGCCCACGTCCACATGCCACGCAGCGGAAAAAGCTCTGGCCGCGGACGGTTGAGCAGGTACTTCATCGTCGGATTGAGTGAGAGCGAGCCCACCGACACCAGCAGCAGCTGCACCGCGATCAGTCGTTGGTGAAAGCGCAGCCACAGCACCAACGCGATGACGATCATCAGTGGCAGCATCGTCAGGTTCGTGCCGAGGTACGGCATCGCCAGCATCAGCTTGTCGAAAACCGTCGGCAGCGGACGATCGTGCATCCACGTCAGCATGCCGCGCTCCCACTCGGCGCCGAGCTTCCAGCTGTTGGTGCGCGTGAGTAGGTAGCCGAAGCCGACTCCCGTGAGCCACGCCGCCAGGTATGCGGCCCCCAACTCGAACGCCAGCCGGACGCGCGGAGTCAACCGCCGCGGCGACACGTCCCGGTCACTGGCCAGCGGTCGATTCTCCCGTACCGATCCAACGACGCACTTCCGCCACGACCGTTCTCGGCTCCACCGGCTTCGCGAGATAGGCGGTGAACCCCATCTGCAGCGCGCGCTCACGATCGTCGGTGAGCGCATGCGCGGTGAGCGCGATGATCGGGATGGCCATCGTCGTTGGATCCTTGCGCAGGATCCGCGTCGCCTCCCAGCCGTCCATGCCGGGAATCGAGATGTCCATCAGGATGAGGTCGGGCAGCGCACTGCGCGCAAGCGCGACAGCCTGCACGCCATCCTCCGCCTCCACGACGTCGTAGCCGACGTGTCGGAGCACGGTGGAGTATATGATCCGATTGTCCTCGTTGTCTTCCACGAGGAGAATGGTCTGGCCAATTCGTGCTGTGGGTTCCACGCGACGGCGGAGAGGTGGGGGGCGACGGCGCCTTCGCCATCTATATGCAAAGCTACCGCTGTTCGTTGAACCAGCCAATGACGAAGATCAGGCTGGGCCCGATCGCTGACCCGCGCGTTCGAGCGCCGCGATCTTCTCCACGCGCCGCCGATGCCGCTCGGCACCGGAGAATGTCGCGCTCAGGAAGTCCTTCACCAGCTCGGCGGCCAGCTCCTCACCGATGACCCGCGCCCCGAGGCAGAGGACATTCATGTCGTCGTCCTCTACGCCCTGCCGCGCCGAAAACGAGTCGTGGCACATGCAGGCACGAATGCCGATGACCTTGTTGGCCGCGATGGCGGCACCCACCCCGCTCCCGCACACCAACACCCCACGCTCGGCTCGGCCACTGGTGACCGCGCGCGCAACCACCACAGCGACGTCCGGGTAGTCGTCGCCCGGCACGATCTCCGGCGAGCCCACGTCCACCAACTCGTGGCCCAGCGCCGCGAGCTCTGCGAAGACCCGATCGCGCAGCGCCCAGCCAGCGTGATCTGCGGCAAAGGCAACTTTCATTTGTCCCCCGAAATGTGCGTCCACACCAGCTTCGAGATGTCGGCGATCAGTGACTTTGCAATCTTCTCGTCAGGGATGTTGCGTGTCAGCACCACGAGGACGTAAGGCGCCCGGCCGGCAGGATAGACGATCGCGGCGTCGTGCAGCGTCGCCGTGATGGAACCTGTCTTATGCGCTACCGGCGTCCCCTTTGGCACTCCCGCCGGGATCTCGTCGTTGAACTCCTGGCGGAGCAGCACCTCCTTCATGAGCCGGGCGCTCGCCGGATTGAGTGCGTCGCCGCGTTCGATTCGCTCGAGGAGCACCGCCAGGTCCGCCGACGTCGTGGTGTTGTTTCGGCCAAGCTCGTAAGCCTTGCCGTCCTCCACGCCGCGCAACACGCGGATGTGCGTCGCACCCAGGGCATGCGCGGTCGCATTGGCCTGTTCCGCGCCAACGAGCGCGATGAGAGCATTCGTCGCCAGGTTGCTCGAGCGGACGATCATCCGCTCCATCAGTTCGCGGACCGGCACGCGCTCGCCCACCCGCGAGTAGACCGACGAGTCGCTGTCCTCCCCGGCACTGAGCGAGTACGGCGACCCGTCCACGATCGAATGGAAGCGATTGACCAGGAGGACGCCCTGATCGAGGGTGATCCGCCCCGCTTCCGCCGACCGCAGTACCTCGAGCATGACCGGAATCTTCATGGTGCTCGCCGCGTGGAAGTCCACGTCGGCCTTGATGTCGAGCACCTCGCCGCTGCCCAAATCCCGGAAGCTGACCGCCACCTCGGCGCCCGGAACCGACTGGATTCGCTGTTCCACCTGGCGTCGCAGCGCGTCGGTCTGGGCCCCCTGAGCCGCAGCGGCAACAGGATTGCAGATGGGCCACGCCAGCGTGATGGCCGTCACGGTCAGGAGAAGTCTCATGGCGCCGAATATAGAGTGCACCACACGGTATGAAAGCGCACCTCGCGTTGCGTTTCATGCGTTCACTCGTTATGACGACGGAGCGACCGCGCTCCTTCCTTCCGAAATCACTCAGCGATGACGCCTGACCAAAGTGCGAACAACGAGCGCGCTACCACGTCCGTCGCCAAGCAGGAACGCCTCCGCTTTTCCACGTTTTCACTCGATCGCACGCCTTCCGGGAATGTGACCTGTCGGGTCACTCTCGAATTCGGCCCGGGCGAACAGGTGACAGGCATGGTTACGGGGCAGGCAAGTCCTGCCGGCGACACCCGCCTCGGCGCAGAGGCGGCAATCCGCGCGCTGGAAGTCTTTACCGACCGCTCGATCACCTTCGAGCTGATCGGCGTAAAAGTGGTCCGTGCTTTCGACGCCAACGTCGTCATCACCTCCATCATGCAGCATGGCGATGCCGGACCCGATCGCCTGCTCGGCTGCTATCTCGCGGAGGGCGACCTCGTGCGAGGCGCCGCGCTCTCCGTGCTCAACGCCACCAATCGCGTTCTGGGTACGTATTTTCTCACCCGCTAGTATCCGGTAGGTATCCCCCCGCCCGCCGCATCCTTACCCTTACGGGCGCAGTTCACCGGAGACTCCGTTGAAGCACACACTACCGACCCTCGGTACGATCGTCCTGTTCCTGTCGGCGATCCTTCCGTCGGACGCACGCGCCCAGTCGGGCGACAGTCTCTCGAAGCATGTCGTGGTGCCCGCCGGCCATCCGTCGATGCCGGCTACGGTTCGCCCCGAGAGTGCACCCGTGTCGTCCGTTGACGTCGCGCGCCGGACAGTCGAGCTCTTTGGTGATTCACTGGCTACCATGCCCGTGATCAAGGCGGGCGAGGATTCCATCGTCGAGCCGACGTGGGACATGGACGTCCGCTCCTATGAGTCGCAGGAGCGTGTCGCACACTATGTCGGCCTGTTCACCGGCCGGTCCAAGGAGCGTATTCGCGACCGCCTCGAGCGTGGCACGCGCTACGAGCCGATGATCCGCGCCAAGCTGAAGGCGGGCGGCGTGCCCGAGGACATGTACTACCTGGCGCTCATCGAGAGCGGCTTCGACAACAACGCCTACTCGCGCGCCGCTGCCGTCGGCATGTGGCAGTTCATGACATCGACCGCGAAAGGCATGGGCATGCGCGTGGACTGGTGGGTCGACGAGCGTCGTGATCCCATCAAGTCGACGTCGGCTGCCGTCCGCTTCATCAAGGAGTTGAAGGAGCAGTTCGGCTCCCTCTACCTCGCGGCTGCCGCGTACAATGGCGGTCCCGGTCGCATAGCTCGCGGAATGACCCGGTACGCGGACGACCTCGACAACACGCAGGGCGAGGACGCCTTTTTCGTCCTGGCCGAGAAGGACTACCTGAAGAACGAGACGCGCGAGTACGTGCCGCAACTCATCGCGGCGGCGCTGATCGCCAAGGAGCCGGCGCGATACGGCATGGAGCTTCATCCGCGCGAAGCGTACGCCTACGACTCGGTGCGGGTACCGCCCAGCACCCCGCTCGCAGCGATCGCCAAGGCGGCCGGAACATCGGTCGCCACGGTGGCCGAGCTCAATTCACACCTCCTGCGCGGCATGACTCCGCCACGCGACGCCTATCTGGTCCGCATCCCGACGGGCAGCGCAGCAGGATTCGATTCCGCCTTCGCTGAGCTGCCCAAGTCCGACCGCGTGGCGACGAAGGTCGTCGAGTCGAAGAAGGGCGACACCGCCGCTCGGCTCGCGAATGCGCACGGGATCTCCGAGTCGGCCGTTGTGGGCTTCAATCCCAAGCTGCGCCGGCTCAAGAGCGGCCGCCTCGCACCGGGTCAGGCCATCCTCATCCCGACCGCGGCCGTAGCTGCGGCCGCCATCAACGTGCCCGATCCGTCCATCGAGAAGTATCCGGGCAGCACGAAGAAGATGAAGGTGCACGCCGTGAAGAAGGGCGAATCTCTGGGCGGCATCGCGAAGAAGTACGGCACGACTTCCGCCCGAATCATGAAGCTCAATGGCCTCAGGAAGCCGATGATCTTCCCGGGTCAGAGCCTGATCGTCTCCGGCGCCCCGTCCAGGACGAAGGTGAAAGCCGCGCGGCTCGTGAAGTCCGAGAAGTCGGCGAGCAAGTCCGGCAAGTCGTCGAAGCTTTCCGAGGCGACCAGGTCGAAGCCGAAGGTCACGACCGCGAAGAAGGGCTCCGTAGCTGCCCGGTAGCGCCTGACGACTAGTCCATCCGGCTTCAGTTTGTGTCCGTCCAGTCCGTTCTTGTCGAGTCAAATCTCCCCCTCTTTACCCGGCGAACGGCCTCGGGCAGGCATCGGAGGTTTCGAACAGCGACACAAGTCGAAGGGCTGGCCTCCGTCACCGGAGACCAGCCCTTCGAGTATTCAAGCCAGAAGAGAACAGAGCTATTCCACGATACCCTTGCCGCGAACGCCCTTCATGAGGATGCGGTCGTAGCCATTGGACGGGTTGTCTCCCTGCGCACGCGACTTGGCCACTGCGACCGGGCCGCGATTGTACACCAGCAGGGCCGTCTTCATGTTGCCGTCGTACTCATTCACCAGGCCGCGCAGATATCGAAAGCCGATACGCAGATTGGTGTTCGGATTGTAGAGCTTCTGAACCGTGATGTCCTTCTGATAGAACCTGGCCGTCGACGGCATGAGCTGCGTCAGGCCAATCGCGCCCACCGGGCTCGTCGCCCGAGGCTTGAAGTCACTCTCCAGCTTCACCAGCCGGAACGCCAACTCCGGGTCGATCCCCTCGGCCTGCGCAACGTCGACGATCGTGCTGGCCAGCTTTGCGTCGATGCCGTACCGCGTGGAGTAGCTGATGATGTTGTTCGCCCGGGCCAACAGCGTCCGAGCCAGTTCCAGTTCACCACGTGCCGAGTCGAGCTGTGTTGCGAGCGTGCGGTCAGTGCTGAGATCGATGCGAAAAGGAGCCTTCGTAACCAGTGCTGCTTCTGCATCAGTCGCCGCAGGTGAGCGGTTTCCGACGAGGAAGCCCACCGCAGAGAAGAAAGAGAGGGCGAGAACGGTCTGCTTGATCCGATTTCGTCGCCTCTGTCCGTCTCCGCGATGCACGTACGTGCCTCGTAGAGTTTTCATAAGTTGAACCCCTATAAAGGGTTACGTCCAGTTGTCCAGCTTGCTGCTCCAATAGGTTAAGGTGATTCCCCCGGACCATCAAGCCTTGCGTATTCGCCACCCACTCCACCCGTTTTGTGGGTCAACGATATATCGCCGATCGTCATGGACCGGTCCATCGCCTTCGCCATGTCGTAGACCGTGAGCAGTGCCACACTCACCGCAGTGAGCGCTTCCATCTCGACTCCAGTCTTGCCAATCGTCTTTGCAATCGCTTCGACGCGCACGCCCGGCAGGCTCGGATCAGGCGTGAGATTCACGGCGACGTCAGTGAGTGCGAGCGGATGACACAGCGGGATGAGATCGGAGGTCCGCTTGGCCGACATGATCCCCGCGAGCCGGGCGACGCCGAGGACATCGCCCTTGGCCACCGAGTTGGCGACGATCGCGTCGAGCGTCGACCGTTGCATCACGATCGACCCGGTGGCGCGGGCCATACGGTGCGTGTCGGCCTTCGCGCTCACGTCCACCATTCGCGCTGTTCCATCAGCGGCCACGTGTGACAGCTTGCCCCGATTCTCGGTCATGCGATCAGCCGCTCGAGTGAGCGCATCAGCTGGCTCGTGATGAGCTGAGGGTTTACGAGCTTGGCGGCGCGCTCCTTCGCCCTCTCCACTTCGTCCACGGCCATGGCCGCGCCTCGCGCACCGCGACGATTGCCTCGTTCCGCGGCAGCTCGGGCGCGCTCATGCAGCAGCGTCGTGAGGGCCTCGAGCGCGGTACTGTACGCACCGCGCGCCTTGCTCGACCCCTGAGCGAGTGCCGTCCGCATCTGCTCCTGCCGGTCGCGATTCGACGCCGCGTCGAGAATTCGCCGAGCACGAGCGAGGGCGGCTGCCCATTCGGCTCCAGCGACCAGCGCACCGGGTGCGCCATTCGCCACTCGACGCTGCTCCTCGAGCTTCTTCGGCCCGCCTGCGGCCGCGATCGCTGCCTGCATCGCCGGCTCGGCCAGCACGGCGTCGACGTCGGCAGCCCCCATGGCGGGAACGCGAATCGCCACGACGCGCGACCGGATTGTCGGGATCAGCGCTCCTGGTTCACTCGTCGTGAGGATGATGGTCGCTTTGGCGGGCGGTTCCTCGAGGAGCTTGAGAAACGCCCCCGCCGCCTCCTCCGAGCCCTCCTGCAACACCATCCGCTCGGCCTCGCCGAGGATGTAGATCTTTCGCGCGGCCATCGCGGGCGCCATGGCCGCGGAGTGGATGATCGCCCTGATCGTCGAGATGTAGAGTCCTTCCTCGGGAGCCGGGGGCGCGTACACGCCCGTCTGCGTCCGCTCGCCGATGGCCTCGCGAAAGTCGTCCTCAATCTTCGCCGGAGTCATGTCGCCGCTCTTGGGCCGCGGGCGAGGAAAGTACCAATGGAGGTCGGGATGAGTGCCGGCGAGCGCGTACCGGCAATGCTGGCAGTTGCCGCACGGGCGAGGCTCGGGTCCGCTACACAGCAGGCGCTGGCCGAGCCAGAGCGCGAGCCTCTGCTTGCCGACGCCGAGAGGACCGTGAAGCATGATGGAGCCCGGCAGCGCGTCGCGCCGGATGGCGTCGTCGAAGCGAGCGCGAAGGACTGAATGGCCGTGAAGGGGGAGCAGGGGCACGAAGAGAAGCTTGCGCGGTTGGACCGCCGATCGGTAGGCCTGAACAGGTGCGTTTTGGGCATGGTTCGTGACGGTCATCCGTTACGCCCCCACCACGGAGTATCCTATGAGCTCGGGACTACAGGGAAAGCGAGTCGCCATCCTCGCGACGGACGGCGTCGAACAGGTCGAGCTCGAGGCGCCGCGGAAAGCGCTGGACGATGCGGGGGCGGTCACGCACCTGATCGCACCCAAGGGCGAGTCGATTCAAGCGATGAATCACGATGAGAAGGGCGCACGCATTCCTGTCGACCGGCTGCTGGCCGATGTGCGGCCAAGCGACTACGACGCGCTTGTGCTTCCGGGTGGCGTGGCCAATCCCGATCGCCTGCGCACCGACGAGAAGGCGGTCCAGTTCGTCCGCGAGTTCATGCTCGCCGACAAGCCCGTAGCGGCGATCTGCCACGCTCCGTGGATGCTCGTGGAGGCAGGCGCTGTGGCCGGCCGCACGCTGACGTCGTGGCCGTCTCTCAAGACCGACATCCGGAACGCGGGTGGCGAATGGGTGGACGAAGTCGTCCGTGTGGATGACAGGCTGATCACGAGCCGGACGCCGGCCGACCTTCCGAACTTCTGCGCGACGATCGTTCGCGAGTTCGAGACGCGGATCGAGGTGGAGGGGCGGCGGGTAGAGACAATGGGCGAGCAAAGTTTTCCGGCGAGTGACCCACCGCCGGGCCCGAGCGCGATCGGCGGTGAAGGGGCGGCGCGAGGGTAGATTTAACTTTGTAGCGTAAAGCACTTGACAATCCGGTGCACTTCCGGCATCCTCCCTCCCATGACGCGCGTGCTCCCGCTCAGACCCCCCGAACCGCCCGAGATGCATGCCCGGGCCATGGACAATCTGCGCTATATCCGGCAGACCATGGAGGCCGCGGCCACATTCACGGCCGTGTCGGGCTGGGGTATGGTCATCACCGGCTTCACCGCCGTTGCAGCCGCGCTGCTTGCCGGCGCTACGCACAGTCCGACTCGCTGGCTCTTCGTCTGGCTCTGCGAGGGATGCCTCTCCGTCGCCATTTCGGTGTATACGATGGCGCTCAAGGCACGCGCGGCGAAACTGCCGCTCTGGTCCGAGCCGGCGCGCAAGATCGTCTTCAGCTTCGCGCCACCCATGCTCGTCGGCGCACTGCTCACGCTGCTCTTCTTCGAGCGCGGGCTCGTCGCACTTCTTCCCGGTGTGTGGATGCTCCTGTACGGAGTGGGCGTCGTCGCGGCTGGCACGTTCTCGGTTCGTATAGTTCCCGTCATGGGCATCGCGTTCATGATCGTCGGTACCGTCGCGCTGTTCGCGCCGGCCTCCTGGGCGGTCGCGTCCATGGTCGCAGGGTTCGGCGGACTTCATCTCCTGTTCGGCACGTTGATCGCGCGGAGGCACGGTGGCTAAACACAGCGCAGCAAGTCGAAAACCCAATGCGACCAAGGGCGACCGCCCGGTCGCGACGCAGGCGCTGCGGTCGATGGACGGCGGCGAGACCGCCGGTGTCGGCAGCTCCAACGAGGGTGCGCTGGCGCTCGACCGCCTCATCCATGAGCGGTTGCGTCTGGGCATCGTGAGCGCACTCGCGGTGAACGAATCGCTGACGTTCAATGAATTGAAGCGTCTCATGCAGACCACCGATGGCAACCTGAGCGTTCACGCTCGCAAGCTCGAGGATGCCGGATACGTCACCTGCACCAAGTCGTTCGAAGGACGCATGCCGAAGACGGAATACCGCCTCACGGCCACCGGCCGCCGCGCTCTCGAGCGCTACCTCGACCATATGGAAGCGCTCATTCGCGCGACACGGGAGCGCTGACGGCGCGATGTCAACTTCACGACATTCGGGGCCTGTCTCGCACGCGAACTTCGCCGGTCCGCACCTCGCCATCATCATGGACGGCAACGGACGCTGGGCCACCGCGCACGGACTCTCGCGCTCGGCCGGCCACGAAGCGGGACTGCGCACCGCACGCGACATCGTCGAAGCCGCCGTTCGCGAAGGTGTAGGCACACTCACGCTGTACGCTTTCTCCTCGGACAACTGGAAACGCCCTTCGGCGGAAGTGACCGCGCTGATGCGGCTCTTCCGCCGTGCGCTCATCGGGGAAGCAAAGCGCTGCCTGCAGAACGGCGTGCGGCTCACCATTCTCGGTCGCCGCGATCGGCTGCCCTCGTCGCTCCGGCATACCGTCGAACAGGTGGAGTCCCTCACCGCCAGCGGCTCGCGCATGCACCTCCGCGTTGCTGTGGACTACTCGGCGCGTGATGCCATGCTCCGTGCCGCGGCCGCGATGCGCGGCGAGAACGTCACGCGCGATGGCTTCACCGAGCTGTTGGCCCGTGTCGACCACGACGCCATGCCGGCGCGCGAGGTGGATCTCGTCGTCCGCACGGGCGGCGAGCAGCGCCTCAGCGACTTCCTGTTGTGGGAATGCGCCTACGCCGAGCTGCTGTTCGTCCAGAAGATGTGGCCGGAGTTCGACGCTGAAGATCTCGCCGAAGCCCTCGCGGACTTCCGCAGCCGCAACCGGCGATTTGGACTCGCGCCGGAGCAGGTGGCGTCGTAGCTCGTACGGGCCAAAGGAGTTCGGCGCGCTAATGCACGACGGTACGCGCGCCGATACTCAACCGCGACACACTCTCGTCGCGAATCCCGATGCCTTCACCTCCCCGCATTCTCGTCGTCGACACTGACGCCGAGCGAGCGCTCGCCCTTCGACAACTGCTCGGCGTTTCCGGTTTCGATGCCTCGCATGCCATCGGCATCGCAGGAGGCATCGCTGTGCTCGAGCGCAGCCCCGCCGACGTCGTCATTGCGGTCGGTCGCGAGGTTGGCGACGTCGCCGCACTCCTTGGAGAAGTGAACGACGCGCTGGTCATCGTGCGTGTCGAGAAATCGACAGGGCTCGTGTGGCCGGCAAAAAGCTGGGGCGTCTACGAGCTGATCGACGTGGACGCAAGCTCCGAAACGCTCATCGGCGTCGTGGATCGCGCCGCGCGCGAGGCCGGCATGCGCCGCGATCTTGCGCTCCTTCGCTCGCGCGTGGCCGACGGCATCGCAGCATCGCTGATCGGCCGCTCGGGGCCGATGCTTCAAGTGCGCGAACTGGTCGGTCGCGCCGCGGCATCCCAGCGCACGGTGCTCGTCACCGGCGAAGCCGGAGTCGGCAAGGACACGGTGGCTCGACTCATCCACGATCTCTCGGATCGCGCCGCGCGTCCGTACCTCCTCGTGCGCTGTTCGGAGGCGAGTGCGGCAGCGCTGGAGCAGGAGCTGTTCGGCATCGCGCGGTCGTCGACGTCGCTTGGACGTGTGGGGCTCCTCGAGACAGCGCGTGGCGGCACCGTGGTGCTCGACGACTGTAACGCCCTGTCGCCGAGTCTGCGCACTCGCATCGCCCAAGCGATCATCAATCGCGCCGCGCCGAGAGTTGGAGGCGACGACCCGATGTCGCTCGACGTGAGGTTCGTGCTCATGGCGCGCGACACCGACGCGGCGAACTCGTCCTCCACGCGACCGGAACTGCTCCTCGCCGGCGTGTCGGTGGACCGCATCGTGGTGCCGCCGCTGCGCGAGCGTCGCAGCGACATTCCGCTGCTCGTGCAGCACTTTCGCGCGCGTCTCTCGCAGGAGCACCCGCACGACCTCGCCCCCGCGCCGGCGAATTCGATCATGACCCTGATGGCGCAGCAGTGGCCCGGCAACGTGCGTGAGCTCGAGCACCGCGTCGAGCGCGACATCTACGGTGTGGGCGACGCGCTACCCGTCATGCCGGTTGCGGGCGCGTCGCCCACCTTCACGGTGCCAGTCACGGCACCGTGGACGCTCGAGCAGCTCGAGCGCCGCTACATCGAGCACGTCCTGGCGCAGGTGGAGGGAAACCAGAGCCGCGCTGCTGAGCGGCTGGGCATCGACCGTCGCACGCTGTATCGGAAGCTGAAAGACTATCGCGACGAAAACATGGAGCTCAGCCAGGCTGGATAAGCCCGGCCGGGCAGGCGAGCGTTGACACCCGTCGCCTTGGCGCCCATGTTCGCGCAGAATAAGACCGGGATGGTCGCACTTCGATGCAAGCGGACGCGCTCGTCTTTTCCGTCGATGGAGAGCGGTACTGCTGGCGGGATGTCATCCTGTCGGCCGTACAGCGAAGCGATTGGCAAGCGGCCGAGCGACGCGCCAGACAGGGCGCCGCCTGCGCTCGCCACGCCGAGGCGTCGGGCAGCACCCTGCCTCCAGGTGTCCTCGAAGCGGCTGGCCGCGAGTTCCGCTACGCGCATGATCTCGTCACGGCGTCGAGCATGGAGGAGTGGCTACAGCGCCACGAGCTTTCCATCCAGGACTGGACCGCGTGTCTCCGACGCAACCTTCTGCGAGCGCGCGCCACCGAGAACCTCGAGAGACTCATCCAACGCTATCCCATCTCGGACGACGAGGCGGCGCGACTGACGCTCATCGACGCGGTGTGCTCGTCCGACCTGTCGTTGTGGGCTCGCTCGCTCGCCGAACGAGCCGCCGCGCATGCCTATCTGGAGGCAGGCCCCACGCGCATGGACGACCCGCCCGCCGCTGAGCCGTTCGACCTGACCCCACTCACGCTGCTGTGGGGCGAGGATTCCGCCACACTGGGTGCCGCCGCTCAGCGCTTGGGGGGACTCGAGGAGTCGCTGAAGGGATTTCGCGCGATGCTGCTCACCGAGCGCGCCGTGCAGGACTACATCAGCACCCGACAGCTGGACTGGGTTCGCTTCGACTGCCGCGTCATGTCCTTCCCGAACGCCGGCATGGCCGCCGAGGCGGCGCTGCTGCTGCGTGAAGACGGCGAGGGCTTCACCAGCGTCTATCAGGTGGCGCACGCCGAGCCTCGCGCCGCGCAGTTCTTCCTCGACCAGATCGAGGACTCGATGCGCGACCACTTTTTGGGCTCACGGCCCGGTGATCTCATCGGCCCCGTGCATGTCGACGACGAGTTCATCCTCTATCAGGTGGAGGAGAAGGTGCTGCCTACCATTCGCGACCAGGATGTACGTCGTCGCGCCGAGGATGGTCTCGTCAGCTCGGCGCTCGATCAGCAATTCGAGCGTCTCGTGGACTGGCGCGTGGTGAAGTGACGCGATGACCATGGCGCCCGAGCTCCGCGTCGTGAGCAACTCCCAGCCCGAAGAGAAGGGCCGGCCCCGGGCGCATCTGTCGCCCGAAGTGTGGGAAATGCTCGCCGGCCTGCCGATCCTCCGCTACCTGCCTGATGGAGTGCGCGAGCGAGTCATCGAGCAGGTCGAGCCGATGTCGTTCACCTTCGGAGCGTCGATCGTGCGGGAGGGCGATCCGGCCGATGCGCTGTATCTGCTCGTCTCGGGGCGTGCGCGCGTCATCAAGAATGCGGCGCGCGACGGGACCACCAATGGCGAGCTGTCGCTCGGCATCCTCAAGCCCGGCGACACCTTTGGCGAGATCGGGCTGCTCGAGCGGACGGCACGCACGCTGACGGTGCGTGCCAGCGGTGACGTCGACACGCTGCGCATCGATCGCGAGGTATTCGAAAGCCTGTTGCGTGAGCTGCCGGAGCTCAGGCAGTACTTCGAGTTGCAGGTGTCGCATCGCCGGCTCAGCAACTTCTTCAAGGAGTTCACGGCGTTCGCGAAGTTGCCTGCTCCGGCGCTCGGCGAGCTGCTCGCCGACCTCGATCGAAAGACGGTACAAGCGGGCGAGTTGGTGATTCGCGAAGGTGATCCCTCCGGCGCGATGTACATCGTGGAGGAGGGGCGTCTCCGCGTGTTCGTCGAGGAGGACGGCCGGCGCAAATACATCGCGTACTATCGCAAAGGCGATTTCTTCGGCGAGCTGTCGATCTTCAAGGGCGCAACGCGCGCGGCGAGTGTCGAGGCGGTGTCGGAGTGCACGCTCTCCGCGCTGCGCCAGGACACCTTCAACCGGCTGTTGCACACGTATCCGGAGTTCCGCGCGCGCATCGAGGAGCGGATCGCGCAGTACGACTACAAGCACGTCGCGCGCGTGCCGCTCGACTTCGCGGAGGAGTCGCTCCCCGCCGAGCTGCGCGCGAGCGCGCAGGTGAGTGCCGATCAAGTCGATGCGCCCGCGAAGCCTCGCACGGAGCCGGCGGAGACACCGCGCGAACCCTTCGAGTCGGAGGAAGGCCACTTCAAGAAGAAGTCGAAGCGCATCCGCAAATTCCCGGTCGTCTATCAGATCGACGAGATGGACTGCGGGGCAGCATGCCTGGCGATGGTGTGTCGCCATTACGGTCGTGCAGTGAGCCTCTCGCGCATCCGTCAGCTCGTGCACACGAGCCTCGACGGGACGAGTCTCCGCGCGCTGTGTCTCGCGGCTTCGGAGCTCGGACTCGCTGCGCGCTCGGTGAAGGCGTCACCGCGCAACTTCGAGCAGATGCCCATGCCGGCGATCATCCACTGGGAAGGCAACCACTGGGTGGTGCTGTACGGCATCAGCGAGACGCACGCGTGGATCGTCGATCCGGCGTTCGGCTACACCAAGGTCACCCGCGCCGAGTTGCTCGAGAAGTGGACGGGCTACGCTGCGCTGTTCGACTACACGGAGGCGTTCGAGAAGGCACCCATCGCGCAGGCAGGTCTTGCCTGGCTCTGGCCGTTCTTCCGTCCGCACTTGTCGCTGATGCTCAAGGCCCTGGCGCTCGCCGCCATCGTGAGCGGACTGCAGATGGTCTTGCCCATCTTCACCCAGGTCATCGTCGACCGCGTCGTGGTGGAACAGGACCGCGGACTTCTCGGTCTGCTCATCCTCGGCATGATGGGTGTGCTGGTATTCATGACGGCGGCGACGCTCGTTCAGCGCTACCTCATGAGCTTCGCGGCGGTGCGCATCGATTCCGCGACGCTCGATCATCTCACGCGACGGTTGCTCGCGCTGCCGATGAGCTACTTCGCCACGCGTCGCACCGGCGACATCCAGCGGCGGCTCGAAGGAATGAAGCAGGTGCGCGAGTTCCTCGTGCAGCAGGGAGTAGGCGCCCTCTCCGCCGCCGTGCAACTGATCATCACGCTCACGGTGATGCTCGTCTACAGTCCGCGCCTGACGCTCGTGTTCCTCGCGACGGCACCGCTGTACGGCGCGCTGATGTACTACTCGGCCCGGTTCCTCCGACCGCTCCTCGACAAGCTCGAGGACGCGTACGGCAAGTATCACTCACACCAGATCGACGCCATCAAGGGCATCGAGACGGTAAAGTCGATGGCTGCCGAGGGCACGTTCCGCGAGTTGATGCTCGGACAGTTCAACGCTGTCTCGCGCCGCCGCTTCAATGCCGACTTCACGATGATGTCGTACGACGGCGTCGTGCAGATGGTGACGTTCCTCTCGGTCGCGCTGTTCCTTTTCGTCGGCGCGCGACTGGTGATGGACGGCGAGCTCACCATCGGCGGACTCGTGGCGTTCAACTCGCTCGTCGCGCTGGCGAATGGGCCGATCGTCAACCTGCTGTCGACGTGGGATGGTCTTCAGATAGCGCAGCTGCTGCTCAACCGGCTGAATGACGTCTTCGAGCCCGATCCGGAGCAGGGCAACGACCGCTCGAAGCTCGTCCCGGTGCGGTCGCTCGAAGGTCGCGTCTCCTTCCAGAACATGAGCTTCCGCTACGGCGGCCCCGAGTCGGCGCCGATTCTCGAGAACATCTCGCTCGACGTGCCGGCGGGAAAGATGGTGGCGGTCATCGGACGCAGCGGCTCTGGGAAGACGACGCTCATCAAGTGTCTCGCCGGTCTGCTCGAGCCCACCGAGGGCACGATCCGCTACGACGGCGTCGACTTGAAGACGCTCAACTATCGCGATCTCCGCCGGCAAGTCGGCTTCGTGTTGCAGGAGAACTACCTCTTCAACGACACCATCGCACGCAACATCGCCTTCGGCGACAACGAGCCGGATATGGACGCCGTGATCTGGGCGTCACGCATTGCGAACGCACACGAGTTCGTCGAACGCTTGCCACTCGGCTACGAGACGAAAGTGGGCGAGTCCGGTCTCGCGATCTCGGGCGGGCAGCGACAGCGCGTCGCCATCGCACGGGCCGTCTATCATCGCCCGCCCATCCTCGTGTTCGACGAAGCGACGAGTGCCCTCGATACCGAGAGCGAGCGCGCCGTGAAGGACAACCTCGCGCAGCTGCTCGCCGGCCGGACGTCATTCGTCATCGCGCATCGTTTGACCACCGTGCGCGACGCCGACATGATCGTCGTGCTCGAGAAAGGACGTCTCGCCGAACAGGGCACGCACGAGGAGCTGATGAAGCACCAGGGCCTGTACTACTACCTCGTCAGCCAGCAGCTGGGGATGTGAGCGCATGACGACGCCATTCCGCCCCGATCTCGAGGTCGATCCACCGTTCCTCGACAACTCGCCGCCGCACTGGGCCGCGCGCGGTTTGTCGACGGTGATGATCGCATTGTTCGCGGTGCTCGTTCTCGTCGCGATCCTCGTCACGATACCCGAGACGGTGACGGGTGCTTTCGTGCTCGTGCCCGAGCGCGGCGCAGATCCCGTGCGCACGCCGCGCGAAGGCACGGTCGCTGAAGTGCGCGTGAGTGAGGGAGAAACGGTGGCGAAGAATGCCGTCCTGTTCGTGATTCGCTCGCAGGCGGTCGGCGATCGCATGGCCGACATGCGCGGCGTCGAGATGCAGAGCACCGGATTGCAGGCGCGCCTCGCCAACGCCAACGCCGAATACGAGAGTCAGCGCCGAGCGGATGCACTCGAGAGCACGCGGCTCACGACGCGCGCGGCGTCGCTCGATCGCATTGCAACATTGAAGAAGAAGCAGCTGGTCGTCACGCGCGACATGGCGGATCGGTCGAAGCGTGGGCAGCAGTCTGGTGCGGTGGGCGGTTGGGAGGTCGATCGTCTCAGCCTCGAGGCCGATCAACTCGCTGCCGACGTCGAGACCGTGAGTGCCGACCGCGATGAAGCGCGCGCCGCGCTGGCGAAGTTGCGTCAGGACGCAGCGACGCGAGAGGTGCAGCATCGCGAGCTGCTGCGGTCATTGCAGCAGGAGGGTGAGATCGCGCGCGTTCGCGTGGACGCCATGAAGCGTCTGCCCGCTGGCGCGCAGGGTGATCTCGTGGTCACGGCGCCGTGCACTGGCTCGCTGCTGCGCATGATGGTCAGCACCGCAGGTGCGGTCGTCCAGGCGGGAGACGCGCTCGGCGAGATCGCGTGCGCGGGCGAGCGGCTGCAGGTGGAGATGGCACTCGGACAGCAGGACGTGTCGCGCGTGCGCGTGGGGCAGGGCGCGAAATTGTTGTACGACGCGTTTCCGTATCAGCGGTTCGGTGCGCGAACGGGCCGTGTGCGCTGGGTGGGGCCCGCGTCGGCGGTGCGGGCAGCCGTCCCCACCACTCCGACATCCGGCGCGGAAGGAATCTTTCGCGCCCTCATCGACGCCGCCGACACGAGCATCGCCGTGCGCGGCGAGCTACGGCCACTGCTCGTCGGCATGCGCGGCGAAGCACGCGTCGTCACGGGACGACGCTCATTGATCAGCTACGCGTTCGAGCCCATTCGAGCGCTGCGTGAAAACTTCTCGGGTGCGCCGAGTGCGCCGCCCACGCCGCCTGTGGTGCCGAAGGCGTCGGGAAGTGCACCGTCACCTGTGACGCGGCCGACCTCATGATGCAGTCCTATACGCTGGACCAATTCACCACCGAGGACGACTCGATGCGCCGCTGCCTCGAGCTCGCGCGCGTCGCGGCGCGCACGGACATCCCCGTGCTCATCCTTGGCGAATCGGGCACCGGCAAGACGATGCTCGCACGCGCAATCCACATGTCGTCCGCGCGCGCGAGCGGCAACTTCGCGTCGTTCAATGCAGCCGCGTTGAGCGAGACCTTGCTCGACAGCCAACTGTTCGGCCACGAGAAGGGCGCATTCACCGGCGCGACGAAGCGTGTGCTCGGCAAGTTCGAGCAGGCGCATGGCGGTACGTTGTTCATCGACGAGATCGCCGACATGACGTCCGCGGCGCAGGCGAAGATCCTCCGCGCCGTGGAGTATGGCGAATTCGAGCGGCTCGGTTCGGAGGCACTGCAGGTTGCCGACGTGCGGCTCATCTCGGCGACGCATCTGCCGATTCGCCGGTTCATGGAGAGCGATCAGTTTCGTCGCGACCTCTTCTACCGCATCAGCGGGCTGTCGATCACCGTTCCGCCACTGCGCGAGCGTCCAACCGACCTGCGCGCGCTGGTGGGCGCCGAGATCGCCAAGGCGGCAAAGTCGCAGCACAAGCCGATCGTTGGATTGAGCCGGCAAGCTGCTGCGATGTTGTTCGAGCACCGGTGGCCTGGCAACCTGCGCGAGCTGCAGCGTGTGGTGCACACCGCGGTCGCGATGACGACGGGCGATGTCATCTATCCAGAGGCTTTACTGCTGGAAGTCGAAGGTCAGCCACGGGCCGATACGGAAGTGGAGCGCGATTCGGCAACGCGGGGCGTTGCTCAAGCACCGGCAGACCGAAAGCCCAATGCCCTGCCGCGCGACTCGAAGGCCGACCTGTCGCTGCGCAGGGTCGAGGAGCGGCACATCCTCGACGTTCTCTCGCAGATGGACGGTTGCAAGCGGCGGACGGCGCGCGCCCTTGGCGTATCGCGTTCGACGCTCGACCGGAAGCTGGTGTCGTTCAACGCCGGAGTTCGTGCGCCAAAGGGCGCGCTTCCGTCGCCAACGCAGTCGACGGCGGAGCGCCGAGCGTACAGCCCCGGATCGTGACCGGTGCTTCGAATGGCGACCATCGGCTGGTGCCGAAACGCTACCAGGGCGACGGCCTCCGATGGGTGAAAAACCGTCTAAGTAACGCAACGACAAGCGATTGGAGTCGGCTCAGCCGATGGTGTGCGACTTGCCTTCGACATCAAAGCCCGTTTTGATGCTCACCATCGCTCACGGTGCGACAATGTTGCTGGTGCCATGAAAGAAAAGCGCGAAGTCCCAGCGGCTCCCAGGAGCGACACTGGCGGTGCAGACGCGCCGCGCGAGGACGATGTGATCCGCATCGAGGATCTCGCGCCGCGCACCGACGTGACCGGCGGGCGCAAGATCTTGCTGGGTGAGATGCTCACTCCGGTGAGCAGTCCGCTCATCCGCCCTGAGTCGTAGAACGCGACAATGGTATCGATCAGCAACCATCGGTAGTAGATCGATACTCGGCAAGTGGTGGGGAGCGGGGACACCAGGAAGTCCGTAACGCACTGCAGCAAAACGTGTTGACGCCCGTTGACATCCGTCGTCGCGACAGGGTTCGCGACTTGCTTTTTGTGGACGCGGATTCTCACCGCAACCCGGTCGGGAATCCGCTGCTGCTGATCTGACCGCACCGTGGCAGGTACACACATGTCGACAGAAAAGCCGAAGTCGCCCCCTCCAGCACGTAAGAGCGCGTCGATCCAAGACCTTCCGGCGCAGCCGGTGGACGAGAAGGAAGCGCAGGGAGTGAAAGGTGGAACTCCGGGAGAGATCAGCAGCAGTCGAGCGGGCACCACGAGCGAGCAATAGCCCCCAACGAAGAGGCAACAAATGGCGGACGACAAGAAGACACCGACCCAGGCCCCCCTCGATGACAAGACGGAGAAGGTGACGGATCTGCCGACCAAGGACGCAAGCGGCAAGGACGACCAGGTCAAGGGCGGCGGCGTGCGAATCAAGGCGAGGTAGTGACAGCAAAGCGTACGACACAACGCGCAGACCA
This sequence comes from Gemmatimonadota bacterium, assembly GCA_028287345.1. Taxonomy (GTDB): domain Bacteria; phylum Gemmatimonadota; class Gemmatimonadetes; order Gemmatimonadales; family Gemmatimonadaceae; genus AG11. The sequence goes on from JAQBPV010000203.1 coordinate 27,947, forward strand.
CGCGGTGTGGTACGGCCCCCCCCAACAGCGCAGGTAAGCAAATGAGCACCGAACAGGACAAGACCGCGAAGGCCAAGATCAACGATCTCCCCGAGCCCTCGAATGCGGACCGCGAAGCAGAGCAGGTGAAGGGCGGCCAGCGCAATCTCCGCGCGACCGAGACCGGCGACGTCACACCTGGCCCGAACGGCGGCGATACCGGCTGATTGCACGTCAGCGCGATGGCGTCGGGCGAGAGTCGCCCGGCGCTCTCGTGCTAGGCAGGGGCTCATCCAACCGGTCGCGATGCTCCTGATCCTCTCCGCGCCAGACGACACACATTCCGAGGCAGTCGAGCAGATCCTCGCACGGCGTGGCATTCCCTTCCTGCACTGGAACCAGGCGGGCTTTCCCGAGCGTGACACCGTGTCGCTCCGCTATGACGCCAATGGTCTGAGGTCCAAGTCGCTCGTCAAGGGCAGCGACGCGTTCGATCTCTCGCAGGTTTCCACGACCTACGTTCGTCGTCATCCACACCCGAATATTCGTCGTCCGGTGAATGATCCGCGGGCGCGCGCCTACATCGAGACCGAGGCGCGCTCGCTCCTCAACGCGGCGGCCCAATTGAGCGATTGCCGCTGGGTTCCGGGACCGGTGCGCGCGCTGCACTGGGCCGGCGACAAGGCATGGCAGCTTCGCCTTGCGGCTCGACTTGGATTCTCGATCCCGCACACGCTCATCACCAACGATCCCGCCGAGCTGCTCGAGTTCCATCGAGAGCACAACGGGAAGCTCGTGTGCAAGGCATTGAACTTTCCGCACTTCCCGTCGTCGGCCGACGGCTCGGACAACTGGCTGTTCACCACGCAGCTCGTCAGCCCACGCGACGTCGGCTACGCGGAATCGGTTCGCTACTGTCCGGCCATCTTCCAGGCGTACGTGCCAAAGCAGCTCGAATTGCGAATCACCGTCGTGGGCGACCGCGTGTTCCCGTGCGAGATCCATTCGCAGGAGCGTGAGCGCACGCGGTACGACTGGCGCCGCTACGACCTGGAGCACACGCCGCATCATGAACACGCATTGCCGCCCGACATTGCGGCGCGATGCATTCGCATCGTGCGCGAACTGGGTCTCTGTTACGGCGCATTGGATCTCGTGCTCACGCCGGACGGCCGCTACGTCTTTCTCGAGGTAAATCCGATGGGCCAGTTCCTCTGGATCGAGAAGATCACCGGCATGCCGATCAGCGAGGCGATCTGCGACCTGCTCGAGGCAGCGGAGGCAGGCGTGGGAGGAATGCCCAGTGACTGAGGATTTCGCGCGTCGCGCGCTCGACGACACGCTCATGTTTCTCGACGGCCTCGCGCGCGACGGAGTCCGCCCGCGTGAGGCGCAGGGTCGGCTGGCATCACTGCGGCAACGACATCCTGGCGTCGCGGTCGATCTCGTATGGGAGGAGCATCCCTACCCGTCGACCGTCCACTACGATGCGCTGCTCCGTGATGGCACTGCGAAGACGGTATCGCTGAGCGTCTGTCCGGCGACGGATGTTCCGTGGCCGCTGCGTGGCGTTCGTCTCGCGAGCGACCAGGATCTCGTGCGCGTGAACGGTGAGACGCTCAAGGTCCGCGACGCGATGGACTGCATCGACTTCCTCTGGAATGAAGCACGCGTCATCAGGCCGCTCATCGATCTGTGCCTCATTTCCGAAGCGGTGAAGCGATGGTCCGTGGAGCCGGCGGCCGAGCATACACAGCGTGCGCTCGACGCGTTCCGTACGTCGCGCGGATTGCTCTCGGCGCGTGAGACACTGGCGTGGATGGAGGCGAACGACCTCACGCAGGAGCGGCTCGAGCGGATGGTGCGAGGTCAGGCAGATGGCTTTGCGCTGCGGGATCGCGTGGCAGGGGAGGACGGCGTAGAGGCGTACTGGGCGTCGCATCCTGGTGCGTTCGACATCGCGTATGTCGTGCGCCTCCGCGTGCGCGAGCGAGAGCGTGCAACTGCACTCGCTGTTGAAGTACGCGGCAGAGCGGACTTCCATGCGATCACCGAGCGGGAGTTCGCCGCGCACCGGCTGGTGGCACTCCCGCGTGGTCCGCTCGAGGCGGTACGCCGCTCCCAGCTGTCGTCGGCGCAGGCGGATGCGATCTTCGCGGCAATGCCAGGCGACGTCGTCGGTCCCTTCGACGCCGACGGCGCGTTCGATCTCGTGCGGATCATTCGCCACGAGACCGCCGATCTCGCCGATGTCGCGACGCGCAACGCAGTGCGTGATGCGGTCTTCGACGAGTGGCTCGCTTCGCAGCGGCGTGCAGCGAATATCGAATGGTTCTGGGGACCCGCGCGGTGATCTACACCGTCGCATAGCGAGACCGAGGTCTCGTCATCGTATCACCCTTTCATCGAGGACCACGACAATGACCGACAAGCCAACCAAGCCGACCGCTCAGCCCAAGGCCGACGAGGTCAAGGACCTGCCGCCGAAGAAGGTTTCCCGCCAGGATGAAGAGAACACGAAGGGCGGGCGCCGCGGTCCAGGGACGCAGACGGAAGACGAGGTCTACATCGGCTGACGAGCGCCCGCCAGGCAAGCGGGACAGGGATCGAGTCTAGCTCTTCATCAAGCGCACGGTACCCGAGCCGGACTCGATCTTGATCCGCCCCTTGCCAGATCCAATCGTGCCGCGCAGCGCGCGGCGTTCGATGCGCGACAGCTTCACCTCGAAGTCCGTATCGATGCCGCCGCTGCCCGTCTCGATGTCTACCATGGCATTGGTGCTGGCCGGCATGCGCAGCGTCACGCCACCCGATCCCGCTTCGATGGACACGTCGTCGGGCTCCGCCAGCAACTCGATTTCGCTGCCGCCACTGCCCGTCTCGAGGTGAAGCTTCGGCGTCTTCACACCGGAGAGACGCACGCCGCCCGACCCCACGTCGGCAACCAGCTCGGTCACCTCGATGGAGCGGCCGCGCAATGAGCCCGAGCCGACATCCATGTTGAGACGCCCGCCGCGCACGCCATCGAGCGTCGTACCTCCGGAACCATTGTCGATCTTCAAGTCGCCGGTCATGTCGGTGATGTCGACACCACCTGAACCCACGTCGAGTGAGAGCGACCCGCGCATGCGCGTCACGCGCGTGTGAGACGCCGCGACGTCCACGTCGAGTATGCCGTCCACGTTGTCGATGGTCGTCTCGCCGATGCCCTGGCGCAGGTATAGCCGCTTGCCCTTGGGCACGGTGACCTTGAGGTCAGCGTGCGCATCCAGTCCGCCGCCGCGGCTGCTCACCTCGATGTGCCGACGGTCGCGGTCGTAGCCGCTGTCGCCGAAGGTGCCGTCGTCGGAGATGGTGAACGTCGAGCGACCCATCCATCCCATCTCCGAGTAGTAGATGCGATCGTCGGGGTATTGGACGCGAAGCGCCATGCGTCCGCGGACGTCGCCCGTCAGGAGCTTGAGCTGGCCCGCGTCGCGTCCAGCGCGAGTGACCTCGACGATCACCCGGTCACCACTTCCTCCTTCGACGCGAAGCTTGCCGACGAGGTTGTAGATCGCGACCTCGCGGCCATCGAGTGTGATGCGCTCGGGCTGTTGTGCAGCGAGCGAGAACGGAACGGCGAGCAAGAGCGCGGCGCGAGTGAAACGCATGGTGAGCCTCGGTGAGCTGTGCGTGCGAGCGCGGGTGGGCGCGTCCATGTTGCGACAGCGGAGGCAGGCCAGGGGTTTGAAACGACTTGAAGGGGCGGCGGGCGCTGCGCGCTCGCCTTACGGGGCGCATGAGCCGGCGCTGCGCGTCGGCTCTTTGGGCTTACGGGGCGCTCGCTCCGCTCGCTTATGGCAACAGCCAGCAGGTGTAGTTGTGGTTGTAGCTGCTGTTGCCATAAGGCCGCGCAGCGGCCGCCCCATAAGGCGCGCGCAGCGCCGCCGCCCCTGACGCCACCAGCGTCACTTCACGTGATCTAGGGCCCAGGTCCAGAAGATCGCGTCTTCCGCTGACATGTTGCCACGCGGCGTCAGACGCGCATCCGCATAACCGTACTGCCCGATATCGACCAGATACTGCGCGCGGCTGTTGAGCGTGCCTTGGCAG
>JAQBPV010000027.1 GCA_028287345.1 Gemmatimonadota bacterium
GAGTCGCACCCGACTCCGTGGCGCGGCTCGTCGCTGTCGCGAGTCCGCTCGGACTCTCGCTCACCAGCGCTGGCGTGCCGACCAACCGTCAGAACGACGCGGTGAGCTGGCTCGCGCGCTTCGACGATACGCGCGACACCCTGAGCACTCGCGCGCTGACGACGTATGCGGGCCTCACGCGCGACGGCGCACTCGGCTTCGGTCCCACGTCGGCACCGTCGGCCTCAGGTCAGCGCCGCGAACAGACGCTCGGCGGACAGCTCACGCTCGGCACCTACGTCGGCGAAGGACGTCGCATCCTGACGGAGACGCGCCTTGCCGCGAGCGCGGTGAACACCAAGGTCACGCCATATCGCTCCCTGCCAGGTGCGAACGTCGTCGTACGGTCGTCGACGTTCGACGCGAACACCGACGTCACCGGCCTCACGCTCGGCGGCGGATCTTATCTCGCCACCGACGATTCGCGCTGGACAGCGGAAGGTGCGAACGAGACGGTCTGGAATGCCGGCGGACGCAGACATCGCTTCAAGGCACTCCTCTGGGCACGCGGTGACGGTCTCCGACAGGAGGGCATCCCGAACCAGCTCGGCACATTCTCGTTCAACTCCATCGCCGATTTTGCCGCAGGAAATCCGGCGAGCTTCACGCGCACGCTGTCGCAGCCCGAACGTTCGGGCAGCGTGTGGAACACCGCTGCAGCCGTCGCGCACCAATGGGCGCCGACGAAATTCTTCAGCATGCTGTACGGCGCTCGCCTCGAGGCCGACGGATTCTTCGACGCGCCGGCCCGCAACACGGCGCTCGAGCAGGCACTCGGCGTCACGACAGGTGTGGCTCCGTCACGTATTCACGTAAGTCCGCGCTTCGGTTTCTCGTACACCTACAATCGCGACAAGGAGAACGGCTCTGGCACGATGCAGAACCAGACGGGCCGTTTCTATCGCACGACTGCCGGCGTCGTTCGAGGAGGTATCGGTGAGTTTCGCGACCTGCTACGCCCGGGCATTCTCGCCGACGCATCTGCGTCCACCGGACTGCCGGGAGGAACTACCTATCTCTCGTGCGTCGGCGCTGCGGTGCCCGTCGTCGACTGGACGCACTTCATCTCCGACCCGAACAGCATTCCGTCGCAGTGCGCGAATGGCGGAGGTATTCTCGCCGAGCGTGCGTCGTCGGTGACGTTGATCGATCCGGGGTACGATGTACCGCGCAGCTGGCGCGCGTCGCTCGACTGGAACACGTCGTGGAAGACGTTGTTGATTCGCGTCGCGGGGCTGACGTCGTATGATCTCTCACAGCCCGGCGTCGTCGATGCGAACTTCAAGGGCGCGTCGAAGTTCACGCTCGGCGGCGAAGGAAATCGGCCGGTCTTCGTCTCCACGGGCGGTATCGACCCTGCGAGTGGATCGGTATCGGCGACGGAAGCCCGCATCTCCGACCAGTACGGTCGCGTGGCGCGACGTGTGAGCGACCTGCGCGGCTACGGAAGCCAGCTCACGTTCGGCCTCTCTCCCGATGTGTTCAAGTTCCGCGGCCGCGCTTCGTTCTACACGTCGGTGAACTACACGCTGCAGTCGACGCGCCGTCAGTTCCGTGGATTCGACGGTGCGGGCTTCGGTGATCCGCGTGAGGTCGAATGGGCGCCTGGTCCAAACGATGCGCGACACGCGGTCGTCGTTACGGCGGGGTTCTCCAAGGGATTGCTCGGCACGTGGACACTCTTCTCGCGCTCGCAGTCCGGCCTGCCGTTCACGCCGGTGGTGCAGGGGGACGTGAACGGCGACGGCCGAGGAGGCGATCGCGCCTTTGTGCCCAATCCGGCGAAGGTGCAGGACCCCGTACTCGCGGCACAGCTCCAGGCACTGCTCGCGACGGGTTCATCGACGGCGAAGCAGTGCGTGTTGTCGAACCTCGGCATCGCCGCTGGCCGCAACAGCTGTCGCGGACCGTGGACCAATTCGGTGAACGTGCAATGGCATCCGCCCACTCCCTCGCAGTGGGGCGGGCGCGTCTCACCCAACGTGTACTTCCAGAATGTGCTGGCTGGCGTCGACCAGGCGTTCCATGGCAGCGAGAACCTGCGCGGTTGGGGCTCGCCTGCGACGCCCGATCCCGTGTTGCTCGTTCCACGCGGCTTCGATGTGGCAAACCAGCGGTTCAAGTACGACGTCAATCCGCGCTTCGCCGACACCCGGCCCGGCCGTACACTCGTGCTGAATCCGTTCCGGATCGTGATCGACTTCTCGATCAACTTCGCCATCGACTACGACCTCCAGCAGCTGCGCCGAGCGGTCGAGCCCGTGCGGGGCAACACGGGGTGGCAGCGCCGATCGGCTGATTCACTCGCGGCGTTCTACCTCAAGAACACCTCGAGCGTCCACAAGGCGCTGCTCCTGGAGAGCGATTCGCTGTTCCTCAGCGCGTCGCAGGTTACGGCGTTGCGTCGTGCCGATTCGGTGTTCTCCGCGCGGGTGCGCACTATCTACACGGCGCTGGGCGAATTCATCGCGAAGGGTCAGGGCGGTGCGGGGAAGGCCGAGCTCGACAGCGTGCAGACGATTCAGAAGCAGTACTGGACGATCTTCTGGGAGCAGCCGGAGATCGCGGATTCGATCGTCACGTCGGCGCAGAAGGCTCTGTTCCCGATGCTGAGGGACATGGCCGCGACGCCACAGAGAGATCGCGAGCACAGCCAGTGGCAGTTCGGCAATCCGGTGACCTTCTCGGACAAGCCGAAACCGGCACCGGCGGCACCGGCGTCGCTGAACAGGCAGCAGCCGTGACGACATAGGGTCACTCTTGCCTCGGGTGTCTATCGAAACGGCGCCCTCTCGGCATACTTCGTGTCGTGCAGGACGTCGTTGCATTCACCTTCACGGGGAGAGCACCATGAAGTCGAAGTTCAATCATCGTCTGATGGCTCTGGCATTGGCGGTGGCAGGCTCGGTGCTTCTTCAGGCCTGCGCCTCCGTCACGACGGGCCAGTTCGTTCCGAACCGGTCGGTCAATGCGAATCGCACCATGACGAGCAACTACGACCAGTATAGTCACCAGCTGAAGACGCCGAGCACGGGCTCGCGATTCAGGATCGTGTCGTCGAGTGGCGGCGGCGTATACGACTACAGGTATTACTAGGGTACCGTAGTTTCTCTGGGGCGCTCCGCTTCGCGGGGCTTACGGGGCGCTCAGCGCGACGCGCCTTGCTTACGGGGCGGCGCTGCGCGCCCTTATGGGCGCACGTAGTTGCAGTTGCAGTTGCCATAAGCGAGCGAAGCGACGCGCCCCATAAGCCGCGCGAAGCGCGAGCGCCCTATAAGCCCACGCCGAAGGCGTGGCGCCCAGCTACCGTCGCAAAATCGATTCGAACAACTTCAGTGCCCGCGGATCGCCCGTCTGCCCCAACCAGAACAGCGCTTTCCCCCGCACGTGCGCGTCCTTGTTCGTGCGCGCGATGTCGAGCAGCCCAGGCAATCCTTCGCCGCGCGGGAGCTGCGACATCACGAACACCGCGTGCGACTTGAGGTCTTCCTCACCGTCGTCGTCCTCATCGTCATCGATTGGGCTGTTCGCCCGGCCCGCGGTGGCGCCGGCCGCATAGCGCGACAGCCAGAACATCGCATCATTTCGCGTTGCCGAGGAGCGGCCATCCGTGTCCGAGGCGATGGTGAGCAGCGTTGGCCACACCGTCGCGCTGTCGGCAAGCACCGCGGGAAGAATGGCCTTCGAGCTCGCGTACGAGCTCCCGCGTTGCGCGATGGTCATGAGATACCGCGCCGCCTCTGGTGCCGACACGGCGCCGAGGTCCTGTCCATCGTGTCGCCGAAGAGCTCCGGCCCACGTCTCCACGCGCTCAACGTCACCGTTGCGGACGGTCACGCGAACCTGCACAGGGCCGAGCACGCACTGCTCGTAGCGCGATTCCCTGGAGTACGAGCCCATGTACGAATGCCGGCCGGTGCGAATGAAGCGCTGGCCGTCGCCGCAGACGCCGGGTCGTCCCGTGAAGTGAAAGTTGGCCATGCCGTCGCGGATGGCGGCCACTCGGTCTGCCAGCTGCTGTGCGTGGAGCGGCGAGGCAGAGCCGATCGCGGCCAGCGCGCTCCAGCGCACGAGTGTGCGCAGGCTCATTTCAACACCATGTCGGAGATGAGCTTCGTGATGCGCGGGTCCTTCTTCTGCGCGAGCCAGAAGAGCGCCTTGCCGCGCATGCGATTGTCCTTGTCGTCGCGCGCGATGTGCACGAGTGCATCCGTCGATGCCTGGTCCTGCCGCTGCGAGAGCACGAAGATGGTGTGCTCGCGCAGGCTCTCGTCGCTGGCATCGCGATACACGCTCACGATGTCCGCGGTCGGCGTCTCCTGACGTTGACCAGCCCAGAACAACGCGCTCTTCCGCAGCTTCGTGGACTCGTTCGAGTCGCGCGCGCGCTCGAGCAACCATCGTCCGCCCGCGGCTTCGTCCTGCCCCATTCCCTGAAAGACGGATTCCTTCAACTGGTCGCTGTCCAACCGCGAATAGACCGAGCGCAGGTACGCGAACTCCGACTGTGGCGTGTCGCCACCGTTGGCGAGCGAGAAGATGGCGTGCGTCCGAACGCGGGTCTCCTCTCTCGAGTTCTCGATTATCTCGTGCAGCATCTTCCGCGCACGAGGATCGCCGTTCTGGCCGAGCCAGAATGCCGCGTTGCGTCGCGTGCCGACGCTGCCGCCGCGCGCGAGATCGATGAGCGCCGGGACTCCGACGTCGCCTTCGAGCTGACTCAACGCCATCACCGCCGTGCTCGCGACACCCTTCTTGCCCGCCTTGTCCTCACCGTCGTCGTTGACGTCCTGCTTCGCGAACGTGACGAGCGCAGGAACGATGGTGGCGTCACCAAGGATGCCGAGCCACTGCACGGCCATGCGGCGCGTCTGGTCGAGACGCGATGCATCGCGCGCCAGGGCCAGCAGCGGCGGCATCACGTCGCCATCCTCGGCGAGGACGGCTGGAAGGATCAAGCGATCCTTGCCGTAGCCGCTCTCGAGCCGAGGCACGAGGCTGAAGAAGTAGTCGGACGCTTCGCGCGACGGCACGATGCCGAGATCTGTGACACGCCCGTCGGTCGACCGCCACGTACCGCCAACCTGTGTCTCCAGTTGCGTCACCTGGCCGTTCGACACCGTGAGTGCGACGCGCAGCGGACCGGGTACGCACCGCACACCATTCCACCGTCCGAACGATTGGAAGTTTCGCGCGAAGAGTGCCTTTCGAAATCCGACCGTCTCGCGTCCGTCGCCACAGACACCGGGGCGTCCGTCGAACTGCAGGTGCACGACTCCCGAGGGAGCCTGCGCGACGCGCGACGCGATCGACTGTGCGGCCGCTGGCGTCGCTGACGCAATCGCCAGCAGGACGTAGAATGTGCTGCGCATCGCGATCACGGCTTGTTGAGGATGTCGATCAGGATCTGACGGATGCGCGGATCATTTTTCTGGCCGAGCCAGAAGATGGCCTTCTTGCGCATCTCGCGATCTGGATCCTTCTGCGCGATTTCCACGAGCTTGTCCGACGACGCACGGTCGCGCGATTCGGAGAGCACCCAGATCAGCTTCTCCTTCACGTCTGCGTCCGAGAGCCTGTCGTAAAGCGATACCAGATCGCTGCCGGGAATGCCGGCCTGTCCGGCCGTAAAGAGCGCGTGCCCGCGGACGTCTTCGCTATTCGAGTTGTCGAGCGCGAGGGCGAGCAGCCACCTGTCGTTGCCGACGCCGTGCATCTGCGAGAGCGAGAACATGATCTTCTTGCGCAGCTCGTCGTTCCGCTCGGCCTTGCCCAGCTTGCCGAACAGCGAGCGCAGGAACTCCGCGTTCTCCGAAGAGCGCTTCTGCCCGAGCCAGAAAATCGCCTGTTCACGGACGGACTCCGGCGTGTCGGCGCTCTCGGCGAACCGGCGCAGCAGTGCAGCAGCGCGCGGTGAGCCCTGCTCGTTGAGCGCGAAGATGGCCTTTTCGCGCAATGCCATGTCGCGTGACGACGTGGCGATCTCTTCGAGCGCTGCGGCCGCCCTGTCGGTGTGTACCTGGCCCAGCCAGAACACCGCCTGCTCTCTCACCGACTGGTTCGGGTCGCTGCGCGTGAGATCGATGAGCATGGCTTCCGTCTCGGGCGTCTGCTTCTGCGAGAGGATGAACACCGCCTTTTCGCGCAGTTGGGCAGAGCATGCATCGCGCTTCGCGAACACGCCCTTGATGATCGGCACCACGCTCTGCGCGTCCATCTGGAGCAACGCGTTCAGCGCGGCGATGCGCATCTCGAGGTCTTCGTCGTTGCGAGAACCGCGCGTGCAGGGTGCGTCATCACCCGTCGCTGCCTCAGCGACCTTCTGGGCGGAACCGACATCGCCGCGCTTCCCGAGCTCGCCATTGATGCGCACTGCGAGCGTACTCGCGTCTCCGGCGGTCTTCGCCTTCGGGAAACTCTTCTGCTGAGTTTCGATCGCCCGCAGCGCTTCGCGCAGATCACTGTCGCGTCCTGATCTGTAAAGCGCATAGGCGCGCCAGTAGCCGGCGTCTACCGCGTACTCGGACTTTGGAAAGCGACGACTGATGTCGGCGAAGAGCGTCGCCGCGCGACGATAGTCTTCGCGGTTGAGCGCTTCGCGAGCAGCGCGATAGAGCGAGTCGGCGGGATCGAGGTCGGCCCAAGGCGCCGCTGGCACCTCGGCGATGCCTGTGGCTTGGGCCTGCTGTACGATGCCCTGCATCTCTGCAGACGCGAGCCGAGCGCCCGGTTGTGACGCGGGCATCACCAGCGCGGTGGGGAGGGCAATGGCGCCCGTCAGGATCAAGTGTCGGAAGTTCATGATTGGCAAATCCTCAGTCGTCTGACGCGGTGCCGACGGAGCCGGCGGGAACCGCGGTGCGGATACGTGGAAGGAGATCGCGGGAGCGCAGGACGTCGTCGATCAAGGCGCGGTCGTTCGCGTCGAGCGGCGCGCCGGAAAGTCGGATGATCTGCACGAGCACGAGCTCGAGATCGTTCAACAGGGGACGGAGTACGGCATCGTCACCTGCGGGGGAATCGAGAAGAAGACGTGTGCTGCTGAGGACCTGGCGTCCCCAGTCGCCGAGTTGCTTGGCGGCTGCCGGATCGCGCTCGGCGACGCCGCTCGAGCGATATGCGGTGAGGAGTGCTTCGGCCTGTGTGAGCGTCTGGGTGGCGGCGAGACGATAGAGACGCGATGGGTCGGCCGTAGGAGCGTCGGGAGTGCGGACGTCCCGCTGCGTATTGGGCGTGGTGCGCGCTGCGTTGAGCGTGCGCGCGTCGGTGGACCCCACGCGCCGGTCCACGGTGGGAGTGGAGGGCTGAGGAGCGATCTGTGCGACTGGCGCCGGGGATTGGACGTCGCCCGCCTGGCGCAGCGAGATGCGATCGATGGCGATTCCGAGCAGCAGAGCGGCAGCGATCGCGACCGGGAGCAGGAAGCGCGAGCGACGGAGCGGCCGCACGCCGGCAATTTCACCGGCGGCAGCGGCGGCAGCGGTCTTCTGCGCGGCCTGAATGGCATCCCACATTTCGAGGCGCGGCGCTGACGATGGTGCGTTCAGCGACGGAGCAGCCTGCGCGATCCACGCGTCGAAGTTGGGATCGTCGGGAAGCATGACGTCGGCGTCTTCGCCAAAGTCCAGGTTGTGCTTGTTGTCGATTGGATCAGTCATGGTCTCCATTCCTCTGCAAATTCTGCCAGCGCGATGCGGAGCTTTGCTCGGCCCCGCGAGAGCTGCGCCTTGGACGTGCCTGGCGTGACTCCCAGTGCGGCGGCGATCTCCTCGTGCGTGTAGCCCTCGGCGTCGTGCATCATGAACACCGTCCGGCAGCCTTCGGGTAGTGCGTTCACTGCGGCCATGAGTCGTTCTCGCATGATGGGATCGGAGAGCGGCGCCGAACGACTCATCGTCAGTGCCTCCTCCAGCGGAGCTTCCCGTGCGTTGTTGCGCTTCCTGCGTTTCAATTCGTTCAGCGACACCGACACTGCGATCGTGTGCAGCCAGGTTCCGAATGCCGACTCACCGCGAAAGCCGTCGATCGACGCGAAGGCGCGAACGAAGGTGTCTTGCGTCAACTCGCGAGCCAGGTGTTCTATCCCCGTAAGTCGGAACGTCAACCGATAGATGCGTTCGACGTGCGTTTCGTACAGCGCGCGCTGGGCGGATGCGTCGCCCCGGCGCGCGCGCTCGATGAGCGCGCGCTGGTCCGCGAGCTGGTGGGCTCGCTCCGGGGACAGGGTGCTTTCCGTTTCCATGCGTGCCACTGGGACAACGACGGTCGAAAAACGGTTGACGCGGCGGGCTGGGTCCTCCAGACCCCTTCGAAGCTGCCTCGTTGCCGCAGGTTTGGACACGGGGTAAGATGCCCGAGCCGCTATGCCGACAAATCTCGACTACCTCTATCTCGTCTCCATCGCGGTCATCTGGCCGCTCTACGAGCATTTCGTGGATTGGCCCGAGATTCAGCGTCTGTTTGGCGAGCAGAGGAGCAGTGCTCGCGCCCGCATGTACCGGCGAAGCATCACCACGCAGTGGGTCATGGTGGCGGCTGGCATCGCGCTGTGGGAGATCAAGGATCGGGATTGGTACCCGTTGCGGCTCGGCCTGCCGGACCGGTGGCGGATGTGGCTGGCCATTCTCCTGATCGTGCTGCTCGCGGCGCTGCAGGGAATGCAGGTGCTCAAGGTCCGGCGCAACCCGGAGTTGCGGGCCCACCTGCGCGAGATGCTGACGAAGTCCGATCTCGCCAACCTGCTGCCGCACACGAAGCACGAGTTCAACATGTTCATCGCGGCGTCGATCACTGCGGGAGTGTGCGAGGAGTTCCTCTTTCGCGGATTCTTCATCGTCACCCTCGCGCCCCAGCTCGGATGGTGGCCTTCGGCAGCACTTGGCATCGTCCTCTTCGGCGCGCTGCACGCCTATCAGGGAAGGGCGGGCATCGTACGAACGGCACTTGTGGGAGCGCTGATGACGTTCGTCCTCGTGGCGACGCAATCGCTCGTGACGGCGATGGCATTGCACATACTCATCGATGGCGGATCGGGATTGGTGACGTGGATCGCCTTGCGCGAGGAGCCGTCAGAGGCCGCGCCCATCGACAGCATCGCGAGCCGCGGATAGCTTCACCGCGCGTTCTGCCCACCTTCGCTCCCCGCTTCCTCTCCAAATGACTGGTGTCAAACGGCCGATCCGCGTTGCGGTGATCGGTGGTGGCTGCGCGTCGCTGACGACGGCGTTCGAGCTCACGCGGCCGGAGCACGCCGGGAAGTACGACGTCACCGTCTACCAGATGGGCTGGCGGCTCGGCGGAAAGGGCGCGTCGGGGCGAGGGGTAGCCGATCGGATCGAAGAGCACGGGCTGCATCTGTGGATGGGCTTCTACGAGAACGCCTTTCGCCTGATGCGCGACTGCTATGCCGAATTGCCGGCGGATCCAACTCGACGCTTCACGACGTGGCAGGATGCATTCAAGCCGGCACCTGATGTCGCGGTGGCGAATCGGCTACCCAATGGCGACTGGGAGTTCTGGCGCGCTCACTTTCCCGCCGGCCGCGGCTTGCCGGGCGATCCGCTCGACGAGGGCAGCCCGTTCACTGTCCGTGGCTATCTCCGACAGTCGGCGTTGCTGATCGGCGAGCTGCTGCGATCGGCGCGCGACGTCGAGACCGCACGCGGAGTTCCTTCTGCGGACACGCTGCTGCGTTACGGGCAGCTCGCGGGCGCCGCGGCATTGTTCGAGGCGAGCGACACGCTGCGCCAGGCGATCGACACGTGGCTCCCGCAGATCATGCAGGGCCCGTCTGCGATGCTCCTGCGAGCAATCGAGTCCTTTGCTGCTGCAGCGCGGCGACAGTTGGAGACGATCGTCGCGGGTGACGGCGAGTTGCGCCGCATCTGGCACGTCATCGACCTGATTCTCGCCATTCTCCGTGGCGCAGCGCTGAACGGAATGGCGCTCGACGCGCGCGGCTTCGACGCGATCAACAACTACGATTGGCGCGAGTGGCTGCGTCTCAACGGCGCATCCGAGGAGTCACTCGACTCGGGCTTCATGCGTGGGATCTACGATCTCGCGTTCGCGTTCGAGGATGGCGACGTGAACAAGCCGCGCCTCGCCGCCGGTGTGGCGCTCCGCGGCGCGATGCGGATGTTCTTCACCTATCGCGGCTCCCTGTTCTGGCGCATGAGCGCCGGCATGGGCGACGTCGTGTTCGCTCCACTCTATGAAGTGTTGAAGGCGCGCGGCGTGAAGTTCGAGTTTTTCCATCGTCTGCGCGATGTCAGGCTCGCACCAGCTCGAAAGGGCGAGACGCCGCACGTGGCGGCGCTCGAGTTCGATGTACAGGCCAAGGTGAAGGGCGGCGGTGAATACCAACCGCTCGTCGACGTACGGGGCGTGCCTTGCTGGCCGTCTGCTCCCGACTATTCACAGCTGATGCAGGGCGCGAAGCTGTCGCGCGAAGCGCGGGCCTTCGAGGCGCATCACGAATCGCGCCGAGCCGGCACCCGAAGCCTGAGGGTTTCCACTGACTTCGACTTCGTCGTACTCGGCGTGAGCGTTGGCGCCATTCCGTATGTCGCTCGCGAGCTTGTCGAGCGCGATTCGCGTTGGGCGGCGATGGTGCGCCACGTGAAGACCGTCCCCACACAGGCCATGCAGGTGTGGCTGAACGAGAGCATGGCCGACCTCGGATGGCCGCATCCGCCGTCGAACGTGTCGGGGTTCGTCGAGCCCTTCGACACCTGGGCCGACATGGGACATCTCATTTCCGAAGAGAGTTGGGGCGGCCGAGTGCAGTCGATCGCGTATTTCTGCAGCGTGTTGCCGGACGTCATGGGCCCTGAGGGCGAGCTCACCGAGCGCTTCGTCAGAGCCCAGCGAGAGCTGGTGCGCGAGAACGCGGTGCGTTTTCTCGACCGGGACGTGGCCGTGCTGTGGCCAAAGGCAGCGACGGAGAGCGGCTTTCGCTGGAAGCTGCTGGTTTCGCTAAAGGGTGGTTCGCCGCGCGCAAAGCAGCGGCGGTTCGACACACAGTACTGGTCCGCCAACGTCAATCCGAGTGACCGCTACGTACTGTCGCTCCCGGGGAGTCTGGAGTATCGTTTGTCCCCGCTGGACGTTTGTTTCGACAACCTGACGATCGCTGGCGATTGGACGGCGACCGGACTGGATACGGGCTGCATCGAATCGGCAGTCATGTCGGGACGATTGGCTGCCCACGCGCTCTCGCACTTTCCCCCGCTCGAAGACATCGTCGGGTACGACCATCCATGAGACGCTTCATCGCGCAGCGCTCTCTCATTGCCTTCGCACCGAGCGGAACTGACAGTGGCGAGTAGGAACCGGTTGAAGCGAGACGCTCCAGCGCGCGGCGGCCCGATTCGAAACAGGGCGGTGCCCATGCCAGCTGGATCAGGGCGCGCGAACGAGTCTGGTCTCACGGTCGGGGCGATCGTCGACGAGAGCGTGAAGACTGCCCTGCGCGCCGTCGAATCCGCTGACGCAACGGTGCGCGGCGCCGTGGAGCGCGGCGTCGACACAGCGTACATGGTCATCGAGGAGTACATGCTGCGCGGACGTCAGGCCGCGGGCCGGAATCACCAACGTCGCAATGGGAGACACGAGATGAACGACGAGCGGCATGGCGGCAGCAACTCCTCCAATGGCGGATTCGGCGCTGGACCGTGGGGCGCAATGAATCCGATGGCGGCATGGATGCAGATGATGCGCATGTGGACGGAGAGCATGTCATCGCTGATTCCCGGCGCCAACGGCCTGGCGACGGACTGGATGACGCAGTTCATGCCCGGCGCCGCGATGTGGGGCGGATCGTCGGCTCGCGCATCGATCGCAGTGCACGTGTCGTCGCCATATCCGGTCGAGGTGAAGGCAGATCTCGATGGCGGCGCCGAGTACTCGATGCTCACCGCCGAACCGCTGAGGATGCGGAGTGATGAGGACGCGACGCTCGCGGTGACGCTGAGGTCTACGCCCGGCCTCGTGCGCATCGCCGTCACGGTGCCGGATGGTCAGGCGGGAGGCCGGTACACTGGCGCGATGAACGACGCCAGCGGTGCGAAGCGCG
Source organism: Gemmatimonadota bacterium (assembly GCA_028287345.1). Classification (GTDB taxonomy): domain Bacteria; phylum Gemmatimonadota; class Gemmatimonadetes; order Gemmatimonadales; family Gemmatimonadaceae; genus AG11. Next base: position 12,116 of record JAQBPV010000027.1, read on the forward strand.
GTGAGATCACGGTGGACATCGAGTCCGCAGCCGTCAGGTCACGCCCGGCGGCGAAGAAGCGAGCCGGCAAGCGCAGCTCGGCCAAGCGATAGGGCGCGCGCGGTGATCGCGTCGACGCCTGCGCCGGAGAAGCTGGTATCCTCGGTGTTGCGCGAGTACAGCGACGCCACGCGCGCCGTGCTCTTCGACTACCTGCCGACGGCGGAGCCACGCCGGTATCTCTATGATCTCGTCGCCGATTACCCCAGGCGTGGCGGTCGCGGATTTCGGCCGAGCCTCTGCATCGCCACGGCGCGAGCGTTCGGTGCGCCGCTCGATGCGGCGATCCAGACAGCCGTAGCGATCGAGTTGATGCACAACGCGATGCTCATCCACGACGATATCGAGGACGAGAGCGACGAGCGGCGCGGCAGTCCCACGATGCACGTGTCGCAGGGTGTGCCCATCGCGATCAACGTCGGCGACATGCTCTCGATGCTCTCGATGAAGCCGCTGCTCGACAACCGTCGCACACTCGGCACGAGCCTCTCGCTCCGCATCCTCGAGGAGACGGAGCGAATGGCGCGCGAGTCGGCAGAAGGGCAGGCGCTCGAGCTGGGATGGCGACGCGACAACGTCAACGACGTCGTGGAGTCCGACTATCTCGAGATGGTGCTCAAGAAGACGTGCTGGCTCGCCACGATCCATCCGTGCCGAGTGGGCGCGCTCATCGGAACAGGCGGCATGCTCGACGTCGACCGCTTCATCCGCTTCGGGTTCTTCCTCGGCGCCGCCTTCCAGATCCAGGATGATCTGCTCAACCTCGTCGGCGACGGAAAGTCGTACGGCAAGGAGCTCGGCGGCGACATCCTCGAGGGCAAGCGCACGCTGATGCTCATCCGCCTGTTCGAGCAGGCCACTACTGCCGAGCGCGCGCGACTCAGTGCGATGCTCGGTCAGCCGCGCGCCGAACGCTCGGCGGAAGACGTCGGTTGGGTGCGCGAACGGATGGACGCCTACGGCTGCATCGACTACGCGCGACAGGTGGCCCACGGACTCGCCGGCGCTGCGCATCACGAGTTCACGCTGCTCTACCAACACCTGCCCGACTCCCGCGACAAGCGCTTCATCGGGGCGCTTCCGTCGTGGGTGATCGAGCGGAACTGAGAACCTGCCGACATGCCCCCACGCGATACCACGACGGACAGACGGAGCATGGTGAAGCCGAAGTTCCGCGACCTGCAAGGGAGCTACTACTCGCTTCCCCTCAAGCCGCCGTTCTCGATCACCAATCTCTCGTGCCGGCTCTTTCCCCTCCGCGCCAATCGCAACACGGTGCAGAGCTTCTGCGACAATTACGTCAATATCCTGCCGCCGGAGATCGGGCATTTCCGTCCGTGCGCACCGCACGTCTTCCTCATGATGCTCGACTACGGGAGCCTCGCGCTCGAGGCGACCAACCTCGGCTGGTTCTCGCAACACGAGATCATGTTCTGCATCCCGACCGAGTGGTACCGCGTCGAGCGGGGGAAGTGGGTGTTTCAGGACTGGGCGATGCTGACCCCGTTCATCTTCGTCGACGACGATCTTTCGTTGAACATGGGGCGCACCGTGGCGGGGTGGCCCAAGACGTACGCCAGCATGACGCCGACGCTGAGTGCGTGGATGAAGGATCCCCTCGCGCCGGTGTCGGAAGCGACGGCGAGCGCCATGGTGTTTCCCGAGCTCTACGCCGGCAAGCGCCAGGAACAGCGCGTGTTCCTCGAGATCGAGCGTACGGCGCCGATGTCGAACATGCGACTGCCATTCAACACGAACAGCCCCGTTGCGCCCTGGTCGATTGCGGCGAATGCGGCAAAGTCGATGGCAGGTCTCCAGCGCGACGCACTTGGATGGATGGGCGGACTCGGTCTTCTGCCGACACACGATGGCAGTACGCCCGAGAACTACATGGCGATGATGCGGAACATGGCGGCATCGATGAATCCGATTCGGCCGAACATGAACTCGAGCATCCTCAACGTGAAGCAGTTCCGTGCATCGGAGGATCCGAACAGGTATTGCTATCAGGCGGTGACGCTCGGCACGATGAAGTTCACGAAGTTCAACGGCATCGGCCTGCTCGGCGAGCAGGCCGTGATGCTCGGGGATGCGTCGGGCGGCTACACGGTCAAGCTTCACGAATGGCCATCCATCCCCATTACGCGGCTGCTCGGCCTCGAAGTCGAGAAGCGGTGGAGAGGCGATGGGGTCAACGTCGCCGAGCTGAAGCCGGTGATGCCGTACTGGTACGACAGCAACATGGACTACGATACGGGCTACAACGTCGGCTGGCGTTCGCGCGATGGCATCTGGCACGATCGGCGCGGACGGCTCTACCAGCCGCAGACGATCGGCACCAAGGTCGCGCCGAAGGAGCTGCTCTACAATTCCGCGCTCGGTTCGAACGCGAAGCCGATCGCGGGGCCATTCCGCTTTTCGGGGACGTCGATTCGCGTGATGCCACTGCTCGCGAAGCGTGCGAATCTCGAAGCGTATCTGCACGACTACCTCAACGCAGCGCTCGAGGAAACGAACGAGCGTTTCACGCTGTGGGCGTCGAGCACGGATAGCGAGGAGCATGGCTACGTCTACATGACGGCCACGAGCTTCGGCGATGTGACCTCGGAAACGAACAACGTCGGCAACTGGGCGGATCGCGAGCTCGCGTTTCTGCTTCCCGTGAAACGCGAGCGGGAAGTCGCGCCCGGCAAATGGCAGGTCATCGGCGTCGGTGTGGTACCCGCGTACACCTATGTCGACAACGTCGCGGCGGCGATCTCCGGCACCGAGGTGCTCGGCATCCCGACCATTGGCGCCACGTTCGACGACGCCGAAAGTTCCTGGATGTCGGAAGAAGGGCCGGCGAAGGACGCGGCGCAGACGCTGTTGCTCGTCAACGCGGAGATCCTTCCGGCGGTGGGAGAAGGCGAGCGCACGCAGAAGCGGCGCATCGTGGAAATCATGCAGGGCAAGCCAATCGAAGCGGCGGATCCGCTCGCCTGGCGCATCACCGGCGACCGGTGGAGCGCCGCCCTCCGCCACGAGTTGGATCGCAAGTACGCCACGAAGAAGGAGAGCGGCGACGCGATGGACAACGCCAGAGCGATGGGACTGCAGTTGCTGGGCAACGGCGTGCCCTTCTCGGTGTTCACGATGAAGCAGTTCCGCGACGCCGAAGATCCCGACTTCGCGTGCTATCAGTCCATCGTGCAGATCCAGCGGAAGCTGGTCGAGGTGCTCGACCTTCGCGAGATCGAGGAGCCGCTCGTCATCCGGATGCACGACTTCCCGACGCAGCCGCTCGTCAAGACGCTCGGGCTCATCGGAAAGCCGATCAGGGATGACGGGGTGGGCATCGCGTATGCGCTTCAGCCGATTCGTCCATTCTGGCTTCGCGTCGCCAAGGAGGAGGAGCTTGGCAAGCCGCTGTTCTATCGCGCGGCCACCGCGACCTGGACAAAAGCCGAGCCGCCTGAGAGTGACCCGGAGGATGAGCATCCGGAACGACTGAAGATGCCAGTGTCGTTCTTCGATGATTCGGCGGTCATGAGCACACCGCGCGGAGCCGGCACCATTCAGGACAAGGGCGATCCCCGCCGCCTGGAGACGACGTTCGATGTCCAACAAATGGCGAACGGCGAGCGCGTGTCTGCCGGGACGATCACCCTCGAAGAAGGACGCGCCGCGGTCGAGCAGATCGATCCGCAGATGGTCATCGAGTCGATCCTCTCGCGCGAGTGGGGCAACTGGGACGACAACACGCGCTGGAGGAAGGGGCGTCGCGATCTCGAGAAGCGCTACACGGCGCAGGTGAGCGGCGTTCCCGCCGATGCGATGGCGTTCGCGGAGTTGAAGTTCTTCGATGCGATCGTGGGGGCGATCCAGGGCCGCGGCCTCGAGCAGACCGTCATCGACCGCTCAGAGGAGATGCTGAAGAATTTCACTGCCTTCCAGAAGCATCGCGCGCCGATGGAAGAGCGCTGGAGCACGCTCGCGGACTGGGGCGTCATGCGCTTGTACCCCGAGCTGAAGCCCAGTGGTTGGCTTGCGCCCACCAATGAGAACATCGTCGGCGAGATCAGAGGCTTTCTCGAGGCAGTGGCCGAGATCAGCCGCCTCGAAGTGATGGGCGAGCCGTCGTCGCTGGAGGGACGAAAGGATTTCGCCGTCCGCGACAACTCGACGCGGCTGTCCGAAATTGTCGCGCGCGCACTCGCGGAACTTCTTCGTCAATTTCAGAAGCTGGCGGCGACGCCAGCCTCTCCCGCGCTTCGCGCCGCAGCGAACAGCACGAGCGTGGCGGACAACAAATCCGCCAAGGGAGATCCATTCCAGGTCGTGGTGGACGACGCATGGAATGTCTGGGCGATGCTACGCGATGCGGTGGCGCTTGGACGCGCGCGCTACGACCTGCAGCGCGATGCGTTGATGAGCCAACTGTCGAAGGCGTGGCAGAAACCCGATTTCTGCGTGCGACGTGACTCGGCGGGCCCGGACATGGAGCGACTCTTCCCGCGCGGTGAGTCGGTTGATGATGAGTGGTACGTCGGCGCGATGAGGCCGGACGTCCACCAGAGCCCGACGACGAGTACGTCAGTGACGACTCGCGGCAAGCGACCGCGGAAGTCGAGATAGCATGATCCTACCGGTCGCGATGCTCGCGCTGCCATCGAACTGCGTCGCGCAGCGTGTCGTCGAGCGGACGGATGCGAACCCCGAGCGCGCGTTGCTCGGCGCCGCGTTCCATCGGCCACGCGTCGGCGATCAGTGGCGCCGCCCGCCACGCGTCGGGCGCGTCGCGCCGGGCGAGGGCGAGTGCGTTCTCCACCCAGAACACGGCGACGACCGTGGCGCGCGTATCGGTCGAGAGCAGGGGAGCCTGCACACCCGCGATGTCCGCAATGCGCCGGGCCAGCTCATCGACCGCGATGTTGTGTCCAGCGAGTGGAATGGGCACGCCGTATCGGCGGGCCGCGACTGCCGCGTGAATGAGCGCGGCGACGTCACGCACATCGATGACGTTGATGACATGACGCATGGTCGCGGGAAGTCGTTGCTCCATCACCATGCGCACGAAGCTCGATCGCCCCGCGCCGAGCTCCCATGGGCCCAGAAACGCCGACGGATTGAGGACGACAGCTGGCACTCCGTTTCGGGCCGCATGCAGGACCATGTCCTCCATGAGCTGCTTGACGCGGAAATACGGATAGACTCGGCGCCGCCACTCCGATTCGAACGACGCCAGTGCATTGTCGTCGCGCGGGAGCGTGGTGAAGGAACTGATGAACGCCAGCTGCGCTCCGTGCCGAGCGATCGCGTCGAGCAGCGCCTGTGTGCGGCGGCGAGCGTGCGCGAGCGAATCCCGCTTTGCTCCTCGCTCCGAGATGAAGAGATGCAACGGACTCGGCGCCGCGGCGTCGACGACGAGATCGTGGCCTTCGATCCACGCGTCGAGCTGTCCGGGCACATCGGCGTCACCCCGAGCGACGCTCACGTCGAGACGGTCGAGCGCCGCGGGCGCGTGCTGACGCGTCGCAGCGGTCACACGATG
>JAQBPV010000258.1 GCA_028287345.1 Gemmatimonadota bacterium
GAGACGAAGGAGAGCTGATCCTCTGAGCCTCCGCGACCTGCTGGGCGACGCACTCGCCCGGGCGGCGGAGGTCGAGCGGCTGCTTTCCAATCCGGACACGTTCGGCGACGCCCCAAAGGCCGCCGAACTTGGCCGGGAGCACCGCCGCCTCCAGCCCGTTGTAGAGCTGGCGGCCAAGCTCGACAAGGCCGAGAACGAGCTCGCTGAAGCCCGCGAGCTCGTTTCTGTTGTGGACGACCCCGAAATGGCCGCGGAGGCGACGCAGGAGGTCGCGCGACTCCAAGCGGGCATCGCGGAGCTCGAACTGCAGCTCCGGCCTGCACTGCTGCCGCACGATCCGATGGACGATCGCAATGCGATCATCGAGATCCGGCCTGGCAGCGGTGGCGACGAGGCGGCCCTTTTCGCGGCCGATCTCTTTCGCATGTATACCCGCTTCATCGAACGCCACTCCGGCTGGCGTCGCGAGACGATCTCGCACTCCGAGGGCACGCTCGGCGGCGTGAAGGAGGCGGTGTTCAAGGTCTCCGGCGATGGGGCATTTGGCGCCATGAGGCTCGAGAGCGGCACTCATCGCGTGCAGCGCGTGCCCGCCACCGAGGCGCAGGGCCGGATTCACACGTCCGCCGCCACCGTCGCCGTGCTACCAGAAGCCGAAGAGGTGGACGTGAAGATCGAAGACAAGGATCTTCGCATCGACGTCTTCCGCTCGAGCGGGCCGGGTGGACAGAGCGTGAACACCACGGATAGCGCCGTGCGAATCACGCATCTCCCGAGCGGGTTGGTCGTGTCGCAGCAGGACCAGAAGTCGCAGTTGCAGAACAAGCTCAAAGGCATGGAAGTCCTCCGTGCCCGACTGCTCAAGCTGCGTATGCAGGAGGCCGACGATGCGCGCGCAAAAATGCGCAAGTCGCAGGTGGGTTCGGGCGACCGCTCCGACAAGATCCGCACGTACAACTATCCGCAAAGCCGCGTCACCGACCACCGGATCGGCTTTACGACGCACGACCTCTCGGGCGTGATGGACGGCCACATCGAGCCGATCATCGACGCGCTGAAGCTCGCGGACGTCGAGGAGCAACTGGGTGAGTAGCGTGGTGGCGGTCGTCCAGGAAATGGCCGACGTGCTGCGTGCCACACTGGGCGACGAGGCCATCGCGGAAGCACGAGAGCTTCTCGCGCTCATCCACGACCAGCCGCGCCATTGGCCAGTCGTCGCTGGCAGCCAACCAATCAGCGCTGCCGACTCCACGGCCGCGCTGCTCGCCGCGCAGCGGCGCGCCTCAGGCGCACCGATTCAGTACGCGGCTGGCCGAGCTGCCTTTCGCCACCTGACCCTGCACGTCGACGAGCGCGTGCTCATTCCTCGGCCCGAGACTGAACAGCTGGTGGAGATCGTACTCGAACGGACGAACACAGAGCGCGGCGGCATCGCGGTGGACGTCGGCACTGGATCTGGTGCCATCGCACTCGCGCTCGCGACCGAAGGCCGCTTCGAGCACGTCATTGCCACCGACGTCTCGCTCGACGCGCTGGCCGTTGCGCGCAAGAACGCCGAGCGTTACGCCGACCGAAGGTGCGCGCGCTTCGAGCTGCGCCACGGTTCACTGCTCGGTCCCGTACATGAGCGGGGGCTGCGCGCCATCGTGTCGAACCCTCCCTACATTTCGTTCGAGGAAGCGGCCGCATTGCCCGCATCGGTCCGCGATTGGGAGCCTTCTGTAGCATTGTTCTCTGCATCGGATGGCTTGGCGACGACGGAGCAGCTCATTCGCGAGGCCGCTGGTGCGCTCGAAGCGCGGGGCCTGCTCGCGCTCGAAGTGGACATGCGACGCGCACATGCCGTCGCCGATTTCATGCGTACGCTCGGCGCGTACGACGATGTGCAGGTTTTGCCCGACTTAACTGGCCGCGATCGATTCGTGGTCGCCCGCAAACGGGGAGAAGAGAAATGATCGAAGACAAGGCGAGAGAGCTCGGGCGGTTGATCGGCCAGAGCACGGAGTACAAGGCCGTCAAGCGCGCCAACGATGCACTCGGCGAGGACACGGCGGCCGTCGAGCTGCTGAAGCAGATGGAGCAACTCCGCATGAACGCGCAGCAGATGATCCAGCGCGGCGAGCGCCCCACCGAAGAGATGGAGAAGGAGCTGGACACCTTGCTCGGCAAGGTGCAGGGACAGCCGGTGTATCAGCGGCTCGTTGCCGCGCAGGAGAATTTCGACAAGACGATGGGCAAGGTGAACGACTGGATCGTCGAAGGCATCGAGAAGGGCGCACAGAGCTCCATCATCACGCTCGGCTGATTCGTGACGGGAAGCGCGCGCGGACGGCTGATCGTTTTCGAAGGCGGCGAGGGCTCGGGGAAGTCCACCCAGCTGCGCCGCCTCTCGTCTGCGCTCGGGCGAAAGGGCGTTCCGCACATCTGCCTGCGCGAGCCTGGCGGCACTCCACTCGGCACCGAGGTTAGGCGGCTGCTACTCGATCGCACGTCGGACATCGATCCGCGCGCGGAGGCGCTGCTGTTCATGGCGTCGCGCGCGCAGCTCGTGCAGCGGGAGATCCGTCCTGCGCTCCTGCGCGGAGAGGTGGTCCTGTTGGATCGCTTTTTCCTTTCGACCTACGCGTACCAGATCGCGGGCCACGGCCTTCCGGAAAACGAGGTGCGCAGCGCGAACCGGTTCGCCACCGGCGGATTGGTGCCTGATCTCACCATTCTTCTTACCTTTCCGGTGGTCGAGGGGCTGGCTCGTGCGGCGCATCGCACGGCCTCGCACGATCGAATGGAGGCCATGGGCGAGTCGTTTCATCATCGCGTCGCCGCGGCGCTCGCCACGTTCGCGGAACAAGCATGGCAGGAGACGCACCCTGAATGTGGGCCGATCGTGGCCGTGGACGCCGAGGGCACGGAGGACGAAGTCGCCGCGCGAGTGCTTTCGGTGCTGATGTCGTCGTGGCCTGGATCTTTCTCTTGAGTGAAGCACAATGAAGCACAGGGCCATCGTCGCCGCAGCGGTACTCACCAGCGCGCTCGTCTCGGGTGGCTGGCTCATGGAGCGCGGCTCCAAGGGCGGCGGCAAGGACCTCGCGACACGTGCACGGCTTTTCGACGAAGTGCTCCAGCACATTCGGCGCGACTATGTCGACACGCTGCCTGATTCCACGCTGTACCGACACGCCATCGACGGTGCGCTGCGCGAGCTGCGCGACCCGCACACCGTGTTTCTCAGCCCGCGTCGTCTCACTCGTCTCGAAGAGAGCACGAGTGGCCAGTATGCTGGCGTGGGCATCCAGATGGACGTCGGCGACAGCGGCATCACGGTCATCGGCACGCTTCCCGTTTCGCCGGCGGAGCAGGCGGGCATCCTCACCGGCGACCGCATCATCTCCATCGACGGCAAGACGACGCTCGGCGTGACGTCGGAGGAAGCACTCAAGTCATTGCGCGGCGATGCCGGCACGAAGGTGCACATCGTCATCGAGCGTCCCGGCATCGACGCGCGAATGCCCTTCACCCTCGAACGGCGGAAGATCGAAGTGAATCCGGTGCGACACGCGCTCCTGTTGCGCGACAGCATCGGGTACGTCGACCTCGCGATGTTCAGCGCCGCCGCGGCGGCGGATCTCTCTCACGCCATCGACTCGCTCCGCAATGCGGGCGCTCGCTCGCTCGTACTCGACCTTCGCGGCGATCCGGGCGGGCTGCTCGATCAAGGCGTCAGCGTCGCCGACTTGTTCCTCAACGATGGACAGTCCATCGTCTCCACGCGGGGACGCGGGCCAGATGAGACGCGCAGCTTCGGGGATCACGCGGCGCAGCTGTGGGCCGACATGCCGCTGGTCGTCCTTACCGACAGCTCGTCGGCATCAGCGAGCGAGATCGTCGCAGGTGCGCTCCAGGATCATGATCGCGCGATCATCATCGGCACCGCGACTTACGGCAAGGGCAGTGCACAGCGTGTCTTCAAGCTGGAGGACGGCGCCGTGAAGGTGACGACGGCGCTGTGGTATACGCCGAGTGGACGCAGCATCAACCGTCCGCGCCGGCCGGTGACTGACGACGAGGACGACGATCCGGCGCCGAAAAGCGATTCGCTCGCCGCGCGCCCGAAGTTCAAGACCGACGCGGGACGCGTGGTCCTCGGCGGTGGTGGCATCGTTCCCGACATCGAGATTTCGAAGCGTGCGATCACCGCGGAAGACAAGGCGCTCCAGGCGGCGTTGGGCGCGAACGTGCCGAAGTTCCGCGACGCCATCGTGCAGTACTCGCTGTCGCTGCGGAAGTCGCGCGGAGTGACGGATACGAACTTCACCGTCACACCGGCGATGCGCGCCGAGTTGTATCGGCAGCTGCAGGCGCGAGGCGTGGACGTGCCGCGCGCCGTGTACGATTCGGCGAGCCCGCTCGTCACGCGAGCGCTGAGCGGACAGCTCGCGCGCTATGTGTTCGGGCAGCGCGTCGAATTCTCACGCAACCTGCGCGACGATCCCGCCATGGTGCGCGCGGTGGAATTGCTCGCGGGCGCGAGGTCGCAGAAGGAGCTGCTGGCGCGCGTGCCGCGCAAGCTGGAGAAGTAGGAGCGCGTCGCGTGCGCGTCCGTCATGCGCACGCGCACGACGCCAGCGCCATTCGTCGGCTCATCGACCTCTACGTCGCCGACGGAACGCTGTTGCCGCGCGCGGAGGAATACATCGCCGCGAACGCCGAGCATTTCCTCGTGGCGGAGAGTGATGGTCACCTCACAGGATGCGTGCATCTCGACGAATATGCGCCGAGCCTCGCCGAGCTTCGCTCGCTCGCGGTGGATACTGCGATGCAGGGAAAGGGAATCGGTAGCGCGCTCGTGAATGCCACCGAAGCGTTGGCGCGGCAACGTGGCTGCGTCACGCTGTTCGCCGTGAGCAACGACGAGGCGTACTTCAACCGCTTCGGCTTTTTGGCGCGACACATTCCCGAGCTCGACCGCGAGCGCAGCGAAGTCAGCCGCTACAAGGGCGTCTTCGCGAAGGACATCGGAGTGGTGTAGACATTGCCCCAATAGAAAGTCCATTCCACTCAGGAGCAGTTGGCAATGTCTGAGCGCAACAAGCCCCATAACGGACGCGACGTTGATGGACACCTGCGGGTGCGGAAGGCCGACGTGGACGATCTGGTGACTGATCCCGAGGGCGTCGATCACCTTCGTGACGACATACGACTCGGCGGTGCGGTCGAAGACACGGGGCCGGATGCCGGTTTCCGCGGCGCGCACATCACCGAGTTGGTTCAGGAAAATCGAGAGAACGTGAAACGCGCGACGAAGGGTCGTTAGAGCGTATCAAGGACAATTGCGGCTGCAGTGATTGTCGCTGCAGCCGCAACCCTCACCGCGACAGCGCGTCCAGCTCCTTAAGCAGCTTCTTCGGCGCGATGAGCCGGTACGAATCGGCGAGCAGGTCGGCCACGTCACTCCAGTCGACGTCGCCATCGAGGTAGATGCCGACCCAGCCGCTCGTCCCGACATACGGCGGTCGGAAGAACCTCGTCGGTGCATGCTGGATCATCAGCTCCTGATTGCCTGGCCCCGCCTTGCACCAGACGCCGGGCCGTCCGCCACCGTGATGATTGTTCGGCGCGGCGAACATCGCGAACAGCTTGTTCTTCACGCGAAACGTCGGCTCGCCCCACGCTTCCACTTCGTGGGCTTCAGGCAGGGCGAGACAGATCTTTCGTAGTCGGACGAGGGGACGCGGGGCCATGGGCCAAGTGTGGCCCCGCGCAGGTGTCAGCGCAATCCGGCTGCGTGGGCGATGCGGTCGGCGATCGTATCGAGCTGATCGAGCGCGCGATTCACCAATGCGGTGACGCCGCGCGGACCGGCCAGCGTGGGCAGCATTCTGCGATGTGGCGACGGTCCATCGGCGGTTGCCAGCGCCATCGGAGGAACGCGGGGCGGCGGATTCATACCGCCGTCAGCCTGTGTTTCGGGTTGCGACTCGTCCATGACGTCAGCTCCGCGATAGGATGCAGCGTACCGTACGCGAACCGCGGAACGAAGGTGTCACGCGCTCAGCGAGCGACGATGCGCACTCCGGCCGGTGGCGTGAACACGAACGCCTTGGCGTCCACGGGCACGTTCGTCTTGAACGACGTCAACCGGACCTTGCGCTGCACGCCGCTCTGGTCGGTGACCTCGAACTGGCGAATTGTCGCATCGTCATCGTCGATCCATACTGACGCCGCGCGAAACGCCGCGCCGCTGCTGCTCTTGGGAATGAGATTGTAGCCGTGCGTCGCGCGGCCACTGACGACCTGTGTGCCAACCTGTGTGATGTCGTACTTCGTGCGCGGTGACGTGAGGAACTGTGCGGTGAGATCCACCGTACCCGTTCCAGCGGCGCTCTGTTGCGTCTTGATGACCTGATCGGGCACGCTGCTCGGCAGGTACAGCCACACGAAGTTGCCGTCGGCGACGATGCGATCGTTCGCTGGATCGGCGAAGCGCACCGCGAGCTTGGCAGGCCGCTCCTGCTGGTACTCGCCCGACGCCGTGAGTGTGCGGCCAGTGAGCGGATTGTTGATCGTCTGCTCGAAGGTGGCGCGCACGGTCTTGACCTTGGCCCACGCCGCAACGGCGCGATCGAGAAGATCGCCCTGCCTTGGCCTAGCGATC
>JAQBPV010000331.1 GCA_028287345.1 Gemmatimonadota bacterium
CAAGCGCGGCGTGCCGGTGAAAAACCTCGACATCGGCGACTTGAAGCAGGCGGCCGGCGACACGGTGCGCCGCGACATCAAGCTCAAGATGGAGCTCGATACCGAGACGGCCAAGAAAGTTGCCGCCGCGATCAAGGACGCTAAGCTCAAGAAGGTGCAGGCATCCATCCAGGGTGAGCAGGTTCGCATCAGTGGTCCGTCGCGCGACGACCTGCAGGAAGCGATCACGCTGCTCAAGGGCAAGGACTTCGGTGTGCAACTACAGTTCGGCAACTATCGCTAAGGAGTTTTCATGAACAAGCCACTCATCGTTTCTGCATTCGTACTCGGCACCGTCGTCGGCGGACTCGGCGTCAGCGCCGCCACACGCACCGCGCCTGACCGCATCTTCGAGATTCGCACCTACACCACCGCGCCCGGGCAGCTCCCGATGCTCAACAAGCGCTTCCGCGAGCATACCGTCGAGATCTTCGCCCGCCATGGCATGCAGAGCATCGGGTACTGGGTGCCCACCGACACCGCTCTGGTGGACAACACGCTCGTCTACGTGCTCGCGCACCCCAGCCGCGAGGCGGCACGGCAGGCATGGTCGGACTTCGGGAAGGATCCGGAGTGGGTGAAGGTCCGCACGGCGACGGAGGCCGAGGGACTCAAGGTCGTGAAGGTCACGTCGGTGTTCGCGACGCCGACCGACTACTCCGCCATTCGCTAGTCGGCGGCTGGCTAGCGCTGCACCACTTCGAGCGCCAACGGAATCGATGCAGCGAGCACGTGCCCACTCGTCATCCTGAGCCTGATGACGCTGCTGTACCGCCCCACCTTCAAGCCGGTGATACGAAAGGTGTGGGCGGCGATGCTCGGTGCCGGCGTGCCGAGGATGTGCACGTAGGTGGTGTCGGTCGACGGACCACGCAGCTCGAGCTCCACACGCCCACCTTCTCTCGACGTCCACTCGGCTGGCCCGAACGCGACGAGTGTCAGGACGTCAATCGAGTCGGTGATGCTCCCGAGGGCCACTGGAACGCCGGTGGCCGCGTCGGTGACGGAGACGAGCCGTGCGCCCGGCCCCATGGCGCCGAGGGGGATCTCAGGCGCGGTCGTGATCGCGGATGTGGCGCCGGCGGGAATGGGCGGCGGCGGAGCTGGTGAGCTGTATGTGTGCTGCGACGACGGTCGGTCACAGCTCATCGCGAAGAACGACCACAGCAGCGCAGTAGCCTTCATACGCATGGAGCTAGGCTTTCCTGGCTTCCTGCTCTATCGCGGCGACTGCAGCGGCCATCGACTCTGCTGCAACCAATCGCCGGCCGGTGAGCAGGATGATGCCGCGCAACACCGCCCGCTGGATGGCGGTGATGCCGATCACCGCCCCGTAGATCACGTAATCCTTGTTGTGCGACGTGAGGTCCTGCAGCGCGGCACGAAGTGTCGGTGTGGCGCGGGAACCCGTGACGTCAGTGATGGTGTAGACACTCCTCGGCGGTTCGGCTGCGATGACGCGCTTCGCCTCGTCGATGACCCTCAACGCCTCCTCCTCGTCAGCCACGTTGCTGAAGTCGAGATGGCAGATCCGCACGCCGTCGTGCAGCCTGAATTGGGTACGCATTGGTCCGGTTGAATGACTGAGTACAGCCTGCCCAGCGGCTGAGCTACCTTTCGATGTTCATTTAAGCTATCTCCCGCTCTGTAACGACGCATGAAACTCGGCTTCATCACACTTGGCTGCGACAAGAATACCGTCGACAGCGAGCGCTATCTGGCGCAACTGGCCGATCGCGGTGCCGAGTATACGGACGATCTCACCGAGGCCGAGGTGATCGTCATCAATACCTGCGGCTTCATCGACGCAGCGAAGAAGGAGTCGCTCGACGCCATCATCCAGGCCGGCGACTTGAAGGAGGCCGGTGTCTGCAAGGCCGTGGTCGCCGTGGGCTGCATGGTGCAGCGGCACAAGGGCGAGCTCGAGGCGGCGCTGCCCGAAGTCGACCTGTTTCTCGGCTCGTCCGAGATGGACCGCCTGCTGCCAGAGCTCGAGGCGCGCGGGCTCATCGACGACGTCCCGTCGATTCATCCTGGGGTGCGCCTCTTCACCGGCGACACGCCGCACATTCGCTACCTCAAGGTGAGCGAAGGCTGCGACCACGGCTGCGCGTTCTGCGCCATTCCCCTCATGCGGGGCAAGCATCGGTCGTTCGCGCTCGACGAAGTGATCCGCGAGGCGCAGCTGCTCGAGGCGCAGGGCGCGCGCGAGGTGAATCTCGTGGCCCAGGATCTCGCGCACTACGGCCGCGATCGACGCGACGGCTTCACGCTGCCCGAGCTGCTCGAGGCGCTCGTGAAGGAAACGAGCATCCCGTGGCTTCGGATGCTGTACCTGTACTCATCAGGTATCACGCCGAGGCTGCTCGAGGTGATGGCGAGCCAGCCGCGCATCCTGCCGTATCTCGACATGCCGATGCAGCACGCGTCGGATGCGGTGCTCGCGCGTATGCGTCGCCCCGAGCGGCAGCACACCATCCGCGATCGCGTGAAGACTGTGCGAGAGGTCGTACCCGATCTCGCCATTCGCACCACGTGCATCGTCGGTTTCCCGGGCGAGACGGACGAAGACTTCGCGCAGCTCATGGGCTTCCTCGAGGAGATCCAGTTCGAGCGGGTCGGCGCGTTCACGTACTCGCCGCAGGAAGGGACCAAGGCCGCCGATATGATCGATGATGTGCCTGAGTCCGTAAAACGACAGAGGCTCGAGCGGCTGATGGAATTGCAGCGGCAGATCACGGCCGAGCGATACGAGCGCTTCATCGGACGAACGGCGCGTTCGATGGTCGATCGCATCGTTGACGGCGAGGCGCAGGCGCGCACCGTGTGGCAGGCGGATGACATCGACGGCATTGCGTACGTGCAGGGCGCAGAGGATCTTGCGCCCGGTACGATCATCGACGCGGTGATCGAGGGCATCGAGGACGACGTCGACTTCCGCGCTACGCTGCTACGTGTGATCGATGCGCCAGGCGCGCCGCCAAAGCGCGCGCGCTCGCTGCCCGTGATGAGTACGTCGATCGGGAGCTTCGGGCGTTGACGGCACGGGTTGATCCGGCAGGACGATCGACCGCGCGCTCCAAGGAGTTGATGGCGCGCGCCCGTGAGCTGTTTCCAGGCGGCGTGAACTCGCCGGTTCGCGCGTTCAATGGTGTCGGCGGAGAGCCATTCGTCGTCGAGCGCGGCGAAGGCGCGCGCATCTGGGACGTCGACGGCAACGAGTACATCGACTACGTGCTGTCATGGGGCCCGCTCGTGCTGGGCCATGCGGCGCCGGTGGTTCTCGACGCATTGCGCGATGCGATGGCGCGCGGAACGAGCTTCGGCATTCCGACGGGCCTCGAGGTCACCCTGGCCGAGTTGGTGCGGCAGCGCATGCCGCATGTGGAGATGATGCGCTTCGTATCGAGCGGCACCGAGGCGACGATGAGTGCATTGCGCCTCGCGCGCGCCGCGACCGGGCGCGACCTGCTGCTCAAGTTCGACGGATGCTATCACGGCCACGGCGACAGCTTCCTCGTGCGCGCGGGTTCCGGAGTCGCGACGCTCGGTCTGCCGAATTCGCCCGGCGTGCCCGATGCGCTTGCGGCGATGACGTTGACATCTCCATTCAACGACATCGCGGCGCTGGAGGCGACCTTCAGGTCGCACGGCGACAAGATCGCCGCGATCTTCGTCGAGCCGATCATCGGCAACGCTGGCTTCATCGCGCCCGATCCGCAGTTCTTGCCGGCGCTGCGTCGGCTCGCCACCGAACACGGCGCGCTGCTCGTCTTCGACGAAGTGATGACGGGTTTTCGCATCGCACAGGGCGGCGCAGCGGAGTACTTCGGCATTACGCCTGATCTCACCACGCTCGGCAAGGTCATTGGCGGCGGACTGCCCGTTGCCGCATACGGTGGGCGTCGCGATCTAATGAATCTCGTCGCTCCGAGCGGCCCGATGTACCAGGCCGGCACGCTGTCCGGAAATCCGCTGGCGATGGCCGGCGGCATCGCGACGCTGCAGGCGCTCACGCCCGCGGTACACGACGGCATTGCGAGCCGCACGCGTGCGCTCGTAGAAGGACTGCGCGGTATCGCGGCGCGACGTGGTGTCCCGTTCACGGCGGACAGCGCAGGCTCGATGTTCGGCTTCTTCTTTCGTGCGGAACCGGTGCGCTCCTTTGCGGATGCGAAGACGGCAGATGTCGAGCTGTTCCGGCGGTTCTTCCACGCGGCGCTGCGACGTGGCGTGTATCTCGCGCCGTCGGCCTTCGAGGCGGGCTTCGTGTCGGCGGCGCATGGCGATGCGGAGATCGCGCTGACGCTGGAGCGGCTGGACGACGCACTGGTGGAAGTGCGTTGAGGGCTGTAGCGCTGCTCGGCTTCGTCGCGATTGCTTGCTCGGCGGCGCCAGTGCCTGCCCGACCACCATCGCCCGCGACGAGCAGCCCCAAACCGCGCGGCGCATCGGCGCGCATCGTTCGCATCGCGCTCGCCGAAAACCTGCAGCAGGTCAGACTGACGTCATCCGGCACATGGCAGATCTTCGGCGAGGATGGCCGCACGGCAGTGGCGCTGACGCAACCGGGCGAGCGGTGGCTCCTCGAGCGGTCGGGCAGAGCAGTGACCGCCCAGCGCGAAGACTCGCGTCCCGTTTCGGCGCGTGAGACCACCGTCATCGCGCGTCCGCTCGATCGCGACGGCACGATCGGCTTCAACGGCAAGCGCTGGCGGGGTGAGCTCGTCATCACGTCGTCGGCTGATGGATTGATCGTCATCAACCGGCTGCCGATGGACGACTACCTCAAGGGCGTGGTGCCCCTCGAGATTGGAACGTCGTCGATGGCCGACGCGCCGGCAGTGGAGGCGCAAGCCGTCTCTGCACGCAGCTATGCGGTGACGCACATCGCCGGCGCAGGCAAGCTCTGGGACATGCGCGCGACGGTAAGCGACCAGGTGTACGGCGGCGCGAGCGCGGAGACGAGTGTCGGCAACCTGAGCGTGGATGCGACATCGGGGCTGGTGCTGCTGTACGGTGGGCATGTCGTCAACGCGCCGTACTATTCGACGTGCGGTGGCAGCACGGCTGAGCCGCAGGACGTGTGGCGTACGTCGCCCGAGCCGTACCTCAAACGCGTGAGCGACCAGATTCCCGGCACCAATCGCTATTACTGCGAGGGCGCGCCGAAGTACCGCTGGACGCGTGTATTCGGTCGCGAGGCGCTGCGCGAGAACATCGCGCGATACATGGCCACGCTACCGGGGCGTGGCGGATATGTCTCGACCGTGCGCGCAGTCACCGTGACCGACGTTACCCCAGCGGGCCGAGTGGCGTCGCTGACGGTCGACACCGATCGTGGCAGCCTCGTTCTGCGTGGCAACGAGGTGCGCTCGGCACTGCGTCTTCCGAGTGGCGAGATACTGTACAGCACCTACTTTTCGGTCGACGCCGTTCAAGGGCGCGATGGGGTCGAAACGCTGACGCTCGCCGGCGGCGGGAATGGCCATGGCGTCGGCATGTGTCAGGCAGGAGCGATCGGCCGTGCGCGCGCCGGCCAGGATTTCCGGACCATTCTCCAGACCTATTATCCAGGCACGTCGGTTGGAACGATCGAGTAAAAGGTTCGGCCCACTCCGGAGAACAGATCCATGACGGACCCAGTGCGAATTGGTGTGGTTGGCGCGGGTGCGATCGCACAGCTCACGCATCTGCCCGTGCTCTCGAAGATGCGCGGCGCGAAGCTCGTGGCCATCTGCGACAATGACCGGCCAAAGGCGCGCGCGCTCGCCGACCGATTCGACATCCCCGACGTCTATACCGACATCGAGGACCTGCTCGAGGGCGACGGGCTCAATGCGCTCGTCATCGCGACGCCGAATCACCTGCACGAGCCACACGTGTTGAGTGCCATTGCCGCCGGCCTCGACGTGCTCGTCGAGCGGCCGCTCGCGCTCACGGCAAAGGGTGTGGAGCGTATCGTCAACGCCGCGTCTCGCGCGGGACGCAAGGTGTTCGTCGCCAACAACCATCGCTTTCGGAGCGACGTGCAGGCGCTCGCTGGATTCCTGCGCGGCGGCGAGCTCGGAAAGCTCACGGGCATTCGCGCCGGCGCGTATCACCACAAGAGAGCGGAGCAGGGTTGGCGACAGCGTCGCGTCGAGGCGGGCGGTGGCGCGTTCTTCGATTACGGGCTGCCACTCGTCGACCTCGCGCTCTGGCTGAGCGACTTTCCCGAGCCCGAGCGCGTCGTCGCGAATATCGAGCGTGGCGCGGGCAAGAACGCCGTCGAAGACTCGATGGTCGTCCACCTCAAGTGCGGTTCGGGAATGACCTTCACCTTCGACGTCTCGGGCGCGTATGTCGGTGAGGAGGAGCGCTGGTGGTTCGAGACGCTGTCGACGCGAGGCAGCACACGTCTCGCGCCGCTTCGCGTGGTAAAGGAGCTGCACGGCCGGCCGACCGATGTGTCCCCACGCGGGGCAGCGGCGCGCGAGAGCGCCTTCATCCAGTCGTATCGCGCCGAGCTTGCGCACTTCGTGGCGGTCGTCGCCGGAGAGTCGGAGTACGAGGCGCCAGCGGATCAGATCCTCGTGCACAAAATCGTCGAGGCGATCTACAAGTCGGCTGACGAAGGTCGCGAGATCAAGCTGTGACGGTTCGACGAATTGCTCTAGCGCTATTGCTGTCGATTGGGACCATCGCTCGCGTCGAAGCGCAGCAGATGCCGAATGCGACGTCGGCACCAGTGCCGGGAAGCGAGATCACCGTCACGCTCGTGACGTTCGGCCTGGGCCAGGAAGTGTTCGAACGGTTCGGCCACAACGCGCTGATGTTCCAGGATGCGCGGACACAGGAGAGCATCGCGTACCACTGGGGGTTGTTCAGCTTCAACGAGCCGGGTTTTCTCGTCCGGTTCCTCACGGGTGAAACGAAGTACTGGATGGGCGGCGTCGATGCGTCGGCGCTCATCGATTCGGAGCGTCGTGCCGGACGTCCGATCACTCTCCAGCGACTGAACCTCACGCCCGCCCAGGCGCTCGCGCTGCGTGACTACGTGCGCTGGAATGCGCTCGACGAGAACAAGTACTACCGCTACGACTACTACCGCGACAACTGCTCGACGAGGCTGCGCGATGCGCTTGACCGCGTGATCGGTGGTGCGATCAAGAGGAAGACGGCCCCGGTGGTCACGAACCTCAGCTATCGCCGCGAGACCGTTCGCCTGTTGGACGGCATGAAGCCTGTCCAGCTGGGCACCGAGATCGCCCTCGGCCGCCCTGCCGATGCGCCACTCACACAGTGGGAGTCGTTCTTCATCCCGATGCGACTGCGCGATGCGATTCGCGACGTGAAGATCGTCGGCGCGAATGGCCAGCTGGTGCCGCTCGTCGCGCAGGAGGGAACGGTTCCGCTTCCGCCAACGCCACCGGCGGTGCAGGAGCTGACGTCCGCACCAGAATTGAAGTGGCGCTATGCCGCGCTTGGACTCGCACTCGCAGCGTTGGTCGTGTTCCTGCGCATCATGATGGTGTCGCTCCGAGGAGCGGCGTGGGGGCTCGCGCTGTTCGGGAGTGTGTGGTCACTGCTCGGCGGCTTGATCGGCGTCATCCTGCTGCTGGCCTGGTTTGCGACGAAGCACGTGTTCTGGGCCTACAACGAGAACGTGCTGCTGCTGTCGCCGTTGGCCCTGCTGCTGATCGTCCTGATTCCCGCATCGCTGCTTCGCGGCAAGGCGGAGCGTGCGACGCGGATGATCGCCGCCCTGGTCGCTGGACTGGGCGTGATCGCACTGGTGCTCGCACTCGTGCCTGGCGGAGAGGAGAACGGCGCGCTCGTCGCGCTGGTGGTGCCCGTGCATCTCGCGCTCGCGTGGGCGCTTGCGCTGCCGCGTGGCAACGCCAGGGCATAGCGAACGTCGTGGCACGTATCAGCAAGCGGAAGGTGCTTCTCGGCGTAGTGATTGTCGTGGCCGTGGCGGTCGGCGTCTGGATGAGCATCCGTCCGACCAACGAGCGCGCGTGGGTCACCCAGCAGGCCGTCCTCCCCGCTGTGCGAATCGACGGTCACCTCGCACACGTACAGGGCGTCCGCAACTTCCAGTACACCGCCGAAGACAAGTTCACGCCTGCGTATTACGATCGCACCTACGATCTCGACAAGCTCGTCAGCGTGTCGTTCATCGTCACGCCGTTTTCCGAATCGTGGCGCGGACCCGCACACACCTTCGTCACCTTTGCATTCTCGGACTCGCAGTTCGTCTCCATCTCCGTGGAGGCGCGACGTGAGCCGGGCGAGACGTATGGGCCGCTGACAGGGCTGTTCAAGCGGTACGAATTGATCTACGTCATCGGGGACGAGCGTGACCTGATCGGCCAACGCGCGACGTTCGGCAAATCGCCGGTATACCTCTATCCGATTCGCGCACCGCGCGAGCGCATTCGTGCCGTGTTCGTCGAGATGCTGCAGCGAGCCGACGGCCTGCGCGAGCAGCCGGAGTTCTACAACACGCTCACGAACAACTGCACGTCGAATGTGATCGCGCACGTCAATCACGTGGCGCCGCATAGAATCTCGAGCGGGATCAAGACCATCCTCCCAGGCTATTCGGACGAGGTGGCATTCAAGCTGGGCCTTATCGACACGGATCTCGACCTCGAGCACGCGCGTCAGCGGTTCCGCATCAACGAGCGCGCGCGCCAGTACGCCGGCGATCCGCTGTTTTCCTTCCGCATCCGCGAGACGACCATCCCCGCTGGGGGCTGACGCGGGAGGCAGGATGACGGATCG
This sequence comes from Gemmatimonadota bacterium, assembly GCA_028287345.1. Lineage (GTDB taxonomy): Bacteria > Gemmatimonadota > Gemmatimonadetes > Gemmatimonadales > Gemmatimonadaceae > AG11. The sequence continues at coordinate 8,812 of JAQBPV010000331.1, forward strand.
TGCGGTAGAATTGGCCATGCTCAAACGCCCCGTCGTCGCCCTCCTGCTCGCCGTGTCGATCGCGAGCCCTGTCCGCGCCCAATCCAGGCGCGACGTCCCGCCACAGATCGCCCGCTACTTCCAGCTCGCCCGCGCGGAGTATTCCGGCGAACGCGCAAAGGAGCTTGTCGCCTACATGGGCGGTTGGTTCCGCTGGCCGGGCAACACCGCCTTCGACGCGAGCCTCGATCGCGTGGTCTCGCAGCTTCGCGCCGCCGGCTACGTCCTGGAAGATTCGACGAAGAAGAATCAGCGCCTCACGTATCGCATCGAGAAGCGTCCGCTGCGCGGACCCGCATGGGACCTCGTGGACGCATCACTGACGATCGTCGGTGACAAAGCGCCTCTGCTGCGTCTCGCGACGAATCTCAACATGTTGGCGATCAACTCCTACTCGACGCCCGACAGCGGCATCGTGGCGGAGGTGGTCGATGTGGGGAAGGCCACGGCGGCGGAGTACGACCGAAGCGATATAAAGGGAAAGATCGTGTTTGCCGATGGTGGTGTGGGTCAGGTATTCACCGAGGCGGTGCAAAAGCGTGGAGCGGTGGGGGTGCTCGCGTATCGGATGCCCGGGTACACCAAGCCGGAGATCAACCGGTCGTCGATTCAGTTCTCGTCCATCCCGCTCGACACGGCGCGCAAGACGTGGGGAATGCCCATCTCGCTCGGCGCGATCGAATCGTTGCGCGCTGCGCTCGCGAAGGGTCCGGTGCGCGTCCGCGTCATGACGAAGACGAAGCTCTTTCCATCGGTCGAGCGGACGGTGGTGGCCGAGGTGCGCGGCACGCAGCTGCCCAACGAGCGATTCGTCTTCAGCGCGCACGTGCAGGAACCTGGCGCCAACGACAACGCCTCCGGCGTGGGCGCGCTCGCCGAAGCGGCGCGCGTATTCGCGAAGCTGTCCACGAGCGGCGCCGTGCAGCCGAAGCGCACCATCACGATGATCTTCGGCAACGAGATCGCGCAGACGCGGAACTTCCTCGCCGACGATTCCGTCCGCACGCGCGACGTGAATTGGGGCCTGAGCCTCGACATGGTCGGTGAGGACACGAAGAAGACGGGCGGCACGTTCCTCATCGAGAAGATGCCCGATCCGTCGGCGGTGTGGACGCGGGGCGACGAGAAACACTCCGAGTGGGGCGGCAGTCCGATCACCAAGGACAAGATCGTACCGCACTACTTCAACGACTTCCTGCTCGCGCGCTGCCTCGATCAGGCGGCGACGACCGGTTGGGTGGTGAAGACGAATCCATTCGAGGGCGGCAGCGATCACACGCCCTTCCTGCAGTTCAAGAAGCCCGGCGTGTTGTTCTGGCATTTCACGGATCAGTTCTACCACACCGATGGCGACCGCATCGACAAGGTGTCCGCGACCACGCTGCAGAACGTCGGCATCTCGGCGCTCGTGTCTGCGTTGACTCTCACGACTGCCGACGGTGCGATGGCGCGGTCGCTCGTATCGGAGTTGGAGCACGCCGCGATCGCGCGGCTCGATGTGGAGACAGGGCTCTCGCGTGCCGCGATGTCCGCAGGTGGCAACGCCGCGAACGAAAGGGAGATCCTCCAGACGTGGACGGACTACTACGTGAGCTCGCTCGTGACCATGTCGGATATCGAGGCTGGTGGGTCGTCGCCGCAGACGACCGCCGCGATCAACGCGGCGCGCGACAGGGTTCGCAGTGCGGGCGCGGAGCGCGTGGCCAGCATCAAGTGACGCGCGATGCATGACGTGCTCGTCGTCGGGCTCGGCGCGATGGGGAGCGCGGCGATCTATCACTTGGCGTCGCGCGGCGCACGTGTGATCGGCGTCGATGCGCTCGATCCTCCGCACTCGCTCGGATCCACGCACGGGCGGTCGCGTATCATCCGCGAGGCGTACTTCGAGCACCCGAGCTACGTGCCGCTCGTGCGTCGCGCGTATGAGAACTGGTCGGCACTCGAAGGGGAGTCGGGTGAGACGCTCTATCGTCGTACCGGCGGGCTGATGGTGGGTCCGCCGCAATCGGCGCTCGTGAGAGGAACGCTCGACAGCGTGTCGACGCACGGCGTCGACGTCGAGACGCTCTCCGCCGACGAGATCGTCCAACGCTTTCCCGCCTTCCAGCCCGAACCCGGGATGATGGGCGTTTACGAGCAGAACGCCGGGATGCTCTTTCCCGAGGCGTGCGTGCGCGCCTATTTGCGTCTCGCATCGGCTAAGGGCGCGGAGGTACTAACGCAGACACGCGTGCTCTCGCTTGCGCGCGAGGAAGGCCTCATCACGGCCACGACGACCGCCGGCGTCATCAAGGCGAAACGGATCATCGTTGCCGCCGGCGCGTGGACGCGTGATCTCTTCGCGACACTCGGGGTCGAGTTGCCGCTGACGGTGGAGCGCCAGACGATGCACTGGCTCGAGCCCGTGGCCGAGAGCGACTTGCTGGGTCCCGATCGCTTTCCCATCGCGATCTTCGAGTACGCACCGGGCCGAATGTTCTACGTCATGCCCAACCTCGGCGACGGCGTAAAGGCCGCAATCCACTACGAGGGTGCGTTCACCTCGGCCGAGTCGATCGATCGTGCGATAGGCGAGAGCGATACGACGCCGGTGCTGGAACTGGCGAAGCGTTTCGTGCCCTCCGCGGCGGGCGGGATCCGCGAGTCGGCAGTGTGCACGTACACGAACACGCCCGACCTCGACTTCATCGTCGATACGGTGCAGGGGATGCCCGAAGTCGTTCTGGTGAGCGCGTGTTCGGGACATGGCTTCAAGTTCGCGAGCGCGATTGGCGAGGCGGTATCGCAGCTCGCGTTGGGCGAACGTGTGGACGCCGACCTGTCGCACTTTCGCGGCGACCGCTGGTGAAGCCTATCTTCGATCCGTGACCCGCCGACTCCTCCTCGTTGCGCTGTTGCTCTGTGCTCTCTGGGCGCCGGCCAGGGCGCAGGAGCTGCGTGGTGTCGTCGTCGACAGCACCAATCGACGTCCGATCTCCGGCGCCGTGCTTGTCGTCCTGGATTCTGCTGGCGCCACACTCGCGCGAAACATCACCAACGAGCGCGGATTCTATCGCGTCGACCTCCCTCGAGGCGCACAGCGGCTCCGTGCGTTGCGCATCGGCTATCGCGTGCGCGACATCCGCCTGCCGGCGCGAACGGCCGACGTCACAGAGCTCGACGTCTCCATGATTGCGATTCCCGCACTGCTCGAGCCGATGCGCGCGACGGCAGCGGCGAGCTGTCCCCGTCGCTCCGACGCCGCGGCGGCGTATTCGCTGCTCGAGCAGGCGCGCGCCGGACTCCTTGCCACGATTGTCGCGCGCGAAGCCAAGCCGGCCACGCTCAAGGTGCTCATCTTCGAGCGGTTCATGGAGGGCAACTCCGAGCGCATCGATCATCAGAAGGTGCAGATCGACTCGAGTGCTGCGCGCACGACATCGTTTTCCTCGGCCGCGTCGGCATCGCACTTCGTCGAGCGAGGTTTCGCCGAGGACAGTGCGAACATGCGGATGTACTATGGCCCCGATGCCGATGTCCTCCTCGACGATCGATTCCTCCTCGGCTATTGCATCCGCATCGAAGATTCGCAACGGGAGCGGCCCAACCAGGTGGGACTCGGCTTCTCGGCCGTCGATCGCCAGCGTGGCCGCATCGACATCGACGGCGCACTGTGGATCGATACCGTCGCGAAGGCGCTGCGCGATTTCGACTTCAACTTCGTCGGTGTGGAGCGCGCGCGCGGCGCACCGGTACCCGGTGGACGCATCTGGTTTCGCGAGATGCCGAACGGCGTTGTGCTCATCGATCGATGGTACTTCAGGCTGATCGGCGTGACGGCCGATTCGGTGTATGACAGGAATGGCGTCTCCCAGCCGCGACAATCCTACTTCACGCGGCACGCCGGCGGCGAGCTCGCGCGCGCCATCTGGCCAGACGGTCTCGCGTGGAAAGGATCGCAGGGGACCGTGCAGATCCATGTCGTCGACGAAAAGGGACGGCCGGCGACCGGGCTCGTCGTTCGGCTCCGGGACAGCGACTACACCGCCAGCCCGGATGCACATGGCGACCTCGAGATCCCCGATGTCTTGCCCGGCCCATATCCCGTCGTGGTGATCGACTCGGCACTCGCGTCCGAAGGGGTGACGCTTGGCACGCCGCTCATCGTGTTCGGGATGAGGGACAGCGTCGTCAAGGCGACGCTCGTGGCACCGCCACCAGTCGCGTTTCAACGGAAGGCGTGCTCGATGATCGATTCGCGGAGATGGGTGACGGTGTACGTCGTGCGCGGCAAGACACCCGTGGCCGACGCACGATGGGATCTCGGCCAATCGCTCGGGACGCCGGCCGAGTTCATCGCCGCGAGCGGTATCACTGGCGCCGACGGTATGTTCGGCTTCTGTGACAAGCAAACTGCCGGTCGTGTCTTCGACGTTCGCGCACGCGACAATGGCGCGACGGCGCAACCTGTCATCATGACGGTGAAGGCGTTTGTGAAGGAGCTGACCATCGAACTTCCGCCAAGGATCGCGCCATGACGAACACACGTTCGGCGTGAGCGTTCCCGTCATCCAGGTCTCCGGCATCCGGAAGACGTACGGCAAGCTCGTCGCAGTGGACGACGTCTCGCTCGACGTCCGCGACGGCGAGATCTTCGGTCTCATCGGCCCGAATGGCGCTGGCAAGACGACGACGATGGAATGCGTCGAGGGAATTCGCAAACCCGATCGCGGCACGATCAAGGTGCTCGGGCTCGACCCCGTTCGTGACGTCTATCAACTGCAGGAGCGCATCGGCGTGCAGTTGCAACAGGCGCAGCTGCAGAAGCGCATCAAGGTCTGGGAGGCGGTTCACCTCTGGGCGTCGCTCTATCGCAAGAAACCCGCAGTCGGCAACCAACTGCTCGAGCAGCTCGGCCTCATCGAGAAGCGCGACGCGTGGTTCATGACGCTCTCGGGCGGACAGAAGCAGCGACTGTTCATCGCGCTGGCGCTCATCAACGATCCTGAAGTCGTCTTCCTCGACGAGCTCACCACCGGTCTCGATCCACAGGCACGGCGCGCCATCTGGGAGCTCGTGCGCGGCATTCGCGCCCGCGGCAAGACTGTCTTCCTCACGACGCACTTGATGGAGGAGGCCGAGCGGTTGTGTGATCGCGTGGCGATCATCGAGCATGGGAGGATCATCGACATGGATCGCCCGGAACGGCTCGTGACACGTCACTGCCCCGAGCGAACGGTCGTCCTCGCGACAACCGACGAAAATGCGCGTGAGCACTTCGGACGCATTCCACATCTCGTGTCGGTGACGCCCGACGAGGAGCGCATCGTGCTCGCTGGATCTGGCGACGAGTTCATCACCGACGTCATTCAATGCATCTCGGAGAACAGGATTCGCGTCACCGAGTTCCGGACCGTGTTGCCGACGCTCGAGGATGTGTTCCTGCGGCTCACGGGCCACTCCATCCGCGACTAGGACATCATGCTGAACTTGCGCGGCCTGCCCGAGCTCACGTGGCTCGAGATCAAGATCTTCCTTCGCGAACCGATGGGCGCCATCGGCACGATCTTCATCCCCGTGCTGACCTTCCTCATCCTCGGACGACTCGGTGTGGGCCGCGTTGCCGCCGCGTCACAGTCGGTGGGCGCGTTGTTCGGAGCGGGAGGGGTGCCCGTGCTCGTGTCGCTGCTCATCGCGAACAACGCCGTCCTGTCGCTCGTGACGATCATCTCCATCTACCGCGAGGGGGGTATCCTCAAGCGCCTTCGCGCCACGCCGCTCCGACCGCAGACGATCCTCTCGGCGCACGTGATCGTAAAGCTGTTGCTCACGGCGGTCACGATGAGTCTCATGATCCTGGCCGGCAAGCGATACTACTCCGCCGGACCCGAAGTGCCGCTGTTCAGCTTTGCGATTGCGCTCCTCATCGCGACGTGGAGCATTCTGTCGATCGGCTTCATCGTGGCGAGTATCGTTCCGACGGCACGATTCGCCCAACCCGTTGGCGCGCTCGTTCTCTATCCGATGATTGGGCTGTCGGGATTGTTCGTCCCGCTCACGGTGCTGCCCCCCGGACTGCGCGCGGTGGCGAGCGTGCTGCCGATGACGTATGCCGTGTCGCTATTGCAGGGCATCTGGCGCGGCGAAGGATGGATCGCACACACGGGCGACGTGGTCGGCCTCGTGGTCGCGTTCCTCCTCTGTACGGCGATCTCCGCGCGGGTCTTTCGCTGGGAGTAGCGGTCAGCGCGTGATGGTGCCCATCTGGATGACTTCGAACGCACTCGACGGCACCTGTTTCAGCCCATCGAGCTTGTCGTCGTTCCATCGCGGGTCGGGCGCGCCGCTGACGAACCAACCGCTCCCGTTGTCGGCGAGGATCATCCCATACTTCTTCATCGCGCGCAGGATGACCTGTACGTCGGCCGGATAGGGCGACACGTCGAACGAGGCCTTGAGTCGCACGCGCATGCCCATCGGCGGCAGTGAGGGCGACGGATCCGAGCTCGCGTAATGTCGAGCTGGCGCGAGGAATCCCTTCTGTGTGCGCGGGCAGGGAAACCGCACCGCATGATCGATGAGGCCTCGTTCCACGACTTCGTCGTAGCGTACGAGACCGGGAAAGATGGGCAGGCCCGCTGCATCAGCCGATGTCCAATAGATCGGACGAAGTTGATTGCTGCTGAGATCGAACACTGCCCCAGAACCAGCGTGCCATGAGGCGCCGCTGTTCATTGGATGCGCATCGAACAGTTCGTACAGCTTCCAGTGGAGGGTATCCACCACCAGGACGTGCCGGTCGCCGCCGCTGTTTGCGCCCCCTTCGATGGGCGCATCGGCGGGAATGGGGTAGGGCCAGGGTCGCTCTCGTCGGCGTAGTCGAAGCTCACCGGTCGCCCCGGTACCGAGCAACGAGGACGTACGGAATGCCGTAGATCGTGAGCAGCGCAATGAAGAATTGATGACTCTCTCGCATCGCGCGCAGTATGAGCGAAACGGCCCGCGCCCACTGCGATCAAGATCACTAAAGCAAGGAGAGCGGTATGACAGTGCGGGATGACAACGGATTCCATCTCGACAGACGCCCCTCCCGACGATACGATGGAGACATCTCAGGAGGCCCACCATGCTGCGCCAAATCACCATACTGCTCGCGCTCGCCGCCCTCACGGCAGTCGCCCCATCCCCCGACTCGCTCGCCCCGAAGAAGACCGTCGCCGTCCTCTACTTCGACAACCACACCGGCAAGCCCGACTACGACCCGCTCGGCAAGGGCATGGCCGCGATGATGATCAGCGACCTCGGCTCGGTGCAGGAGATCC
>JAQBPV010000285.1 GCA_028287345.1 Gemmatimonadota bacterium
TCCGATCGGCCCATTGCGCTGCTTGCCGATGATGATTTCGGCGCGGCCCTCGAGTGAGTTGCCGTCCTTGTCCACCGGCCCGTCGTACACCTCGGGACGGTAGATGAACATGATGAGATCGGCGTCCTGCTCGATGGCGCCCGACTCGCGGAGATCCGAGAGCTGCGGACGCTTGCTGTCGCCCGCGCGCTGCTCGGGTGCGCGCGACAGCTGCGACAGCGCGAGCACCGGTACGCGCAACTCTTTCGCGAGCGCCTTCAGACCACGAGAGATCTGTGAGACCTCCTGCTGTCGCGATTCGGAGTTCGCCGGCCCCTGCATCAGCTGCAGATAGTCCACCACGATCATGTCGAGCCCCTGATCGGCCTTGAGTCGGCGTGCCTTCGACCGCATCTCCAGCAGCGTGATACCCGCCGTATCGTCGATCCAGATCGGCGCATGCGTCAGGATGCCGGCAGCTCGCGCGAGACGCGGAAAGTCGTCGTCACGCAGCATGCCTTTGCGCAGCTTCTGCGCATCGATGCGCGCTTCACTCGTGAGCATGCGCTGCACGAGCGACTCCTTGCTCATTTCGAGTGAAAAGAACGCCACCTTCTTGTCCTTCTCGATGGCGGCGTGCTGCGCCATGTTGAGCACGAATGCCGTCTTTCCCATCGACGGACGCGCGGCGATGATGATCAGGTCCGATGGCTGGAAGCCGGACGTCATGTCGTCGAGATCCGCGAAGCCACTCGCTACACCAGTGACGGCCTCACCGCCGGCATGAATGGCCTCGATGCGCTCCATCGTCGGCCAGAGCAGCTCCTTGATGCGCGAGAAACCCTCCGACGTCCGCTGCTGCGCGACTTGGAAGATCTTCTGTTCCGCGAAGTCGAGCAGCTCGTCGGCGGTCTGTCCACCGCTGAACGCCTCACCGACGATCTCCGTGGAGACCTCGATGAGCCGCCGCAGTAACGCCTTCTCCTTCACGATCTTCGCGTGATACTCGACGTTCGCCGCCGTTGGCACCGCGTCGACGAGGAAGCCGATGTAGTCCTTGCCGCCGGCGCTCTCGAGCTCTGCCTTGCGCGACAGCTCGTCGGCCAGCGTGAGCGGATCGACGACACTGCCACGCTCCGTGATCGACATCATCGCTCGGAACAAGCGGCGGTGACGCTCCGCGTAGAACATCGTGTCGTCCACGACTTCCACCGCGCGCATCACCGCATCCTGGTCGATGAGCATCGCGGCAAGCACCGCCTGCTCGGCGTCTTCCGAGTATGGAGGACGACGATCGCGGTACGGGTCGCGCGCCGCGGGTGCGCTATTGATCGAGTATTCGACGGGCGAGCTGGACATCTTCCCAGGTGGGGCGTTTCCAGGCCGGGTTCCGAAGAAGCGCGGCAGGATGGTAGGTCACGATGAGCGGGACACCATAATAGCGATGGATCTGTCCGCGCAGTTTTCCGATGGTGTTTTTCGTTTCCAGCAGCGTCTGCGCGGCAAAGGTGCCCAGCGCGAGAATGACCTTGGGACGAATGAGCTCGATCTGGCGAACAAGATACGGCGAACAGGCCTGCACCTCTTCCGGCAACGGATTCCGGTTCCCCGGCGGCCGGTGCTTGAGGACGTTCACAATGAACACATCGTCACGGGTGAGGTTGATCGCCCCGATGATCTTGGTCAGGAGCTGACCCGCCTGACCCACGAACGGCACGCCCTGCTCATCCTCGTTTGCGCCCGGCGCCTCCCCGACGATCATGAAATCAGCGTTCGGGTTGCCCGTGCCGGGCACGGGGTTCTTGGCCGTCGCGTACAGTGGACACCGCGTGCACTTCGCCACCGTGGCGGCGATTTCCTCGATGGACGCCAGCTTCGCCGCGATGTCATCCGCCAGCGCGCGACTGGCGCCGCTGACGATGAGTCCCGTCGGAACATCCTTCAGCGCCACCATCGGCGCGGATGGGGTCTGCGTCGAAGGCACGTGGACAGCGGTCGCGGGCACCGCGGCGGCGCGCGGTGCTAGCGTTGGCACTTCCTCGAGCACCTCGGGCGGCACCGACGTGCCGAGCGACGGACGCGCCTCGGGCGCGCCACCAGCCGCACGGACCGCAGCGCGCCAGTCCGTCGACGTCGGCGCCTTGGCTGACTTCTTCGACCCACCTGTCGCGGCGCCAAGCAGCTTCATCGCCTCCTCGACGCTCAGCGAGTCGAGGACGAGCTCACTCTCACCCAGCTCTCGCCGCTGCTCGAGATAGCGGCGCAGCGCATCGTTAGCGTCCACCGATCAACGCCTCCATCCGGTCGAGGATCTCTTCGGCAACCTTCCGCTTGTCCATCAACGGCAGCTGTTCCGGCTCGCTTCCCCGGCGAACGATCGTCACGCGATTGGTGTCGACACCGAATCCGGCGCCGGGCTCGTTCGCCGCATTGAGCACGACCATGTCGAGGCCCTTGCCTTCGAGCTTGCGCCGAGCGTTCGCGAGAAGGTCGTCCGTCTCGAGTGCAAAACCGACGATCACTGCGCCGGGCTTCCTCGCGTCGCGCGTGCTGACGAGGATGTCCGGCGTCTCCTGCAGCTCGAGAGTCCGATCGCCCCCGGTCTTCTTCAACTTGCCCGGCGCACGCGTCGCCGGCTGATAGTCCGCCGGCGCCGCGCTCATGACCACCGCGTCGGCCGACCCGATTCGCTCTGCCACTGCGTCCCGCATTTCGGTTGTGCTCTGCACCGGCACATGCCTCACTCCCACGGGCAGGGGAATCGAGAGTGGACCGTGCACCAGCGTGACATCAGCGCCTCTCCGCCACGCGGCGGCCGCGATGGCCGTGCCCATCTTTCCGCTGCTGTAGTTGGAGAGGAATCGAACGGGGTCCAGCGGCTCACGCGTCGGACCCGCGGTGACGAGCACATTGCGACCCTTCAGCGATCCTTCGCGCTCCAGGAGCCGCCCCACATGCGCGAAGATCGTCTCTGGCTCCGGCATGCGCCCAGGACCGCTGCCTTCACCGACGGCAAGCATGCCGTCGTCGGGTGAGAGCAGAGTGTAGCCGAGCGTGCGGAGATGCTCGGCGTTCGCCTGTGTCTGTGCGTGCGCCCACATGCGATCGTTCATCGCCGGAACCAGCAGCACGGGCGCCTCGGCGGCAAGGAGGGCCGCCGTCAGCAGGTCGTCCGCCTGGCCAGTGGCGGCGCGCGCCATGAGATCGGCCGTCGCTGGAGCGATCACGATGGCGTCCGCTGCTTTCGCGAGCTTGATGTGATCGAGCGCATGGCCGGGATCGAACAGGCCGGTGTGCACAGGTCGGCCGGTGAGCGCCTCGAACGTGATTGCGCCGACGAACTCCGTGGCGGCACGCGTGAGAACCACGTCCACCTCGGCGCCGGCCTTCATGAGCAGCCGGGCAAGCCAGGCGCTCTTGTAGCTCGCGATGCCGCCGGAAACACCGAGCAGCACGCGACGCCCCGCATAGGGACGGACGCCGGAGTCTGTCACGAGACTACAAGCAGGTCCCTACACATCTCGATGTCGTCCCGACAGGAGCGCGCAGCGCGACCGAGGGACCTGCTTTTCATCCTGCGTACTTACTCCGCCGAGCGACGGCGGGGAATGACGCGATAGTTGATGTCGCCGCGCGAGAGCTCCTCGAGCGAGCGCGTCGTGAGCTTCTTGTCGCGCGACGCGGAGCCGCCTGGAAACTCGTTCAAGGCTCGCGCGTACTTCGCCGCAACGAGGACGCCGAGATACTTGTTCGCGGCGTGCTGGGCGATCTCTAACGGTGTGAAAACTCGCATGGACTCGGTGATTCAGGGTGTGTTGTTCTCGATTTCCATCTCGAGCCGCTCGATGAGCAACCCGACTTGCTTCTGCAGATTCTTCACGCGCTCGCGGCTCACGGTCTCCGCGTCGATGATCGACCCGACGCTCGCCACGGCGCGCTCCAGGTCGTCATTCACCACGACGTACTCGTACTCATCCACCTGCTGTAGCTCCTGCAACGCCGACTGCAGCCGTGCCGCCAGCTGCGCCGGGCTTTCGGTCTTTCGCGCCCGCAGGCGATCGAGCAGTACCTCTGCCGACGGCGGCAGGATGAAGATGGTCACGGAGTTGGGAAAAGCGCGAACGAACTGACTGGCGCCCTGGACGTCGATGTCCATCACGACGTGCTTTCCCTCCGCGACTACCCGCTCCACCTCACGCCGGAGCGTGCCGTACAAATTCCCGTGCACCACCGCCGACTCGGCGAAGGCGCCCTGTTCCCGCTCGGAGATGAAGTCCGCGCGGGAGATGAAATAGTAATCTCTTCCCTCGACTTCGCCCGGCCGGGGTGAGCGAGTCGTGCAGGAGACGGAATAGCCCAGGTCCGGCCGGCGGGCCAGGAGTGCCTTGGCGATTGTCGTCTTCCCCCCACCGCTTGGGGCGCTGAGGATGACCGGAAAGCCGCCAATGAGGCTCATTCGAGGTTCTCCACCTGTTCGCGGATCCGCTCGAGCTCCTCCTTCACGAGCAGAACGTCGGCGACGATCGCGGCATCGTTGCCCTTGCTTCCCGTCGTGTTCGCCTCGCGCAGCATTTCCTGAAGCAGGAATCCAAGCCGCTTCCCCACCCCGTCCGGCTGGGCCGAGGCGAGAGCCGCACGAAAGGCGTCGATGTGCGCCCTGAAGCGCGAGAGCTCTTCCTGTACGTCGAGCCGATCCGCGAGAAGCGCGATTTCCTGGGCCAGTCGCGTCTCATCCACGGCCAGGCCGTCCGTCAGCTCCTTCACCGCGTTGCGGAGACGGTCGCGCTGCTCGACGACCCGCTCCGGGGCTCGAACCGCGACCCGGTCCAACGCGAGCTCGATATTCGCCAGCCTCTCGTCGAGGTACGTGACCAGGCGCGCCCCCTCGGCCGCGCGCATCTCGAGCAGCGCGTTCACCGCGCGCTCGACGATGGCCACGAGCTGCGGCGCAGCATCATCTGAAAGTTCTTCGCGAGCGCCGATGACGAAGACATCGGGAAGCCGAAGGACGGTCGCGACATCGATGTTGTCGACGAGTCCATTGCGCTCCTGAAGGCCGCGCAATTGTGCGACGTACGCCGCAAAGCGGACTTCATCGATCGGCAGCATTCCGGAGGCGGCCTCATCGCGCTCGAAGCGCGCCGAGAGTGTCACGTGTCCGCGGGTGACGCTGCGTCGCATGGCGTCGCGCACTTCGCCCTCCCAGCGCTGGAGTGCGCCAGGGAGCTTGATGGACGGGCTGAAGAAGCGGTGGTTCACCGAGCGCACTTCCACGCTCACGCGACCACCGCCCACCTCGCCGTCGGCTGCGCCGAAACCCGTCATGCTACGTATCATATCAAGCCGCGTAAGTTACGGCGCGACAACAACATTGTCAATTCCAGAAATCCCATCTCACACCATAGAACTGCGTCTGGCGC
>JAQBPV010000393.1 GCA_028287345.1 Gemmatimonadota bacterium
AACGGACGATCGACGCGCGCGCCGACATCTATGCGCTCGGCGCGGTCACCTACGAAATGCTTGCGGGCGAGCCGCCGTTCACGGGCAGTAGTGTGCAGGCGATTGTCGCGAAGGTGATGACGGAGCGTCCGACGCCGCTTTCCACTGTGCGCGACACGGTTCCGCGGAATGTCGAGCACGCGGTGCTCAAGGCGCTCGCGAAATTGCCGGCCGACCGATTCGGCAGCGCGCGCGAATTCATGGATGCGCTTACGAGCGCGACGACCCCCCACGACCGCGCCCACGCGCCTTTGCCCGTACGCGCCGTATCGCGCCGAGCGTGGACCGTGGGGCTGAGTGCAGCGCTCGTCGTCACGGCGGCGCTTGCGGTTGCAGGCTGGATGAGGCCCGCACCATCGGTGCCCGTGACGCGTGTTGCACTCGCGTTGCCACCAGCCCAGGCCATTCAGCCGCAGTACTTCGGGTTTGCAGTCAGCGTGTCGCGCGATGGGCGACGGATCGCGTATGTCGGACCGGGACCATCGATGGGCACGACGCAGGTGTGGGTTCGCGCGCTCGACGCGCTCTCGAGCTCCGCGCTCCCCAACACCTCGAGCGCTGTAGGCGTGCAGTGGTCGCCGGACGGACGCTCGCTGCTCGTAATGAAACTGCGCCAGCAGACGTACGTGGTCTCGGCCGCCGGTGACGGCCAGGCGCTTCCCCTCGGCCGCTTTCAGGACGGTGCGTGGGGCCCCGACGGGCGTGTGTACGGCGTGCAGAATAATCGTTTCATCGTGCGACAGTCCATCGGCGGCGCACCCGATACGCTCTTCCGCGCCGATTCTGCGTTCATCTACAGCCACCCAATGCCACTCGGCGACGGTGGATCGGCGTTGGCAGTGCGCGTCCCGCAGGCCACCACTGAGATCGCGGCCAGCGAGATCGTCGGCCTCGCGTTCGCCACTGCCAAGGTCACGACGATCGTGCGTGGTGTGTACGCACGCGTCCTCCGCTCCGGCGCCCTGTTCTACGTCGCCTCCGACGGCAACGTATTCGTCGCGCCGTTCGATGCCGGCGCGTTGCGTCTCACGGGCGCGCCGGTGGCAGTCGCGCGCGTCGTCATGGGCTCGAACAACGGGCGATCATATCCGCAGATCAGCGTTTCGGACGAGGGCACGCTGGTCTATGTCGCCGGTTCACTACAGCGGCAGCGTATGGTCTGGCTCGACGCGCGGGGCCGGCTCGAGCGGCGTCTTGCCATCGAGGGCGACGTATGGGGAATCGCGCTGTCGCCCGATGCCACACGGCTCGCTTTCACGCTGAAGGTCGACGCGCGCGAGAGTGGCGCTGCCTCTCGCGGTTCAGGCGACGTCTGGGTCGAGGAGCTGGCGACGGGCGCACGCACTCGCCTGACCGACACCAAGTTCAATCCGCGGCCCAGCTGGTCGCCCGATGGCAAGTCGGTCATGTACGCGCGCGTGGGCGGGCCGACGGATCAGGCACTGTATGAACGTCGCGCGGACGCATCGGAGCCAGAGCACCTCGTGCTGTCGATGAAGCAGTTGGGGCACACCCTCGGCGACGGACGGTGGCTGCCGGATCATCGCACGCTCGTCGTCCGCACGTACGCGGAGGGCGATCGTCCGGCGAACGTGTATGCCACTTCTGCCGGCGGCGCCGACAAGGCCCAGCCGCTCGCGGCGACGCCGACCGAGGAGGTGTCGTCACCCACACCGTCGCCCGATGGGTCGCTCGTGGCCTATCTCTCCGACGAGTCGGGGTCGCGCGAGCTATACGTGCAGCGCTTTCCCGTTGGCGGCGAGCGGATAGTCGTGTCCAACGGTGGAGCATCGCCTCCGCGGTGGTCACGCGATGGACACGCACTCTACTACTGGGATCAGCGCGGGAGGCTGATCGTTGCGTCGATTGCCGCGCGGCCCGCCCTGGCCATCACGGGCACACGACAGATCGATGCGGAAGCCATCCCGGGCAAGTGGCTTGCGAACGCCCAGTTCGACGTTGCGGCGGACGGCCGCATCATCGTGGCCGAGGATGTTGCCGGTGCTTTCGATCTCGTGCTCGTGCGCAATTGGTCTGCCTCGCTCCGCGGCGAGTCACGCCCATGAGCGCGATGCCGACGCGGCTCGCCCACGCGTTGGGCGCGACCTATCGCATCGAGCGTGAGCTCGGTGCCGGCGGCATGGCGACCGTGTACCTCGCGCGCGACCTCAGGCACGATCGCGACGTCGCCATCAAGGTGCTGCATCCCGACCTCGGCGCCGCGCTGGGAAGTGAGCGATTCCTCTCCGAGATTCGCACGACCGCGCGGCTGCAGCATCCGCACATCCTGCCGTTGCTCGATTCCGGTGATGCGGATGGATTGCTCTACTACGTCATGCCGTACGTCACCGGAGAGACGCTCCGTTCGCGCCTCGAGCGCGAGACACAGCTGCCCATCGACGACGCGCTGCGTATCGCGCGCGAAGTGGCCGACGCGCTCGGCAGCGCGCATGCGTTGGGCATCATCCACCGCGACATCAAGCCCGAGAACATCCTGCTCCAGGGCGGGCACGCACTCGTCGCGGACTTCGGCATCGCGCTCGCGGTGCAGCAGGCGGGCGGACAGCGGATGACGCAGACCGGCCTCTCGCTGGGCACACCGCAGTACATGTCGCCCGAGCAGGCGATGGGTGAACGGACGATCGACGCGCGCGCCGACATCTATGCGCTCGGCGCGGTCACCTACGAAATGCTTGCGGGCGAGCCGCCGTTCACGGGCAGTAGTGTGCAGGCGATTGTCGCGAAGGTGATGACGGAGCG
>JAQBPV010000394.1 GCA_028287345.1 Gemmatimonadota bacterium
TACAGATATACCTCGATCGGCTTCCGCTCATCGCCATCCTTCGCGGCGTCACTCCCGACGAGGTCGTCGAGATTGGCGAAGCGCTCGCGACGGCCGGCTTCGCGATCATCGAAGTGCCGCTCAACTCCCCCGCGCCGATCGAGAGCATCCGTCGCCTGTACGGGGCCTTCGGCGACGACATCCTCATCGGCGCGGGTACGGTGATGACCCCAGCGCAGGTGCGCGAAGTCGCGGAAGCGGGTGGCCGGCTCATCGTCATGCCGCACTGCGACGCACACGTCATTCGCGCGGCGAAGTTGGCCCAAATGGTGTGCATCCCCGGCATCGGCACGGCGAGTGAAGGCTTCGCCGCACTCGCCAACGGCGCAGACGCACTCAAGCTGTTTCCCGCCGAGCTGCTCACACCGAAAGTGCTCGGCGCGTTTCGCAGTGTGTTCGCTCATGCGACCCGATTCTTCCCCGTCGGGGGCATCACGCCAGGTACCATGAGCGAGTATGTTGCCGCCGGCGCGGCAGGTTTCGGGCTCGGCTCAGCGCTGTATCGCCGCGGCGAGACCGCCGAGCAGGTCGCCGTGAGCGCGCGTGCGTTCGCCGATGCGTGGCAGTCGCTGTCCACCTGAGCACACGACAATGAAGATCACCAGCCTCACGACCTACATCGTTCCTCCGCGCTGGTGCTTTCTCAAGATCGAGACCGACGAGGGAATCACCGGTTGGGGTGAACCGGTGCTCGAGGGACGCGCGCACACCGTCGCCGCCGCGGTGAGCGAGCTCGCCGACTATCTCGTTGGCAAGGATCCGTTCCTCATCGAGGACCACTGGACCGTGATGTACCGCGCCGGCTTCTATCGCGGCGGCGGCATTCACATGAGCGCGCTCGCCGGCATCGATCAGGCGCTGTGGGACATCAAGGGCAAGGCGCTCAACGTGCCTGTTCACCAGCTGCTCGGCGGACAGCTGCGCGACCGCATTCGCGTCTACTCGTGGATCGGTGGTGATCGTCCATCGGACACCGCAGCGATGGCGAAGGAATGCGGCGCGCTCGGCTTTACCGCCGTGAAGATGAACGCAACGGAAGAGATGCAGTTCGTGGACAGCCACGAGAAGGTGGACGCGGTGCTTCAGCGCGTCGCTGCGATTCGCGAAGCGATGGGTCCACACTTCGGCATTGGCGTCGACTTCCACGGACGCGTGCATCGGCCCATGGCGAAAGTGATCGCAAAAGAGCTCGAGCCGTATCACCTCATGTTCATCGAGGAGCCGGTTCTCTCCGAGCATTCCGAAGCACTGAAGGAGATCGCGAACCACTGCTCGACGCCGATTGCGCTCGGCGAGCGTCTCTACTCACGGTGGGACTTCAAGAAGATTCTCTCCGACGGTTACGTCGACATCATCCAGCCCGACCCGTCACACGCCGGCGGCATCACGGAGACGAAGAAAATCGCAGCGATGGCCGAGGCGTACGACGTTGCCCTCGCGCTGCATTGTCCCCTTGGTCCGATCGCTCTCGCGGCCAACCTGCAGCTCGACGCAGTCTGCTACAACGCGTTCATCCAGGAACAGTCGCTTGGCATTCACTACAATCAGGCCAATGACCTGCTCGACTACCTGAAGGATCCGTCGGTGTTCGAGTACAAGGACGGCCATGTGGCCATTCCGCAGGGTCCGGGACTCGGTATCGAGATCAACGAGGCGTTCGTGGTTCGCGCGGCCGAGTCGGGTCATCGTTGGCGCAATCCCGTGTGGCGTCATGCCGATGGGAGCTTCGCGGAGTGGTGATGGAGAACCCTATGAGGTATGCCGTCCCCATAAGCAATCCTCACGATTTCCGGGAAACGCGGGTGCGCCCGAAGCACTTCGAGATCCGGCCATCGTTTCCAGACTGGACCGACAGCGTCGCGCACGTGGGCCGAGCATATCGCGTGTTCGATCGCCTCGTCGACGCGGCCGAGGTACAGTGCGGACACCGCGCGGGAATAGAAGGGAACGCGTGAGGTGACGGCACGCGCTTCCAACTCGGCGTGCACCGCGGTGGCGCGCGTCGTGTCGCCGCGCTGCATGTAGAGGCCCGTCAGCGTCTGGAGCAGGAAAGGATGTCGGCCGAACTGCTCCATCGCGCCATTGACGGTAACGATCCCGTCGTCCGTCTGCTGCGCCCACGTTTGCGTCCACGCCAGTGCGTAGCGCGGGGCGAAAGCCTCAGGATCGATCTCACATCCGCGTTTGCCAGCGGCAACCGCCTCCGCGTGACGTCCCATGACAGCACTGCCTATCGCGAGGATGGCCCAACAGATCGGATTGCGCGGGTCATCTCTCACCGAACGCCGGAGCTCGGCGTCCGCGCGTGCGTCTTCGCGGCCTTCCCGCAGGATGGCGAGGCCCCAGGCGGCGTAGAGAGCGCGCACTTCGGAGAGACGCGGATCCAGCGCGAGCGCGCGTTCCCACAACTCGAAGATACGCTCCCCGGTTACGCCGGCATTCAACAGCACAGTGGCGAGATGCCCTGTCGCCTCGGCGTGGTCCGGTTCGATCTCCATCGCGCGCTCGAGCGAGGCCTGCGCGAGCGGCAGGCATTCGTCGGCTGCGCCAAAACCATACTGCGCTTTCACGCGAAGTGCGCTTCCCCTGCCTGCGTGCGCAGCCGCCGAATTCGGCGCGAGCTCGATGGCACGCTCGAAGCAGACGAGTGCCTCGAGAATCGACCGGCCGCGTCGGGCCGCGAGCGCGCGACCACGCGTCAGCAGCTCGTAAGCTTCGACGTCGGCCGTCGTGGCACGCGGCGCGGTCGCTGTCGGCGCGAAGGTGAGCTGGAGGCGGTCCGCGATCGCGGCAGCAATCTCGTCCTGTACGGCGAAGACGTCGACGAGCTCACGGTCGTATCGCTCCGACCACAGCTGATAGCCATCGTCCACCGCCATGAGCTGCGCGGTGATGCGAAGCCGTGCGCCTGCCTTGCGTACGCTGCCTTGAAGTACAGTTGCGACGTTCAGTTGCTCACCCACCGTGCGAAGCTCGACGTTCCTGTCCTTGAACGAGAACGCCGACATACGCGCCGCAACGTGCAGTCCATCCACATGCGACAGGGCATTGATGATGTCCTCGGCGATGCCGTCGCCGAAGTACTCGTTCTCGCGGTCGACGCTCAGGTTGGTGAACGGCAGCACGGCGATCGACTGTGCGGGCGCGCTCGACTTCGGCGCCGGCGTCTCCACTGCCTCGACGATTTGCAATGCAGCGACGAATTCTGCTGCCGTGTGATACCGGTCGATGGGCGTGCGCGCGAGCGACGTCTGCACCGCGCGCGCAACTGCTCGCGGCACGCCCTCGCGCATGGCGGTCACGTCGGCCGGTGTCTGCACGAATCGCTTCGCGATGACCGCTTGTACGTTCGGCCCCGTGAACGGCGGCTCGCCGACGAGCATTTCATACAGCACGCAGCCGAGTGAGTAGATGTCGCTGCGGCCGTCCACCTCTTCGCCGACTGCCTGCTCCGGACTCATGTAGGCCGGCGTGCCAACGCTCATCCCGACCTGGGTGAGCGTATCACCCGCGACGTCGCTGACGGCCTTGCCGATTCCGAAGTCCGCCACCAGCGCGTGCCCGTCCTGCAACATGATGTTCTCGGGCTTGATGTCGCGGTGGACGATGCCGTGGCGGTGCGCATAGTCGAGCGCACCGGCGACTTCTGTGGCGATGCGTATCGCTTCGCTCACCGGGAGCAGCTTCGATTCCTCCAATCGGTCGCGCACGGAACGCCCTTCCACACGCGGCATCACGAAGTACAGTGCGCCGTCGGCCTCGCCGGAGTCGAAGAGCGGAAGGATGTGTGGGTGTGAGAGCTTCGCCGCCAGCTGTATCTCGCGCAGAAACCGCTCGGCGCCGAGCGTCTGCGCGAGATCCGGGCGCAGCACCTTGATGGCGACATCGCGATTGTGCTTCTGATCGCGGGCGAGGTACACGGTCGCCATGCCGCCCGTGCCGAGAATTCGCGCGATGTCGTATCTACCCTTGAAGGCCGTCGTGACCTCCACTCTACGGTCTCCTGACCACGGACGACTGCCTGAGCTCCGTGAGCCAGTTGGGCACTGCGACGAGTCCCAGGCCCGACGACTCCGACTCGATCATGAGGAATCGCGTTCCGTCGCGCGAGACGTCGAAGTCCACCTCGTACCGGCCCTCGAACAGGATGCTTCGCGCGGCAACGCGCAGCGCCGGATCGAATGCGAGCTTCGCGGACGCGAGGCGGCTGCCTTCCCAGAAGTAGATCGTCTTGCCGTCCGGCGCCCAGATTGGACGCCGCCCTCCAGCGTTGGAGATCTGCACTCGGCTTCCCGACTCTGGATACGGGCGAACGTACACCTCGAACTGGCCGGACTCGTCCGACTGATACACGATGTGGTGTCCATCAGGGGAAAATCTCGCGTACGTCTCGATGGCGGTCGGTGATGCAGCGAGCTCTCGCTCCTCGTGCGCCGAGTCGAGCGCGATCGATCTGATGTTGAACGTGCCGTCATACACGGCGTTGAACACTGCGGTGCGTCCGTCGGGCGAGATGTCGATGTTCCATGGATTGTTGCGCGCGACGGCCGCGCTCACGGGCGGCCCGCTACCGTCGGCGGGCTGCCACCAGAACCCCGAGCGTCCGCCCTCGGTGGACACGTAGAGGATGCGACGTCCGTCCGGAGACCATGTGGGATTGCGTGCGGTGCCCGCCCTGGTGAGCGGCGTGACGGTGCCCGACGCGAGATCGAGGATCCAGATGTCGCTTCTGGCCGCGCCGACAATCGTGAGCGCAACGCGCTGTCCATTCGGCGAGAGACGCATGTTGCGATACTCGCGTCGTTCGGGGAGCGCCGGCTGTGCGTTGCCGTTGCGATCCACCCAGACGAGCCGCCGGTTGAGCGTGCCGCGCGCGTAGATGAGCCCACCGTCGTGTGTGAGAAAGGCACTCGCGTCGCCGCCGCTGCCCTCCCACATCCGTATGGAGTCCTGCACGGGCTGCGGCACTCCCGACACGCGCCGCTTCGCCACGTCGAATGGCACGGCCATCGCCATGCCGTCGTTGCGCACGTAGACGAGCTGTCCGCCAGCAACGCCGAGCGGCCGCACGCCGAGAATGCCGAGCGGAACCACCTTGCCGTCGTCGAGCGAAGTGACCGCGATCTCGGATCTGTCGATGGCGCCGTACCAGATGGTGAGCAGCAGTGTCTTGCCGTCGGCGAGAAAGCGCGGCCATTGGTGGCTCAGCTCCTTCCGCGCGCTGTCGGTTCGAGTGAGCGCCACAAGTGACCCGCCGGCGGGATTCACACGATAGAGTCCATTTCCACCTTCCATAACGCCGGCACCGAGCACGATATCGCCACTCGGCGACCAATCCACACCACCATTGTCGGCGATGTCGGCAAGGGCGATGGGCGCGCCGCCGTCGAGCGATATCTTCATGACCTTCCGCCGGCGCTGCACGAACGCGATCCACTTGCCGTCAGGCGAAAAGACGGGCGCGGACGCACCCTCCGTCCCCGGAATCATGTGAGAGACAAGTTGGTCGAGGCGCCGCTGATACAGGGCGTCGACGCCGGTCGCGGGTGAACGCCCGACATATGCGACGATGTGCCCGTCACGTGAAAGTGCCGCGGGCCCAAGCGCAGGAACCGGCGCGACGATCTCCACGCGCACCGGAAACGCGTCGCCCGCGGCGGGTCGGCTTCTGCCGTACAAGGACACGGCGCCGAGCACGACGACCATAGCCGCGAGGCCGAGAATCCATGGATCGCGTGCGCGCGCACGCCAGCCGTCAGTGCGGCGACCCCGCACTGCAGCGGGCAAGGCGCGCGACGACTTGTTGTCGAGTGCCGTCGCAAACTCCGCCGCCGACGCGAACCGATCCGCCGGCAACTTCGCCAACGCCTTGAGCACCGCGTGCTCCACTCCGTCCGGCACCGTGTCTCGCAATGTGTGCAACGGCGTCGGGCGCTCCGTCATCACCTTCGCGACAATCGCCTGCACACTACTGCCCGTGAACGGCGGCTCGCCCGCAAGCATTTCGTAGGTGACCGCGCCGAGCGCATAGATGTCGGCGCGCGCGTCGATCGTCCGTT
>JAQBPV010000410.1 GCA_028287345.1 Gemmatimonadota bacterium
CGTTGCCGAGTCCCTTGGCCATCGTCACGAAGTCGGGCACGACGTCCCAGTTCTGGAAGCCCCAATAGTGATCGCCCGTACGGCCGAAGCCCGTCTGCACTTCGTCAGCGATGCAGAGGCCACCGAACTCGCGAATGATCGCGTAGACCTCCTTCAGGTAGTTCGGCGCACCATACGTCACGCCGCCCACACCCTGCATCGGCTCGGCGAGGAATGCCGCGACCTTGCCTGGTGTCGAAAAGCGAATGAGATCGCGGATGTCGGCGGCAGACATCGACGCGATTTCTTCTGGCGTACCCTTGAACGGGCTGCGATACGGATCCGGGTTGATCGCGTGATGGACGTTGCCGTCGCCGCCGACCGGATACTTCCACGTGCTGTGCGACGTGAGTCCCATCGCGCTCGGGCTGCCGCCGTGATAGGCATTGCGCAGTGCGATGACATCGCGATTGCCGGTGTAGAGCCGCGCCATCTGCACGGCGAGGTCGTTCGCCTCGCTGCCCGTGTTCGTGAAGTACGTGACGTCCAGACCCGGCGGCATCTTCGACGCCAGCTTCTTGGCGAGCATCGGGAAGTTCGGGTGCAGATAGATGGTCGTGGCGTGCTGCAGCGTGCCGACCTGCTGCGTGACGCGCTCGACGAACTTCGGATGGCAGTGGCCGACTGAGACGGTGACGATGCCCGCGAGGAAGTCGAGGTAGCGCTTGCCGGTTTCGTCGTAGAGATACTGCATGTGCCCTTCGACGATGAGCAGCGGCTCCTTGTAGATCGTGTACACCGCGGGATTGGTGTACTGCTTCCGCATCGCGATCAGCTCGTCCTTCGGCGGGCCGTCGTACGGGCGCGGCTGATGGTCAGTTTGCGGCAGCTCGAGTTGCGGAGCGATTGTCGTCATTGCAATGATCTCGCTTGAGAAGCTACGGTTTGAGCATTTCGCCGGCTCTCGATGCGTCGTGGCGTAAATGCCTATTCAAAGCGATCAAATGAAAAGTCGGAAGAAAACTGAAGGAGCAGGATCAGTTCCGGGTTGATCCTGCCTTTTCTGTTGCTTTCCGGATTTTCCTCTTCGCGCTTTTCGTTGATTGAACGAACTGGCTTACCCGCACTTTCCGAGACTCAGGACGGCGCCAACTCCGCATCCGGCGCGGCATAGCCCTCGACCGGCTCATACCCACCCTGATATCCCTCACCCTCCGGCCGGCGAATCTGCGACTGCAACACCACACGATCGCGTCGTATGCCCTGGAAATCCGAAACGGTCTTCCACCCCTTGTCCGCATTCCGATCGAGGAACGCATCCAGTCCGCTGTTCAACCGCTGAATGACATGCGGTCCGATAGCAGAGTCGAGCATCGCCGCCGTGCACACCTGCACTGTGCCAGCGCCGAGCAAGAAGTACGACAGCGCCTGCGCGAAGTCCGACACGCCACCGATCCCTGAGAACTCCCGATCGGGAAATGCCTGCGTCATCTTCGCCATGTTCGCCAGTGCCATCGGCAGAATCGCTGGACCACCAAGACCTCCGCTCGACACGAAGCCGTCCACGTTGATCTCGAACTCCAGCGTCTCCGGATCGATGATCGGCAGCGACGGGAACGTGTTCGACGACACCATCGCATCGGCGCCGCCGCGGAAGCACGCCGCGGCCTCCACGACCATGTCGCGCGTCGCCGGCGTCAGTTTCGTCCACACCGGGATCTTCGAGACTTCCTTCACCGCCTCGGTGACCACTGAACACAGGCCTTCATCCTTGCCGATGTTCGAGCCCATGTCCTTTCGATCCATGTGCGGACACGAAAAGTTGCACTCGATCCCATCCGCACCCGCATCCTGCACCGCCTCGGCGAGATGCTGCCAGTTGCGCAGCTCCTTGTCGTTCCCCGAGCCCGCCATGATCGACGCGATGAGGATCTTCGTCGGATGGGCCGCCTTGATCCGTTGTATGCGCGGGACCCACCAGTCGATCGTCTTGTCGGAGATCAGCTCCCAGTTCCACGACGAATGCAGTGCCGCGCCCGGACGCTTCTTCATCGAGACGTAAGCGTCGTCCGCGCTCGTGCGCATGAACTTCGCCTTGGCACCGACGACGTTCGTCACCGGATGCATGCCGATTGTCTTCGTGACGACGCCTCCCCAACCGGCGTCGAAGGCGCGGAGGATGTTGTTCTCCGACTCCGTCGGCGGCGCTGACGACAGCAGGAAGGGATTCTCGAACTTGATGCCCGTGAACGTGACGGTGCGGTCAGCCATGTGTGGTCGAGCCTCCTCAGCTCATCCAGTTGACGCCTGCTTCCTTGTTCCACTTCGTGGTCATCTTCTTCGCCTGCGTCCAGAACTCGATCGACCCGCGACCCGTGATGTCGCCGACGCCGAACTTCGAATCGTTCCACCCGCCAAATGAGAATGGCTCGCGCGGAACCGGCACACCGACGTTCACGCCGACCATCCCGGCGCTCGCATGCTCCATCACGTACTTCGCGATGCCGCCACTCTCCGTGAATACCGACGCCGCGTTGCCATACGGCGACGCATTCTCGATCGCGATCGCTTCCTCGACATTCTTCGCGCGCACGATCACGAGCACCGGACCGAACACCTCTTCCTGCGCGATCGCCATGTCGGGCGTCACGTGATCGAGAATCGTCGGTCCGATGTAGTAGCCATCCTCACGGCCCTTGACGACCGCATTGCGTCCGTCGACGACGATCGTCGCGCCGCCGGCCACCGCCTCGTCGATGTACCGAGTGATCCGCGCCTTCGACTCCGCTGAAATCACCGGTCCCACATCCTTGCCCGGCACCATCTTCGAGGCGACTTCCGCCATTCGCGCGATGATGTGATCGGTCGCCGACACAGCGACCATCACCGACGCAGCCATGCAGCGCTGACCAGCGCATCCCGACATCGACGCCACGACGTTCGTCGCCGTCATCTCGCGATCGGCATCGGGCATCACGATCAAGTGATTCTTCGCGCCGCCCAGTGCGAGGCATCGCTTGAGGTTCGACGTCGCGCGACGATAGACGATCTGCGCCACTCTCGTCGAGCCGACGAAGCTCACGGCCGCGATGCCGGGATCATCACAAATTGCCTCGACGACTTCGCGTCCACCATGCACCACTTGCAGCACGCCGGGCGGCAATCCGGCCTCGGCGAGCAGTTCCACGATCCGTCGCGCCGATAGTGGCACGAGCTCCGACGGCTTCAGGATCATGCAGTTGCCGAGCGCGATCGCATTGGGGATCGACCAGTTCGGCACCATGTTCGGGAAGTTGAACGGCGTGATCGCCGCCACGACGCCCACCGGAAACCGCTCGACGCGGCACTCCACGCCTCGGCTCACCTCGAGCACTTCGCCGGTGACGATCTGCGGCAACGAGCACGCGAACTCCGTCAGCTCGGCCGACTTCAATACCTCGGCGCGCGCTTCACTGGCGATCTTGCCGTTCTCTTCCGTAACGAGCGCGGACAGTTCGTCGATGTTGCGCTCGAGCAACGCCTTGTAGCGGTAAAGCACCTGCACGCGCTCCTTGATGGGAGTCGTGGACCATGCAGGGAAGGCGGCTTGGGCAGCGCTGACGGCGGCGTCTACGTCACGCGCTGAGGAGAGCGGCACGCGCGAGAGGACAGCGCCACTGCTCGGGTCGTACACGTCCAGCGTCGGGGCATTCGGCGACACGAAAGCGCCGCCGATGCAGTTCTGCACTTCGGCGTATTTCATGGGCTAACATGTGATTTGGACCCCGCGCGAGCAAGCACTTCGGCATGAGCCCGAGCATGAGCTTGAGCGTGAAGCCTCCAGCATTGAGCAAATCAGAGCAGAAGCTCGAGCTATTAGCCCGAGCTCGGGCTCTGACATGCTGATGGCTGGAGGCTCACGCCCACGCTCCCGCTGACGGCTGGAAGCTCAAGCTCACGCTGATGCGCTTCCGCCCTACTGCGCCCGCTGCTCCGGTGGGGTGGTCCTCGGGGACTTGCCAGTCGCCTTCGCCCGATCGCCCACCGACTGCACCAATGCCGCAAGCCTGTGCCGCTCGAGCGGAAGCGTGAGATCGGCCAACACCGCGCGCTGGAGTGCAGGAAGGAGCGGGGCAGGATGCATCGCCGCCGAACGGTACAGGAGACGCGCGCCGCCGGCGGCAATCGGCACTGCCAGCAGTTCCGCGCCTGCACTGCTGGCCAATTCACGGTCGATCACCAGCACGAGCGGTGGCAGACTGGCCGCGAGCTCGCGGGCGTCGCTCAACGACGTCGTGACAGCGGGGCGATGTCCGAGCCCGGCCAGTGACTGTGCCAACCCTTCGAGCAGGGCGACGTCGGTTCCTACCAGCATCACATACGTCATCTGTGTGGTCAGCTCCCCTCAATCGTCTGCGCAGCGCGAAACGAGACGCCGCACGAATGCCGCCGCCGCCGCGCTCATCCACCCGGCTTCCAACAACCGCACCTTCGGTGCCGCAAAAGCCTGGACAGCCCTCACGTGACAAGGCCTTCCAGAATTGAAAGCGCGAAATACGCGATGATCGGTGTGATGTCGATCATCCCGACCGAGGGGATCACCCTGCGCAGGGGCCCGAGCATCCACTCCGTAGCCCCGTACGACCACTTGAGCCACGGGCTGGCCGCTGCCCGCGGAAACCACGAGCCGATGACTCGAATGAGAATCGCGAGACGAAGAAATGCGAACGCCCAGTGGATCAGCAGCGAGAGGATGCCTCCGGGTCCCATCGTCGTCGCCGCCATTGCCTGACCTAGCAAACTCAGCACCATGTCGAGCGCGGCGAGGACCAGCAACGCGATGACGACATACGCCACCACCGCCCACAACGGCGTCGCCGACTGATGACCACCCGACCGCAGCACCTGTCGCTCGACGCCCGCGAGCCGCGGATCCACATTCGACCGGAGGAATCGCGCGACACCGTTGAATGGACTGATGCGGCGCGTTCGAGCAGCCCAATCCACGGCGGCCACCGCGGCGACAACCACGCCGCCGGCCAACAGCACCGTCCGCGCGATGGAAGAGATGGAGGCGAAAAGGGCAAACGCAGCGTTCATGCGGCAAAGCTGCTGGCGGGACGGCGACGCTTCAAGTACGCTCGACGAGCAATTTACATTTCCGCGACCACAACCCCGCACCATGCCAACCAAACCAGCTCAAGGGCGTCGCCACTGGCTCGTGAAGTCGGAGCCAGACGTCTTCTCCTTCGACGACCTGCTCAAGCGCCCCGACAAGACCACGCATTGGGACGGCGTGCGCAACTACCAGGCGCGCAACACCATGCGCGACGACATGAAGAAAGGCGACCTCGTCTTCTTCTATCACTCGAGCGCCGATCCAACAGAGATCGCCGGCGTCGCCGAAGTCGTTCGCGACGGCTACCCCGATCCCACAGCGCTCGACCCGAAGGACCCACACTTCGACCCGAAGAGCAAGGCCGACGCGCCTTCGTGGTACATGGTCGATATCAAGGCAGTCGAGAAGCTCAAGCGTCCCATCTCACTCGCCGAGCTGCGTACGATGAAGGGGCTCGAGAAGATGACGTTGCTCCAAAAGGGCAGTCGTCTCTCCATTCAGCCGGTGACGGAAGCGGAGTGGAAGATCGTCTACGCAGCTGGCATGAAGGGGTGAGCTCGAGCTGATTGCTCAATGATGCCGAAAGAGCAGCCACAGTCCGCTCACCGTGCCGATGACCGCAACGGTGACGCGGACGAACTGCTGCGGCACACGCTGCGCGGCCTTCGAGCCTAGATAGCCGCCCGTCATCGAGCCGACGAGCATGATCAGCGCGATCGGCCAGTCCACGATACCGCTGACGGCAAAGCTCAGCGACGCCACCACGTTCATGCAGAAGCCGCCCCAGTTCTTGAGGCCATTCATGCGATGCAGGTTCGTGAACCCCATGAAGCCCAGCGCGGCGAGCATCAGGATACCGACGCCCGCGCCGAAGTAGCCGCCGTAGATCCCGATCGAGAATTGCCAGAGCAAGAGCGCCGGCGTCGGGCCCGCCTGGGTGAGCGCAGTGTCGTCGAGGACCGTGGTATGATGCCGTCGCACCCATGACATCAGGGGACGCTGCACGATGAACAGCGTCGTCGCACCGAGCACCAGCCACGGCACCACCTCATCGAACGTCGAGCCGGGCGTGTGCAGCAGGAGCCACGCGCCCAGGCCGCCGCCGAGCAGCGAGGGCAGCGTCAGCGAGAGCGCCCACTTCCGTGCACCGGATAGCTCACCACGGTAGCCGAGCATGCTGGTGAGTGCACCCGGCACGAGGGCTACGGTGCTGGTGGCATTGGCGACGAGCGGCGACATCCCCGCCGCGACCAGTGCCGGAAAGGTGAACAGCGTCCCGCCGCCAGCGATGGCATTCACGATTCCGCCGACGAATGCTGCCGCCGCGGCAAGACCCAAGCGCCCTATGGGGATGGCGACCAACGCCGAGTTCGAGAGCAGCAGGGGAGTGCGGGTTCAATGTCGCTTTGGAGCCAACGGCCAGCGAAAAGGATAACCGGTCGCGGCCTGCATCGACGCAAATGGCGCAATGTCGCACCGCCCCGCACCCGGATACATTTCGGACGCGGCGGAGCAGGCGCTCCTGCCGGAGCCGGGGCGCATTCCATGGAGAGCGTGGTCATGAGCAAGACGGAGTCGAAGGCAGCGGGCGCATCCGAAGGTGGCGCGCTCGAGATCAAGGACACTCGTACCGGGACGACCATCTCCGTCCCCATCCTGCCACCAGGAACGGAAGGCGACACCGCCATCCGCGCGCTGGATCTTCGCCCGATCAAGGTCCAGGCGGACGAGTTCGGCCTGATGACCTACGATCCGGCGTTCATGAACACGGCGTCGTGCAAGAGCGCCATCACGTTCATCGATGGCGACAAGGGCATTCTCCGCTATCGCGGCTATCCCATCGAGCAGCTCGCAGAAAAGGCGAGCTTTCTCGAGGTGGCGTGGCTGCTGCGCAATGGCGAGCTGCCCACGCAGCCGCAGTACGACGAGTGGACGCACAAGATCACGTACCACACCTACGTCCACGAAAACATCAAGACATTCCTGCAGGGCTTCCGCTACGACGCGCATCCGATGTCGATGCTGTGCAGCTCCGTCGCCGCGCTGTCCTCGTTCTATCCCTCGGCCAAGAACATTCAGGACCCCGAGGAGCGGCACATCAGCATCGTGCGCCTGCTCGCCAAGCTGCCCACGCTCGCAGCGTTCTGCTTCCGCCATGTGAAGGGACTTCCCTTCATCTACCCCGACAATGACCTCGGCTACGTCGAGAACTTCCTGTCGATGGTCGCGCGCATGACGGAGCCGAAGTACGAGGGCAACCCGATTTTCGTGAAGGCGCTGGAGGTGTTGTTCATCCTCCACGCCGACCACGAGCAGAACTGCTCCACCAACGCCGTCCGCGCTGTCGGCAGCTCGCACGTCGATCCCTTCTCGGCCATCGCGGCCGGCATTGCGGCGCTCTACGGTCCGCTGCACGGCGGAGCGAACGAGCAGGTGCTGCACATGATCAAGGAGATCGGCGACGTGAAGAACGTCCCCGCGTTCATCGAAGGCGTGAAGGGCGGCAAGGGCAACAAGCTGATGGGCTTCGGTCATCGCGTGTACAAGA
>JAQBPV010000461.1 GCA_028287345.1 Gemmatimonadota bacterium
CCACGAGCTTGATCGGTTGACCGTTCGCGCCGACGATGGACAGCTGCGCAAGCGCCGGCTCCATCGCCTCGCTGAACACGAGCCGCACGCTCGGCGGACTCGCCGCGAGACGGCTCCCCGCCGCCGGCTCGGAGCGAAGAAGCGTGGCGTGCGCCCATCCCATGCGGCGCACACCAAGGAGCATCGCAAGCGTCAGCGAGACGATCGTCGCCACGCGCACGAGGCGCGGGGCGACACGATCAGAACGCGAACTTTGCATTCGCCACGTACGTGCGCTGCGGGAAGGGATGGAAGAGGAAATACTTCCGGTCGAACAGGTTGTCCGCGCCGATCGAACCCGACCAGTGACGGTCGAAACGATAGTTCACGTGCGCGTCGGCGACGAACCACTCCGAGAATCCCTGATAGGTGTTGAAGTGGACGTCGGCGTTGTCGAGCGTCGTGTAGATCTTTCCGCTGTACCGCCCGGCGAACGTGAGCGCCAACCGGTCATCCGGCTTGTACGTGCTCACGAAATTCGCGCGCCACTTCGGGATGTTCGGCAGGAAAGCGCCAATGGCGCTGCCCGCCGGCGCCGTCGCACTCGCGCGACCCGACAGTGCGAGCGTCTTCGCGTCGAGATACGTGGCGCTGCCGGTGAGCTCGAGACCACTGACGTTGCCGCCGAGTACGACTTCAGCGCCGCGGGCACGCACGTGGTCGACGTTCGAGATGTACGAGTACAGCGTCGTCGAGTTCGGAACGAGCGGCAGGAACTGCGAGATGATCGCGTCGTGCACGTCGTCCTGGAACAGCGCCACCTGCGCCATGCCGTGCGTGAAGGTGCGTCCGACGCGCAACTCGCTCGCGAGCACGTTGTCCGGCCTGAGATTCGGATCGGGCGACGTGAACGTCGCGCCAGTGCTGACGAGCTGATACAGCTCGCTCGCAGTCGCAAACCGGTATGCCTTGCCGAGCGACGCCGTTACCGTCCAGTCGAGAGTTGGGTTCCACGCCAGAACAGCCTTCGGCGAGAACTTCGACGCGCTGATGTCCGGCTGCTTCACCTGCGTGCTGCCGTTCGCATTGAAGCCGTCGAACGCGCGCCAGTGTTCGTACCGGCCGCCCACCGTGAGCTTCACGAAATCACTGAGGCGCCATGCGTCCTGCACCCAGAGAGCCTGCGTCCGCGTCCTGCCGTCACCCTCGGTGGCGACCGTCGTGAAGCTGCCGGTGCGCCAATCCCCGGTGTTGTACGTCGGATTGTTCAACTTGTAGTCGTCGTGATGCACGCCGAACGTCACGGTATGCGTTGCAAGCGCGCCGCGACCACCCTGTCGCCACGCACCCTTCAAGTCCACCGACGACCACGCCGTGCCATCCAGCACCGCCACTCGGCCCGCCGTTCCAAAGCTGGTGTCGTTCGCCGAGGCGGTCGTCGGGACGCGCTGCTGATCCTTGTCGAATGCATAGCGCGCCGCGATCGCCTCGAAGTCCCACGCGCGTCTATTGTCGGTGCGCAGCGACAGGCTGTGCGACGAATGCCGCTGGTTCAGGTCGTAGAATCCGCTCGCGAAGCCAGCCTGACCCGCATACGTCGGAGTGTTCGCCTTCGCGATGTACGTGTCGACCGACGCGTTGGCGTCGTTCTGCCAGAAGCCGAACGTGTACGTCGCCCGCAGTCCAGGCGTGATGTCGTAGGCAGCCTTGAGCTTTCCGTTCGTCATGCCGGTATGCAGCAGACCCGTCGCGCCGAGTACGTTCGCCGCGGCGCCGAGCTTGTTCTGTTCCGCGAAACCGCCGGTGGTGCCGGTGGGGAAAGTGGCGCTGGTGGCGTACTGCAGCGGCTGGCTATTGCTGTTCTGATAGTTGCCGCTCGCGAGAACGGAAAACTTCCCGAATCGATTGCCGATGTCGCCGGTGGTCTGCGCAGTGCCGTAGGTGTTGCGCGTTCCATAGAGGTCGAAGCGCTGGAGCGCCTGCGTCTGCCCAATTGATCCGCCGAGTGAGTCCGGCATGCGCGTCGTGATCTCCATGACGGCGCCCATCGAGTTGCCGGCATATGCCGCCGAGAACGGCCCATACATCATGTCGATGCGGGATATCTCACCAGGTGACACCAGCCCCCACCGCGGACCGCCGATGGTGTTGTTGTTCGCGATGAGCGCCGAGAGCGGCACGCCGTCGGCGAAGATGAGGCTGCGCGCGCTCGAGTTATACCCCCAGACGCGCGTGCCCATCACCGCCTGCGTGTCGCCGTTGTTGCGCTTTCGCAGCGTGACGCTCGGCAGATACTTCACCGCGTCTTCGGCGTCGATGACGTTGACCGTCTGCTCGACCTTCCGTGCCGTGACGCTCGCCGTGACAGGGAGCGTGAGCAACTGAAGCGGCATGGCCGTCGAACGTTCGATGCGCTCTGCGGTGACCTTCACGACGCCGAGCTTGGCGATGCTATCGCGATGGACGCGTGAGGAGTCCTGCGTGCGCGTAGTGTCCTGGGCCTGAACGGTGCCGGCGCAGAGAATGGCGCTGGAAAAAAGAACGATGGTTCGCATGAATGGACCGGTGGCCCGGTAGTCAGAATTCCGATGGTTGACTGGCGCCGCGAAGGCCAACGCGAAGAGTTCAGCGCAGGCAGACGCGATGCAGCGGTGAGCTGGCGCGAAGCGCCAGGTGTCAACTCAGACCTGCGGAGGGCCGTTCGCGAACGGAAGTCGGAGATCCGGCGACGCGGGAATGGCGTCGTTCGGAAACTCGGAACGCGCGTTGGGTAACGCGACGTGTGTTGGAACGCTGAAGCTCGCAACCGCGGGGACGGACGCCACGGCATTCGTTGCCGAGCAGTGTCCTACGCAGCTGCATGGACCGGTGGGCGCCTGATGGTGCGACGTGTCCCCGGAAGCATGCGTCGCGGAAGCGCCATGGTCATGCTTCGACGCAGACGCACTTGCTGCCTGACCAGCGTGCGCGCCGTGCATTGGGCACGAATGCAGCACGCCAGGATCGCCGAGTACAGCGGCGAACCAGAGCGCGAACAACGCGGCGAAGGGACGAGCCCAGGCGGACAAGCGATGCATGACCCTCAAAAGATAGGGTGGGTCGACCGGCGAACGCCAGCGCACTTTCTGGTACGTTCGACCCATTCTGGAGCCGATCTGCACCGCGGCGTCGACGAATCAGGGCAGCCAACGGATTGCAAACCCTTTTTGAGGTCGGGTTGTCAGAGGAAATGAAGGCATCACCGAGGATACAGAGATGATAAATCCGAAGCTGCTCCGTAACATTGCCGTCTACGGCGTTTCCCTGCCGACATTCGCCGCGCCGCCCGCGGTCGCGAAGGCCACTGTCTACATGCCGTCACACGTCGCTGCCAGGATGCTCGGTGGCCGCGCTGCAAAGCATGACGCAGGTCAGTCGGTCGAGGCCAAGCAGTCGCACTCCAGCGCAGACACGCCGCACGCGGCGTAAACGAGCCGGATTGACGAATGACACGAGGGGTCGTTCCTTCCCTCATGCGTAACACTTTCGTCATCCGTGCTCTCGCGGCGCTCATTGCGCTTGCGCCGGTCGCTCGCGCCCAGACTGCGCCCGCCGTCAACACTACCATTATTCTCGTGCGTCATGCGGAGAAGGCCGCCGAGCCAGCCGCTGATCCGCCGCTCACCGCGGCTGGTGCCGCGCGCGCTGAAGCGCTCTTGGACGCCGTGCGCGACGCCGGCCTGAATGCGATCGTGAGCACGCAGTACCAGCGCACGCGTCAGACGGTTGCGCCAACAGCGGCGAAGCTCGGCATTGCGGCCGAGGTGATCGATGCTCGCGTCTCCGCTCGAGCGACGGCCGACACACTTCTCGCGAGATACCGCGGACGCACTGTGTTGGTCGCGGGCCACAGCAACACGGTGCCGGCGATCGTCGCCGCACTTGGCGTTCCACAGCCGGCCGATATTTGCGATGCGGGCTACGACAACATGTTCGTCGTCACCATCCCGCCCAGTGGAGCGGCGTCGGTGACTCGGCTGCACTTCGGCGTGACGACGCAGTGCGTCAAGTAGAAGTGAACTCCTAGCGCCGAGCGACACTCGCTTCCGAGTTCGCACGCCCATCAACGACGACAATGAATCTCGAAGCGTGTCTTCCCGCTGAACTTCAGGGATCGTCAACGACGATCACCAAGGTTGCCGCAGGGCTGTCTGGCGCTGGCGTGTACAAAGTCACCACGCCCGGCGCGACGTTCGTGCTGAAGATCTCCGGCAGTAACCAGCCACTGGCCGATTGGCTGCACAAGCTCCACGGTCAGCAGCTCGCTGCCAATGCTGGTCTCGCGCCTCGCATCCTTCACACCGACGAGGATCGCCGAGCGGTGGTGAGTGAATTCGTCGTCGACCGCTCGTTCCCGGCGCTCTTCGGCAATCCAGGTACACGAGAGTCAGCGCTCACTCTACTCGGCCGCACGCTGCGGCGTGTTCACGAGTTGCCATTGAAAGCGGGTTCGCTCGCGAAGGGCCCGAGAGCCTCCCTCGCAGCGACATGGTCTGCGCTCGAGCGCGACTTCACGCTGCCGACATTCGTCGTCGACGCGGTGCAGGGAGTGCTCGCAGAGCCGCCTTCGACGACGGCGTCAGCGCTCGTGCTGAGCCACAACGACGTCAATCCGACGAATCTCGTCTACGACGGCGAACGGCTTCTGTTGCTCGACTGGGATGCGTCTGGGCCGAACAGTATCTACTACGATCTCGCGGCGATCGCCGTCTTCCTTCGCATGGACGACGAGACGTGCAGGAAGGTGATCGCAGCGCACGACGATGCGCCGGTCGGGAATCTGCCGGCCGAATTCACGGCGTGTCGCAGGATGGCGGCGGTGCTATGCGGCGCAACGTTCCTGGGACTGGCGCGTGAAAACGGACACCTTGGCGCGACTGCCGACGAGACGCTCGCGTCGACGCTGTCGCTCGGCGACTTCTATCAGCGACTGCGCGCTGGTGCGGTGAACATCGCCGCCCCGGAAGGACAGTGGCTGTTCGGTCTTGCGCTGGTGAAGGAGAGCACCGGCGGTTAGCGACAACTAGTGTCGGACGGTCCGCCACCACGGGTCGATTGCCTTCGGCCTCGACGGTTCCACCGATTCGCCCGGCTTCGGCATCACGAGCTTCGTACCCGTGAGTACCGCCGCGGCCACGACACGCTCGGCGGGATCGTCCCACGCGTGCATCGCGAGGTTGAACGTGCCCCAGTGAATCGGGAGCAGCACCTTGCCGCGCAACTTCGTGTTCGCGTCGACGGCCTGCTCTGGTGTGAGATGAATGTCCGGCCACGTCTCACCGTACGCGCCGATCTTGACGAACGTCAGGTCGAACGGGCCGTAAGTCGAACCGATGTCGATGAAGCCGGCGAATGGACCGGTGTCGCCGCTGTGAAAGATGCGATGTTGCGGGCCGGCCACGACGAACGATGCCCACAAGGTGTGATTGCGGCTCAACGCGCGACCTGAGAAATGCCGCGCCGGCGTCGCAGTGAGGGTCAGTGGTCCGACGGTCGTCGACTCTGACCAGTCGAGCTCCGTGATACGATCCGGCGCGATACCCCATTTCTCGAGATGAGCACCGACGCCGAGCGGTACGACGAAGCGCACCTGAGACTGCGCGGGGTTCTGCGCGATCGCGCGCACGACCTCGCGATCGAGATGATCGTAGTGATCGTGTGAGGCGACGATTACATCGAGCGGAGGCAGTTGTTCGATCGGCAGCGGTGGCTCGTGAAACCGCTTCGGCCCGACGAGCGACGACGGCGACGCGCGACGCGCCCACACGGGATCGAACAGGATCCGCGCGCCGTCGATCTCCACGAGCACCGTGGAATGACCGAGCCACGTGGCGCGCAAACCCGATGCGGGAGCGGTCGCGAAGTCTGCCTTCGTGAGGCGCACGATCGGCAACGGCCCAGGCGGAACACGTTGCTCGTGACCACCGAGCCATTGCCGTAGCATCTTCCATGTGCTGCCTGGCGTACCAACGCTGGTCGCTTCCGGGTTCCTGAACGCGCCGTCGCGAAAGTTGGGCGAGCGTTGAATGCGTGCCAGTCGCGCACCCGCTGGAGATGCGCCGAGGGCGTCGAGCCAGCCGGTAGACCCGATGAGAACGACGACGAGCACAACGACGACGGCGAGAATGGCGAGAAGCACGCGACGCACTCGGGACTTGGGGAGGAGCGGCATCGGGCGAATGTACGCGCTTCACCAGATCGGCGTGCACGCTCGGCTACTACGCGCATGCTGGCGGACATGGAACGATTCCGTCAGACTATGACGTCTTCCCGAAGTTCATGCAGATGCATCTGCAGTAGAGCTACTTCGCCGCCTCGCGATACTTTGCCGCCTCTGCCGGCTTGCCAAGCGAGTCATACACCATCGCCAGATCGGTGCGAGCAGCCTTGAGCCAACTCACCGACGGGCTGGTCTGCGTCGCAAGGATCGCATAGCCATCGAGAATCTCGCGTTCGGCTTCCGTCCACCGCTTCTGCCGCGCCAGCGCCCGTCCCAACTTCACGCGTGTTATTCCAAAATTGAGATGAGTCGGTGCCAGCGACTTCCCATACACACCGAGCGCTTCGCGAAATAGCGCCTCGGCGCGCACGTTGTCCTTCCGTTCGATCGCCACACTCCCGCGATTCGCGATCGCGATGCCGAGCAGGTAGTGCCCGCTGCCGTGCACCTGCCGATAGATGTCCGCCATCCGCGCGAAGTACACATCCGCATCGTCGAGACGCTTGCTCTTCATCGCGACGGTGCCGAGCTCGTTCAACGCGGAAGCGACTTTTGGATGGACTCCCCCATAGACGTGCTCCTGGGTCGCCAACGCCTTCACGAGCAACGGCGTCGCATCGTCGTATCTCGCCTCCCGCACGAGAGCACGCGCGAGCATCGTCTGCGCCGATGCCGTGCGCGGATCGTCGGGACCATACCACTGCTCCATGATCGCGAGACCCGCACGATCGTCCTTCTCCGCCTCGACGTAGTTGCCCTTCTCCAGCTGCACGGCGCCGAGACTGATGTAGCTGTCGCCGACGAGCGGATGCTTCTCGCCGTGCAGTGATCGGTACATCCCCATGGCCCGGCGATACAGCGAATCCGCCACGTCGAAATGGCCGGCATAGAAGTGATTGTCGGCCAGCGCGACGAGCGCTTTCGCGAGATCGGGGGCGCCGGCGCCACGCACTGCCTGAAGACGCACCGCTTCCTCGAGCACGGGAATCGCCTGCGCGAAAGTGCCGCGTGCCTCGAGCACTCGACCGAGCGCCGTCGTCGCATCGGCGACGTCGGGATGATCGGGCGGAC
Source organism: Gemmatimonadota bacterium (assembly GCA_028287345.1). Taxonomy (GTDB): domain Bacteria; phylum Gemmatimonadota; class Gemmatimonadetes; order Gemmatimonadales; family Gemmatimonadaceae; genus AG11. Next base: position 7,310 of record JAQBPV010000461.1, read on the forward strand.
GCAACCGACGGCTCATCGCCAACCCGTCGCGCACGAGACGCTCGGCCTCCGGTATGCGCGCCTGCTCGACGCGCAACCGTCCCTGCGCGATCAGGCTGCGCGCGACGTCGGGATGCTCTGCACCATACAGCGTTCGACGAGCCTCGAGCGACGCACGCAACAGCGTATCAGCACGGTCGAGCTGCCCAAGCTTTGTCAACACTCCGCCGAGTGTCTGATAGAGCTCGGCTTGCACTGCCGGCTCGGCGTCGAGACTCGCCGCTTCCTGTGCGCCGCGCTCGACGATGGTGAGCACGCGCAAGGAATCCGCGGGGCCAACTTCATTGTCGCCACCCTGCAGCAGGTTGAGAACGAACCCCTGGATGCGCGCCGTACGCGCCGTTTCGGCCACCGCTGCATTGCGTGCGTTCTGGAGGCGCACGGTGTACGATGCGACGAGCGCGACGACGAGCACGAACACCGCGGCAGCAACGCCCAGCGGCACGCGCTTTCGTTGGACGAACTTCCGCAGCCGATAGCGGAGCGTGTCCGGTCGCGCCTCGAGCGGCTCGCCCTTGAAAAAGTGATCGACGTCGCGGATGAGCGCGTCGACGGTGCGATACCGCTGTTGCGGATCGCGGTGCATCGCCGTGAGGCACAGGACATCGAGATCCGCCCACGCGGCGCGCACATCCCGGTTCGGCGAGCGTCGAGCAGCGACGGACGGCTTCTCGGGCGATTGCTCGACGATCAGCGCCGCAGCTTGCGACGGCGTCCGTCCCGCCAGGTCGAAGGGCAGGTGGTCCGTGAGCAGCTCGTATAGCACGACACCGAGCGCATAGACATCGGTATGCGTGCCGACCGGTCCGCCCGTCAGCTGCTCGGGCGCCGCATACGCCGGCGTCATCAGCCGCAGTCCGGTCTGCGTCGCGTCGCTGACGTCGCCTTCGTGACCGAGTTGCTTGGCGATGCCGAAATCGAGGAGTTTCACGCCTCCGTCGGCCTTGACGAGCACGTTCGACGGCTTGATGTCGCGGTGTACCACTAGATGGCTGTGCGCATGCTGTACTGCGTCACATACATCTCGGAACAACCGCAGCCGTTCTGAGATCGAAGACTTCTTCGCGCGGCAGTATGTCGTCAGGTAGTCGCCGTCGACGAACTCCATCGCGATCCAAGGCGTGCCATCGTCGAGCGCCCCGGCGTCGAATAGCCGCGCGATGCCAGGATGACTCAGCTGCGCCAGCGTGCGCTGTTCGCCGAGGAAGCGCTCACGTCGCGATGGAGAGAGCAGTCCGTCGCGCAACAGCTTGATCGCCGCAACGCTGCCGAGATCATCACGTTCCGCGAGATAGACGACGCCCATGCCGCCTTCGCCAAGTGGACGCGTGAGGCGATACGGTCCAAATGAGAAGCCCGGCAGCGTCGCATGGCTCGATGCGTCGAACACAGCGCGAGCCGCGTGCGCGACGCCAAGATCGAGGAACGACGAGCCGCCAACGTCTTCGTCGAGCAGCGCGAAGACCTGACCCATGAGCGAGTCGTCGCCGTTGCAGCGTCGCTCGACGAAGACGCGCTGCTCGGCGCGCGGGAGGTCGCTCGCGAGATGAAAGACCGCCTGAATCTCCTCCCATCGCGCGGCGTCGATCATCGTGCGCGACGGATTTCAGCGGCGAGCCACGACTTCGCGGCGCGCCAATCGCGCAGCACGGTGGCTTCGGACACTTCGAGCAGCAATGCGGTCTCGGTGACGTCGAGCCCACCGAAGAAGCGGCTCTCCACCATGAGTGCCTGACGCGGATTGAGTCGCGCGAGATGGTCGAGTGCGGCGTCGAGCGCGAGGAGGTCGTCGCGACTCGTGGCGGCGACGTCCATCGACTCATCGAACGTCACGAACACGAGGTCGCCTCCGCGCTTCTCGGCATTGCGGCGTCGCGCTGCTTCGACGAGCACCTGTCGCATGGCGCGCGCGGCGATGCGCTTGAAGTGGAGCGGCGACATCACGTTGAAGCGCGACGACGACGACAGCTTCACCCATGCTTCGTTCACGAGCGCCGTGGGTGAGATCGTCGCCGACGGATCGCCGCGACGCACGGTCGACGCGAGGCGCCGAAGCTCCTCGTACGTGACGCTGAACAGATGATCGAGCGCGTCCTGGTCGGCCAGCACCGTTCCCGGTTCCGGCCGCGTCGTCGCGGCTTCGTTGTCCCTGGTGCCTGGGGTCATGACGGTTTTTCTGGTGCCCCGACGCAATGCGTGGTGAAGCCCCCGCCTGGTCGCCAGACCCGCGCGAGCCGCGTAACCCTACTTCTCAGGGGATTCTCGTGCAACCACACCGCTCTCGATCGCTTCACCTCGCGACAATCGCGTTCGCATGTCTCGTCGCCTGCGGAGGCTCCGACGGCGCATCCGAATCCGCAGCGAAGGTGCCCTCGCGCGCCGGCGACGTCTGGGAGATCGACGGCAGCGCGGGCCGAGCGGCGTCGCCGGCGGCGCTGCTCGCATTCGTCAACGGAATGCACGTGCTCATCATCGACGGCGACGACGTCTTCGCCGGCACGCAGCTGATCAAGTCGAATCGCGCACCCGACGGCGTGCGGACACTGCAGCTCGCCGACGGATCGAGCGCCGATCTCGTCCCCAATGGCGACGCCTTCGAGCTGCGCTTCGCGAGTGGTGAACGAATTCCCCTTCGCAAGCACGCCGGAGCGTCGCAATGAGAACCCTGATCGTCAGCGCGTTGATGCTGTTTGCCAACGCGCTTCACGCGCAAAGCGACACCCTCGACGACCGCCTCGTCGCGCTTACCTACCACAAGCTTTCCGGCGAGACGCTCGACCTGAAGGCGGCCGCCGAGCGCAGCCCAGCAGTACAGCGCGCGTCGGGCTTCGATCGACCCGACGTCATCAAGGCGGAAGTCGCGCGCCTGGAGAGCGACCTCGCGAGCGCCGATGCGAAGCACGAATTCGTCGTCCGCGTGAACGACAACATCTCCGAGTACGATCACGACCGTGGCGAGTTCTCCATCATGTTCTTCAAGCCCGGCATCTATCTCGACATTCGCGCGCTCGGCCAGCAGTACCGCCTCGTGTTCGGCAACGCCGAGTCGCTGCGCGCCATTCCGATGCCGAACAAGGAGGAGGCACGCGCGTTCGACGCGAAGCTCGCGTCGAGCGGACGGTTCGCGAACAACGAGATCCGCTTTCGCATCGTGGGATCAGGCGATCCATCGGGAGCGGTCACCGGGCAACACATCATTCGCGGTGAGATCGTCTCGGCGCGTCTGCTCGATCGCGCCGGGAACGTCGTGTACACGCCGCATGCGAGCGCACCTCCGCCGGCGACAGTCGCGAAGAGTGGAGACGCAACGGCCAATGATGTCGCCGGCCTGCACGTCGGCGTACGCGCAAAGGACCTCGAAGCGACGATGCAGCGGATGTTCGGTCCCGTGTCGCGCCAGAAGCGCAGCAACAACTGGTTTGCTGGATATCAGGGCGCGCTCGTCGTCAATGACATGAAGTGCATGGACCTGCCGGGCCGCAAAGGTGGGTCGCCGCAGCCGGGCACCGTGTGTGTCACCGCGTGGGTCGACGGCAGCGACGTCGTTCGCTCGATCCGTGTCGAGCGTGTGTTCTCGTACATGGACGCCGAGACGTTCCGGTCGACGCTCGTGAAGAAGTACGGGCCAGTGAGCAGTGCGAAGGAAGGCGGCAGCTACGCGCTGGGCTGGGGCGCACCGGTGGATTCGTCGCTCGTCTACGACTATTCCGGGCCGCGCACGTCGGTCGCTGCCTACTACGACGCACACGACGACCTGTTCAGCCGCAGCATGAATGCGCTGCCGCGCATTCGCGTGATCCTGCAGCTCGTCGACGCCCCATGGGCGACCGCACAACGCAAGTGCGCACGCATCATCCACCCAGGCTTTGCGAGAGCACAATGATCACGACACAGGCACGCACGCTGCTGGTCGCAACCGCAATATCCCTCGCTGCAGCTGAAGCACATGGCCAGGCGAATCCATGTCAGCGCCGCACCGACTGCGCTGATGTCACGACGTTCACCGCATCGGTGACTGACTTCCGCACGAGCCAGCAGGATCGCGGGACGCGGCTCGTGACGACGACTGTCCGCTTCCAGAACAAGACGACGCGCCCACTCATTCTCGGCTACGTGCAGAATTCCGGTATCGCGACTGACGATCAGGGCAACCGTTTCGTCGTCTTCGGTGCGCAGGCCGTGCGCGGCATCGGCGAGATCGCGAATACGTTCGACCCGAAGTTCGTGCTGCAGCCTGGCGAAGCGAGCGACGCGCGTTTCGAGTACGTCTTCCGTATGCCAAGTGCGAGCACGATCCTCGGCACGAAGTACGACGTCGAGCTTGCGGTGCGCGAGATCAACCCTGTCGCCGGCAATCAATTCCGTCTCGGCCGCGAGCATGCGATTCAGTTCCGCGGCTTCGGTCCAGGTTGGACGCCAGGCGGTAGCGTGGCCTCGCAGCCAGTGACGGAGGCGGTGGCACAGGTGGCGAATACGCCTTCGCCGCTGCCGCCGGAGGTCGACCAGTGCGCCGGCAAGACGCGTTGCTACGGTGCAGGCCCGTTCGTCGTCGAGGTCGCGCAGTTCACGACGTCGACGGAAGGGAACAAGCGGTACCACGTGCTGCGTACGAACGTGAAGGTGCGGAATGTCTCGTCGCAGCCGATCATCCTCGCCTACAAGGCGACCTCCGACGGCGCGACGGACAACCTCGGCAACCGCTACTACTGGGGCACGGCCGGCACGTACGACATGAGCGTGAGCGGCATCGGCAAGGTGGAGGGCCGCAATGCGGATCCGCAGTTTGTGCTCGCGCCCGGTGAGTCGCGTACGGCGACATTCTCGCTCGTGCGTCGGGACGCGAATGGACGGGAGCTTGGAACCTCGTGGACGCAGGACCTGACGTTGGTGCAGCTGGAGGTCCTGCCGAGCCGTCAGGTGCGGGTGGGTCGCGAGTATGCGGTGAGCTTCAAGGATCTGAGCTCCGGGGCGGCGGATGCGGGAAATGCGGCGGCGCAGCAGGCGGGAAAGAAGCTGTTCGATGCAGTGAGGGCTCGGGTGGGGAAACCCTAGCATCCATTGCGACTAGCAGTACTACACGGCCGTCTGGCGCCACAGAGTCCAGCTGACCATGTTGGCGGAGATGTCCGCCACCGCCCTAATCTCCGTCTTCGTCGCAGGCTTGATCGGCGGCGTTCTCCTCACGTTCGCCATCATGTTCGCGCTCGGGCGCACTCGCACCGCGGCCGACTCGGCAAACGCTAAACTCGGCGAGCTCCTCGCCCCGCTACAGAGTGAGCTCGAACGATACGACCAGCGCCTGAGCAGCTTCGACCGCGAGCGCGCGATGCAGTTCGGCGCGCTGTCCGAACAGTTGCACATCGTCGCCGCCGCCAGCGAAGGATTGCGCGACCAGACCCAACAACTCGCTTCAGCTCTTCGCACGCCAAACGTCCGCGGACGCTGGGGCGAGGTGCAGTTGCGTCGAGTCGTCGAGCTGGCGGGCATGGCGGAGCATTGCGATTTCGAGACTCAGGTGACGACGACCGCTGAGGATTCCGAGGGCGAAACGCGGACCCTGCGCCCGGATATGGTGGTTCGGTTGCCCGGCGGAAGGGCAGTGATTGTCGATGCCAAGGCGCCACTCATTGCGTACTTGGACGCCAGCACAGCGACAGATGACAGAGATCGCGCCAGATTGCTTCGCGCGCACGCGGGACACCTCCGCACCCACATGGACGCCCTCGCCCGCAAGGCGTACTGGGAACAGCTCGGGCCCGGAGCATCGCCGGAGTTCGTCGTGCTATTCCTTCCCGGTGAGGCATTCTTCTCCGCCGCGCTCGAACACGACCCAGCGCTCCTCGACGACAGCGCGGCGCGCGGCGTCATCCTCGCCACGCCCACCACGCTCATCGCCTTGCTCCGCGCCGTCTCGTTCGGGTGGCGCGAAGCCCGCATCACAGACACCGCGCGCGAAATCAGCACACTGGGCAACACGCTGTACGGGCGGCTCGCGTCGATGGGCCGGCATTTCGTTGAGCTGGGGCTGTCACTCGACCGCGCGGTGACGAGCTA
>JAQBPV010000482.1 GCA_028287345.1 Gemmatimonadota bacterium
AGGGCGCACAGTCTGGCGAACGACTCGCCGAGCTCGCGGCGGTGACGACGACGTCGCTCGACGCGCTCAAGGCGTTTCTCGAGGGACGGCGTGCATATCGTGCGAACGAGTTGTTCGAGGCGCTCCCCGCGTTCCAGCGTGCCGTCGAGGCGGACAGCTCCTTCGCGCTCGCGTGGTACGGGCTCGCATCCACCGCGTCGTGGATGCTGCGGCCCGGTCAGGAACAGTACGCCGCGAACAGGGCGGTGAGTGAATCGCGCCGGCTCACGGCGCGCGATCGGATGCTCGTCGAAGCGTTCGCGGCGTACTCGCGCGGCGCGGCCGACAGCGCCGAGCAGATGGCGACGACGATCGTGGAGACCTACGACGACATCGAGGCGTGGGTGCTGCTCGGCGAAGTGCTCTACCATCACAACTGGAAGCGGGGCCGGCCCATCTCGGAATCGCGGCGCGCCTGGCAGCGTGTGCTGGCGCTCGATCCAACCTACTGGCCCGCGCTACTGCATCTCTCGGAGGTTGCTGCGCTCGAGGGGCGTCGCGCCGAGGCTGACTCGCTGCTCGGACGCTACGAGAATGCAGTCGGTGCGGAGCACATGATGCTCGCCACACGTTCGTTTCGCGCCTACGCCTTCGGCGACTCCACCGCGCGTGCGACACTCACGCCAACGCTCGCAGCCGATCGAGGCTTCTTCCTGATCGCATCGCTGTGGTACGTGAGCGTGTATGGCCGCGACATCGACGACGCGAGAGTGATGGGCAACATGCTCGTCGAGCCGCTGCGGCCACCGGAGCAGCAGGGGTTCGGGCGCATCGTGCTCGCGCATCTCGACCTTGCACAGGGCAAGTGGCGGGCGGCGCGTGCGGAGCTGGCCATCGCACGGGCTCACGCGCCCGACGATGCATTGGAGTATCAGCTCCTGCTCAGCATGGCGCCGTTCCTCAACACGTCGTCCGCCGAACTGAATCAGACGCGTGGCGACTTGCTGCGTCTTCGGCCGCCGACGCTCGTTGCGTCGACACTTCCATGGCCACGCACGCACAGCGGTCTTCATCCGATGTTGCGCGCCTACATCGCGGCGATGAGCAGCGCACGCATCGGGGACGATGCCGGACGCACGCAACAACTGGCCGAGCTCGAAAAGGCCACCGACCCGACAGGTCCAATTGCGCTGTCGAAGGGCTGTGTGATGAGCGTAGGCGCGGAGCGTCTCCGTCAGCAGGGACGTCCTACCCAGGCCCTCGCTGAGCTCGAGCGCGCCGCGCGGAAGACGCCGTTCGTTCCCGCATGGACGTCCGGCTTCGTCTCGCAGGCATACGACCGCTACGTTCGCGCCGAGTTGCTCCACGATCTCGGTCGCGATGACGAAGCACTGCGGTGGTATAGCGTCTTCGGCGACAACTCGCCGTACGATCTGGTCTATCTCGCGCCGTCGCTCTACCGGCAGGCGCAGATCCACGACGCTCGGGGGCAGAAGTCGCTCGCGGTGGAGCGCTACAAGCGGTTCGTGGCCCTGTGGAAGGACGCGGATCCACAGTTGCAGCCGATGGTCGCGAGCGCCAAGGAAAGGATCGCGCGTCTACAGTGAGCGGAGACCAGACTGCAACAGCTCACGCGGATAAGTACGGATGAACAGCTGATTTGCACGGATACCCAGAACTGCCCGAATTGATGGCAGTAGTAGGCTTGCCGAAGTATCTGTGAAAATCCGGTTGTCGTCCGTGTAAATCCGTGTGAGCTGTGGCTGTTGCCTAGACGATCGCGGAAAACACGATCCACGCCGACATCGCGACGCCGATGCCAACCTTCACCGCCGACGCCAGCGCTCGGCCGATCAGTGCGCCCGTCGCGACGCGTGTCGCACCGCTGCCACCCGTGCCGCGCGAGATCTCGGCCACGAATGCTCCCACGAATGCGCCGATGAACGCACCGATCACGGAGCCGATGATCGGAACCGGCACGCCCATGAACGCGCCCACCATGCCGCCGATGATCGCTCCCCAGCTCGCGCGCCGGGAGCCGCCGTACTTCTTCGTGTACTTCGCCGTCAGCGTGAACTCGATCACCTCGCCGATCACCGCGAGGATCGCCACCATGATGATGGTGAAGGTGCCGATGGAGCCCGGCACGAGGATCGAATAGCCCAGCGCCGCGCCGGCAATGATCCACGTGCCCGGCATGCCGAAGGGAATCATCACGAGGCCCAGCAGCAGCACCGCGATGAGCAGAAGCACGTTCATGAGGCGAGCGCCTCCGCGGCGCGTGCAAGGATGACGGACACGTCGTCCACCGACGTGCCGCGCATGTTGTCGAGTGAGTCTCGCGAGGTATGAACGCGGCGCAGCGTGCCCAGCGAGCCATGGCTCACGGTAACGGTACGCCAACCTGCATCAGCCAGTGCGGTCGAATCGGTGAGAAGGCCAAGCGGCATGCGTCGCACACGCGCTGGGCGCGAAGACGCAGCGCGCACCGCGGAGACGACGTCGGTTGGAATGCGACCATTGTACATGATCACGAGCTCTCCTTCATCATCCACGCCATCACAGTTGAGGGCCACAGTTGCCGCATGCGCTCTCGCCCACGCGCGTCCACCCGCGAGACCCAACTCCTCTGCACTTGGCAGTAGTACACCACACGGCACGCCACGTCCCACCAGCGCAGCGGCGGCCAGCACCGCCGCCGCTCCCGACGCATTGTCCACCGCACCGTCCGATCGCGAACCAACTACGCTCGCGAGGACGGGAAGCGCACCGACGATCGCCGCCGCGAGCGCGCCTATCCACAGCATACGCGACGGTACGCCCGCAAGTGTCACGAACGCTCCGGCAACCGCGAGCAGCAGAGCGAGCACGAGCAGTGCAATACCACCGACGCGCGCGGCGGACGGAACGGGTTGCGACTTGCTGTCGAGGTGCGCGACGAGCCACACGTTCGGCTCTGCGGCGCCGCGCACGGCAGCGAGGTTTATCCCCCTCATACGCAGGAACGGAAAGTCGAGCACACCGTAGCGCATCATCCACTGCGCATAGGTGACTGCCGCGACGACGCCAATGATCAGCATCGCACCCGCGGCGCCCACACCGCCGCTGGAAAGCGCGAGCGAGCTCGCGGCGATGATCGTCAGCGCGAAGAACCCACCGCCGACGGGCGTCGCATAGCGCCCCGGAAACGCGGAATATTCGAACTCCTCTTCGCGCACCGTGTAGCCGAGCTGCTCCAACGTCCGCCGCGCGTAGGCTCGTGCGTCGGTCTCCGCTGCGCCGCCCGCTGGACGGGGCCTTCGCGCCAGCTCCACGAGGTGCCGAACGCCGAGGCGCTCGGCGACCGCGTTCGTCACGCCACGGGCGCCGGCTCCGCCGCGCGAAGAAGCTCCTCGAGCAACGCCTTGGCCGGCGCGCCCAACGGACGCAGGGGCGACCGTGGCGGACCACCGACCAGGCCCACACGATCGAGCGCGGCCTTCACTCCCGCAACTCCCATCTGACCGACGATCCGCTGCGCGAGGGGCGTGAGGGGTGCCTGCGCACTGAGCGCCGCAGAGTGGTTTCCCTGCTGATGCGCGTTCCAGACATCGAACGAACGTGCCGGTGCGAACAGACTCACGGCGAGAATCCCGCCGTGCGCACCCATGATCATCGCCTCGCAGAAGAGCACACCGCTGCCGGTGAGCACACGGAACGACTCGCTCTGCGATTCCAGGTATCGCGCGAAGAGCGCGGCGTCGCCCGAGCTGTCCTTCATGCCGATGATATTCTCGTGCTGCGCGAGCTCCGCGACGAGCTCCGGCGACAGCGAGAAGTGCATGTACTTCGGGATGGTATACAGCAGGACGGGCACCGGGCTCTCGTCGGCGACCTGCTCATAGTGCTCGCGCAGCGCCTCGGGCGACATCGCGTCCGAGTAGTAGTGCGGTGCAACGACGAGCACCGCGTCCGCGCCGCGCTCGGCCGCCGCGCGCGTGCGAGCGATCGTCGTGCGCGTGGACTCCGAACCCGTGCCGACGATCAACATGCGATCGCTGCCCACCTCTTTTCGCGCTTGCTCGATCAGCGCGTTGCGCTCGGCATCGTCGAGTAGTGCCGCCTCGCCTGTCGAACCAGTGACGACGACCCCGATGCATCCTGCGGCGAGATGCGCGCGGATGTTACGGCCGAACCCTTCGAGATCCAGGTCGCCGCTCTCCTGAAAGGGCGTGACGAGTGGCGCGAGAATTCCGTTGAGGGCGATCACTGACCGAGGAAGTCGAAGTTGCCACCTTGCGTCATTCCTTCGACGCCTGTCTTCTCGGACGCTGGTGCCGAGCCGTTGGGCGCCATTGCCGGCTCGTTCGTCGCCATCGATGTGTCCGGGCTCTTCGGAGCGACGCGCTGGAACATGCGCATCTTGAGCTCGAAGTCCGACGGATTCGTCGCCGCGGCCATCGCCGTCTCGAACGTGACGGTGCCTTCGCTGACGAGATCGGCGAGGTGCTGGTCGAATGTCTGCATGCCGTACTGATCGCGCCCGTCGGCGATGTAGTCGCGAATCTCGCCGATGCGTCCGCCGTCGGCGATCATGTCGCGCACCGCTGGCGTGACGATCAGGATTTCCGCGGCGACTGCTCGGCCGTTGCCGTCGGCGCGCGGCAGCAGGCGCTGTGACACGACCGAGGTGAGCGTCTCGCTCAAGCGGATGCGCACCACGTCCTGCTCTTCCGGTGGAAACATCGCCATGATGCGGAGGATGGTGCTCTGCGCGTCCGGCGTGTGCAGCGTGGAGATGAGCAGGTGACCCGTCTCGGCGGCCTTCATCGCGGTGTCGATCGTCTCGGCATCGCGCATCTCGCCGATCATCACGACGTCGGGATCCTGACGCAGCGCAGCGCGCAGTCCCATCTTGAAGTCCGTCGTGTCCGAACCGATCTCGCGCTGCGTGATTGAGCTCTGCATGTCCGTGTGCAGGAACTCGATCGGGTTCTCGAGCGTGAGGATGTGCCGGTTCTCGTGTGCGTTGATGTAGTTCACCATCGCCGCCATCGTGCTCGACTTGCCCGAGCCCGTGACGCCGGTGACGAGCACCATGCCGCGCTCGGCTTCGGCCACGCGCGCGAGCGCATGCGGCAGACGGAGCTTCTCGAAGGTCGGCACCTCGAACGGAATGACGCGCATCACGATCATGAAGCTCGAGCGCTGCTTCATGATGTTCACACGGAACCGACCGATGCCCGGCGACGACCAGGAGCAGTCGTAGTCGGTGATCTTGTCGATGCGCGCCTTGTCGTCCTCGTTCGACATCAGGTGCAGCGCGATCGTGCGGGTCTGTTCCGGAGTCAGCGCCTGCTTCGTGAGCGGAACCAGCTTGCCGTGAATGCGGGCGCGGAAGACGTCGCCGGCCTTGATATGCAGATCAGATGCACCGCGATCCACTGCGGCCTTGATGATACGTTCCATGAATCAGTACCCTGCCTTCTTGTCTACAAGGTTGCGCAGCGGCTGGCCTGCAACGTAGCGCCGCCAATTGTCGAGAAAGAGTTCGAGCTGACGTGGCCAGAAGCGGCCCGGCGAAACTGGCGATACGTGCGGAACGACGAGCGCTGACCGAAGCTGCCATAGGCGACTGGTGGTCGCCAGTGGTTCCTGGCGGAAGACGTCGAGTACCGCGCCGCGAAGCCGATTCGCCTCGAGAAGATCGATGAGCGCGCCTTCATCGAGCATCGCCCCGCGCGCGACGTTGACGACGATCGCATGACCTGGCAGCATCTCCAGCCGAGCGCGCGTCATCAACTCGGAAGTATCGGCCGTTAGCGGTGCCGCCAACACCAGGGTATCGGCGCGGCGCAACTCCGTCTCCAACTGGTCCATGCCGGCCACGGCAGCGAATCCTTCCGGAATGCCGAGCTCGGGCCGCCGTCGAATGCCAATGCACGTCGCGCCCAACGCCGAGAGCCGCCGCGCCGCTTCGCCGCCAAGTCCGCCGACGCCGACGATGAGGATGCGCGCGCCATCCACCTCGCGCACCGGCGAGTCGTCGGCGACGAAGAACGACTTGTTCCACTCGCCGCGCTGCTGCTGCGCAATGGCGACGTCGAGCCCGCGCATGAAGTAGAGGATGCCCGCGACGATGAACTCGCCGATCGGTGGACCGTGTATGCCCGCCGAGTTCGTCAGCATGACGTCGGAGTTCGCGATGCCGGTCTTGAGCACGTTGCCGACACCCGCTGCCGCTGAGTGCACCCACCGCAGCTTGCGCGCAGCGCGAAAGAGGTCGTCGGTGAGTCCGAATCCGAAGTAGACCTCGGCGTCGGCGATGAGACGCAACGCGTCGGCGGTAGCGGTGGAGGGGCCGTCGCCATCGGAGCTCGTCGGCGCGTCGACGACGTCGATGGCCCAACCGGGCGGCGCGCCCTCCGTCATCCGAGCGAGTCCGCCTCCGGTAATCGCCCAGTTCTTCGACGTCGCCGCGAGGTCGATGACCAGGCGTCTCGGCTCATCAGTCAACGTGCACCCCGTAGACGTAGTCCTGGGCGAGCAACGCGGCCATTGCGATGTCGAACTGCCGCGACGGGCCCGACACCTTCAGCTCGAACGTGCGATCCTCGGGATGATCGAAGATGCGATGCGAGTCCACCTTGATGCCGTGTGTGTGAAGCGCGGTCGCGACGTCGTTGAACTCCGTGGCCACCCGGGCACGTACGGTCGCGCTGGCGATGCGCCGCGCGCGCCGCACCCAGTGCTCCAGACCGCCCAGGCCACCGAGCACGAAGGTCACCAGAAGTCCGGCGCCAACGCCTTCGACGTAGAAGCCCGCGCCCACCGTCATCCCGATCGCCGCAACGACCCAGATCGTCGCCGCCGAGGTGAGGCCGGTGACCATGCCCTGTGCCTGCATGATCGTGCCCGCGCCCAGGAATCCCACGCCGCTCACGATCTGCGCAGCGATGCGCGCCGGATCGCCGATGCGCTTGCCGTCGACGATACCGATCTGCATCGACAGGTCCATCAACAGCGCGGCGCCGACACAGATCAGGATATTGGTGCGGAGTCCCGCCGGCTTTCCGGCAATCTCGCGCTCGAACCCGATGATGCCGCCGAGCAACACGGCGAGCAGCAGTTTGACGAGGAGGTCGATGCGCAGCGTGCGCGCGACCTCCATCATCGTGTTCACTGCGTCCTGCGGTGCGGGGAGGAGAATGAAAGGCTCCCGCCCGTCGGCGTGATCAGATCAGGTCGAGATCGCGTGCGTCGCCCTGCGTCGAGTCCGGCGAACTGTCACCGTACGAGATGCTGCGCGCCTGCGACTCGAGCGCATCGATCGCCGCTTCGTCGGGCTCGGTCGGGGTGGTAAATGTCCGGAAGACGGTGCCGCCACATTGTTCGCAGGTGGCCGCCGCCGGAACGTCGTTCGTGAAATACTTTTCCTTGCCGCAGGTGAGGCATACCAGCGTGACTACGCCCTTCGTTCCGTCGGTCGCCATGTCGTGCTCGCTGTAAAAGTGCGAGCGGTATGTGCAAGACACATGCAGGACCGATGGACCGAGCCCGGCGCCATTCGTAACACCAACGTGGAGAACAAGATGCGACGCAGGCGCCAGCGACGCTAGTCGAACCCCATCCGGTCGCGGACGCCGCGCATCGTCTCCTTCGCGACCCGCCGGCACTTCTCCGCACCGGCCGCCAACGCTTCGTCGAGAGCGGCCGGCCGCGCGCGAAGCTCTGCCGCCCGCGAGCGGATCGGGACCAGCTCCGTCTCCATCGATCCGGCCAGCACCTTCTTGCAGTCGATGCACCCCCAGCCAGCGGTTGAGCACTGCATCGCCACATGCTCCACCGTGGCCGGAGGGCTGAATGCCTTGTGCAGGTGATAGATGTTGCACACCTCAGGCGTCCCCGGATCGGTCTTCTTGATCCGCTTGGGATCCGTCATGGCGGGCCGCAGCTTCGCCCAGATCTCTTCGGGCGACTCCATCAAGCCGATCGTGTTATTGAGCGACTTCGACATCTTCGCCTGACCGTCGAGCCCCATGATGCGGCGCGTCGGTGTGAGCTTCGGCTGCGGCTCGGGAAAGTAGTCGGCGTCGGGCGCGTACTGTGCGTTCCACCGCCGCGCGATCACGCGCGACAGCTCGAGATGCTGCACCTGGTCCTCGCCCACCGGCACGGTGTCCGCGCGATAGAGCAGGATGTCCGCCGCCTGCAGGATGGGATAGTTGAGCAGCCCGGCCATCACGCTTTCCTGCCGCGCCGACTTGTCCTTGAACTGTGTCTGTCGCTCCAGCTCGCCCACCGGCGTGACGGTGTTGAAGATCCATGCGAGCTCGGTATGTTCCGGCACGTCCGACTGAACGAACACACTCGTGTGCTGCGGATCGAGTCCGGACGCGAGAAGGCCGAGCGCCATTTCGCGACGACGAATGCGCAGGTCGGCCGGATCGTATGCCGCGATGATCGCGTGGTAGTCGACGATACAGAAGAACGATTCCGCGGTCGCCTGCAACGCCACCCAATTCTTCACCGCACCGAGATAGTTCCCGATGTGGAGCTCGCCGGACGGTTGGATACCACTGAAGATACGTGCCATCTGGAGAACGTAATGACCGCGTCTGACGCGAAGCAAGCAAGAGGACTCCTCGCCACATGCGTCGCCGCCGCAGCCCGCTCGGCTGACGTCATTCGCGACGGAGCGTCTCGTCGCGGATCGCTCACATGGGAGAACAAGAGCAGCTACGACTTCGTCAGCGAGGTCGATCGCGCGAGCGAGGCGGCATTGGCCGAGGTGGTGATGGCGCGCCATCCTGACGCGATCCTCCTCGCCGAAGAGGGCTCACCGAACGCGAATGCGACGACTGGGCTCGTGTTCGTCGCCGATCCGCTCGATGGCACGACGAACTTTCTGCATGGCGTGCCCTGGTACGCGGTGTCGATTGCCGCGCTGATCGACGGAGAGCTGGTCGCGGGTGCGATCATCAACGCGGCCACCGGGGAGCTCTTTTCGGCGACCGCTGGCGGCGGTGCGCGTCGTGCCGGTGAGCCAATGCGCGTGAGCGAGACGACCCTCCCCGCGAGGGCACTCATCGCGACGGGCTTTCCGTTTTCGCGCGAGGAGGAGATCGCGCCGTATCTGGCGATGATCCCGCCGGTGATGCGGGCGACGTCGGGCCTTCGACGCGCCGGTGCGGCAGCGCTCGATCTCGCCGACGTGGCGTGTGGCCGATACGATGGCTTCTTCGAGCTTCGATTGTCGCCGTGGGACATGGCGGCGGGGGTGCTGATGGTGCGCGAGGCAGGCGGTGTCGTCACGCAGATCGATGGTGCGCCAATTCAGGTGGCGGAGACGTCGATTCTTGCTGGCAATCCGACGATGCATGCCTGGCTATTGGAGACGCTGCACTCCACGTAACTGCATTTTCACCGCAGAGGACGCAGAGCAGCAGAGGGTCGCAGAGAACTGCAACAGATTCTTTGGGTCTATATCTCTGATCTTGTGTTCTGGTCTCCTCTGCGTTCCTCTGCTTCTCTGCGTTCTCTGCGGTAAAGCTGTAGTTCCGCACTTCAACAGATCAGCGACATGAAACTCATCGAGTGCGTACCCAACTTCTCTGAAGGCCGCCGCCCCGAAGTCGTCGACGCTATTCGCAATGCGATCGCAAACGTCGCCGGCGCACACGTCCTCGACGCCAGCTCCGACGCAAGCCACAATCGCAGCGTCATCACGTTCGTCGCGCCTATCGACGTCGTTGCCGATGCCGCCTTCGCCGGCATCCGTGAGGCGCACCAGCACATCGACCTTCGTACCCATAGCGGCGAACATCCACGCATGGGCGCGACTGACGTCGTTCCCTTCATTCCCCTCGAAGGCGCGACGATGGAGGACTGCATCGCGCTCGCGCGCCAGCTCGGCGAGCGCGTCGGACGCGAACTGCAGATTCCCGTGTTCCTCTACGAGCGCGCCGCTACGCGTCCCGATCGTGAGAACCTTGCCGACGTGCGCCGCGGCGAGTTCGAGGGCATCCGCGCCGACATCGGCACCACGCCGCAGCGCACTCCCGACTTCGGCCCATCACAGGTTCACGAATCCGCCGGCGCCGTCGCCATCGGCGCGCGGCCATTCCTCGTCGCCTACAACGTCTACCTCGGCCCCGCGTCGAACATGCCGGTGGCGAAGGACGTGGCCAAGGCGGTGCGCGGATCGTCGGGCGGCCTGCGCTACGTGAAGGCGATGGGCTTCGAGGTGGACGGCCAGG
>JAQBPV010000524.1 GCA_028287345.1 Gemmatimonadota bacterium
GCATGCACCTCGAGAGCACGAAGATGGGTATGCACTCGTGGGCCTACTCGAACGACTTCAATCCGTCGCCGCGCGCGCACATGAAGCACGCGGAGCTCGTCGAGCGCTTCTCGAAGTTGAGCGCAGAAGTCGAACTCGGCTTCACGCCGGAGCAGACCGCGACGGAAGTGGAGCGTTGCCTCAACTGCGACATCGAAACGCATTTCGAGGCGAACCTGTGCATCGAGTGCGACGCGTGCGTCGATGTCTGTCCCGTGAGTTGCCTCACGATCACACCCGGCGCCAGCGACGAGATCGACCTCCGCCAGATGCTTTCGGCGCCGGCGGTGAACCTGACGCAGGATCTATATGTGTCGGGCGCTCTCCCGCAGACGAAGCGGTTGATGGTGAAGGACGAGGACATCTGTCTCCACTGCGGTCTGTGCGCCGAACGGTGTCCGACCGCCGCGTGGGACATGAAGAAGTTCGAACTGGTGTTGCCGTATGCGTCGGCTCCGGCCGGCGAACAGTCGGTGACGTTCGTATGAGCGGAGTGAACGACTTCGCCTTCAAGATGGCGACGGTGAACGGCACCGGTTCGGCCAGCGCGAACAGCCTGTTGATGCAGGCGATCTTCCGCATGGGCATCCCTGTGACCGGAAAAAATCTCTTTCCGTCGAACATCCAGGGGCTGCCGACCTTCTACGAAATTCGCGTCAGCGGCGTGGGCTACACCGCGCGTCCGCACGAGACCGATCTGGTCGTCGCCCTCAATCCGGCGACGTATGCGAAGGATGTCGCCAATGTGCGTCCGGGCGGCTATCTGCTCTACGATTCGTCATGGCCGCTCGAGCCCGAGCTCGTGCGCGAGGGTATCACGATCCTCGGCATTCCCTTCGGAAAGATCTGCGTCGAGAACTTTCAGGGCGACCGCAATCGCACGCTGCTGCGCAATATCGTGTATTCCGGAGCGCTCGCGGCGTTGCTGAAGATGGACATGGACCTCATGGGCGAGATGCTCATCGAGAAGTTCTCGAAGAAGAAGTCGCTGCTCGATGCCAACAAAAAGGCCATCCAGCTGGGCTACGACTACGCGACGCAGAGCTATGAGTGTCCGCTGCCCTTCCATCTCGAGAAGATGGATGCGACCAAGGACTACATCATCATCGAAGGCAACGCCGCCGCCGCACTTGGCGCACTCTACGCCGGCGCGACCGTAGGTGCGTGGTATCCGATCACGCCGTCGACCTCCATGATGGAAGCGTTCAAGGCCTTCTGCCAGCGCTTCCGCACGGAGCAGGAGACGGGACTCGGACGCTACTGCATCATCCAGGCGGAAGACGAGCTCTCGGCAGCCGGTATCGCGATCGGTGCAGGTTGGGCAGGAGCTCGCGCGTTCACGAACACGTCGGGTCCGGGCATCTCGTTGATGCAGGAGTTCATCGGGCTCGCCTACTATACAGAGATACCTGCCGTCTTCTTCGACATTCAACGCACCGGGCCGTCTACTGGCATGCCGACGCGCACGCAGCAGGCCGATCTCTTCTCGTTGGCGTACGCATCGCACGGCGATACGAAGCACATCGTGCTCTTCCCGTGCAATCCGGAGGAGTGCTTCTACCTGAGCGTCGAGGCGTTCGACCTCGCCGACCGCTATCAGACGCCGGTGTTCGTCGCGAGCGATCTCGACATCGGGATGAACGACTGGATGTGCAAGCGACTCCAGTGGGATGACAACTATCGTCCTGATCGCGGCAAGGTGCTCTCCGCCGAAGATCTCGAGTCGATCAAGAAGTTCTCGCGTTATCTCGATGCCGAGGGCGACGGCATTGCTGCGCGCTCGCTGCCTGGCGTGCATGGCAAGGGCGCGTACTTCGTTCGCGGCTCCGGACACGACAAGCACGGCCTCTACACCGAGGACTCCGATTCGTATCAGGAGGTCGTGGATCGCCTGTCGCGCAAGTTCAAGCTCGCGGCGACGACGGTGCCGGCTCCTGAATTCCATCGCGTGCCGGGCGCCGAGATCGGCATCGTGACGCTCGGTGGTTGTCATGCGGCGGTCCGCGAGGCGATCGACCGGCTGCAGGACGTCGGCATCGTCGCCGACTACATGCGCATTCGCGCCTTCCCGTTCGATACGCCGGTGCGTGAATTCCTCGACGCGCATCCGATCAACTTCGTCGTGGAACAGAATCGCGATGGGCAGTTGCGGTCGCTGTTGGCGATCGAGACCGGCATGCCGCGCGACGACATGCGCTCGATTCTCGACTACGGTGGTATGCCGCTCACCGCGAATGTTGTGATCGATGCAGTGATGCAACATCGGGAAGCGACAAAAGCAGGTCAGCGATGATCTTGTCGTCCCGACACTCGCTCGCTACGCTCGCTCCTGCGGGGTGACAATCAAATGACCTCAATCGCAAAACCTCCCGTCCGCCATCCGGGCCTCCGTACCAACGCGCTCGGATTCACGTTGCGCGACTACGAAGGCACGATGTCCACGCTTTGTGCCGGCTGCGGACATGACTCCGTCACCGCCGCAATCGTGCAGGCGTGCTGGGAGCTCTCGCTGCCGCCACATCGCGCCGCGAAGATGAGCGGCATCGGTTGCTCGTCGAAGACCACCGCATACTTCATGAAGCAGTCGCACGGCTTCAACTCCGTGCACGGCCGGATGCCGTCCGTATGCTCCGGAGCGAACGCCGCCAACCGCGACCTCACCTACATCGGGGTGTCCGGCGACGGCGACTCGCTCTCCATCGGACTCGGCCAGCTGTGCCACGCGATCCGACGCAACGTGCGCATGCTGTACGTGATCGAGAACAATGGCGTCTACGGTCTGACGAAGGGGCAGTTCTCCGCTTCTGCCGATATCGGCTCGACATCGAAGAAGGGTGAAGCCAACGTGCAGCCGCCGATCGACCCCGTGCTTCTCGCCCTCACACTCGGCGCGACGTTTGTGGCGCGCAGCTTCTCCGGCGACAAGGCGCAGCTCGTTCCGATTCTCAAGGCGGGTCTCTCGCACAATGGCCTCGCGCTCGTCGACGTCATCTCGCCGTGCGTGACCTTCAACGATCACGACGGTTCGACGAAGAGCTACAAGTTCACGCGCGAGCACGAGGTCGAGATTTCGGCGGCTGACTTCGTGCCACTGCGTCGCGAGATCACCGCGCCCGAGACCAATGAGGCGATCACGTCGATCACGATGCACGACGGGAGTGTCGTCCGCTTCCGCAAGACGCACGACGCCTACGATCCCACCGATCGCGAAGCGGCGTACGCACACGTCCGCGCCTGTCAGAAGCGTGGCGAGGTGGCCACGGGTCTTCTCTTCCTCGACGAGGCCGGCGCCGACATGCACGCAGTCGCGAAGACGGTGACCACGCCGCTCGTCGACATGAAGTACGAGGATCTTTGTCCTGGCAACGACGCGCTGCAGAAGTTGATGGAGAAGTACAGGTAGTTACTTCGCGTCGTGAAAGATGATCCCCAGCGTGTGCCGACGACCCGATCGCACGCGGCTAACGCCGTGACGAAGGTTCACCCGGTAGTTGCCCTTGGTCCCGCGCACCGGCCGATTGTGCACCGCGAATGCAACCGCGTCGCCCTGACGTAGCGGGACGACCTCGGCCCGACTCTGCATCCGCGGACGCTGCTCCGTGAGCACGAACTCGCCGCCCGTGAAATCCTTCTCCGGCTCGGAGAGAAGGATCGCCACCTGTAGCGGGAACGCGAGATCGCCGTACAGATCCTGGTGCAGGCAGTTGAAGTCTCCCGGCACGTACTGAAGCAGCAGTGGCGTCGGCCTCGCTTGGCCAGCGTCGTGACACTCCTTCAAGAAGTCTGCGTGTCGCTTTGGATAGCGCCGCTCGATCTGCATGCGCTCGTTCCATTCGTTCGCGACAGCCGCGAGTCGAGGATAGAGCGCGGTGCGCAAGTCGCCGAGTGTGTCGGGCAGGGGATACTTGAAGTAGCGATATTCGCCCCTGCCGAAGCCGTGGCGCGCCATGTGGACGTGACTACGGAAGTGCTCCTCCTCGGGATAGAGTGAAGCTAGTTCCCTGCATTCCTCCGGCGACAGGAGCTTCTCGATCACCGCGCAGCCGTACGCGTTCAGGTCCGACGAGATCGAAGTCCAGTCACGTGCATCCAGCGTCGTCGTGTTTGGCATGTTCGAGAAGATGCGCCGCGCATCTCGATGTGGCTTCCCGATTCATGCTCTGGACCAAAAAAAGGGTCTTCCGGGAATTTATGATGACGCAAGCTTCTCCCTAAAGATTCGCGCAGCACTCCCTGAAATACCGAATGAACCGAGAACACCACCAACAGCCGCATGACTTGAATCATGCGAGTGTGTAGAATTTGCTCCATCGGATGTCTGAAAAGTCTCGCGCCTGTCACGGCGCTCACGCCAAGAGGAACTTTCAATCCCCTGCACGTTGCCAATGTCTCGGCGCGGTGATGCAATTCGTCTTTCAATTCACATGATTCAAGTCAGTCGTTTGCTATTTCTCTGGGATCCCCCCCCGGATAAACCAAAAAAGCGGCGCCGACATGACTGTCGGCGCCGCTTCTCGAATGGTGACTGCTATGGACGTGCTCGGGCCGTTCTCGGCGAGGCGCTCCGTTCACCACCCGCGCTCCGCTGTGGTTCCGGCCGCGATTCCGTGCGCTGTTCCGGTCGAGACTCGGCGCGCTGCTCCGGTCGCGATTCAGTGCGCGGCCGAGCGCTGCGATCCCCTGCTGCTGTGCGAGCCGCTTCGACGACCGCCTCGGCCGCACGCTCAGTAGCGGGACGCTCGGTGCGCGGACGAGCCTGACGCGGATCCTCGTTCGACGGACGGCTGCCCGGGGTGGCCGGCGTGTAGCCCTCGCCCTTCACCGAACGTCCGTGCGGTGCGGTGTTCGACCCGTCATTGTGCAGCACGATCGTTGGCGGATACGTATAGCCGACGCGATTGTGCGGATTGTTGAGATACGGGTAAGAACGACCCCAGTACGATCCGTAGGGATTGACGTAGTCGAAGCCGAAGAGCTCGCCCCGTCCGTAGCGGAAGCCATAGCCAAACGGCGCGTAGCCGTAGCGGTAGCCGCCGTACGGCCAGTAGCCGAAGCCCCACGGATCGTACGTCGTGTAAACGTTCACGACGAAGCGACTCCTGCCGCTTTCGTAGTAGTCCGTAGTGGTGCGGCTCGTCGTGCCCTGATTCCATGCGTCGGCTGAACCGCGACCATAATGGCCGTAGGTGTTCCAGCCGTAGGGCGAGTAGTAATAGACGTCGCGCTCAGTGCGATTCGCGAGCTGTGCTTCTTTCTCGACGGAGACCATCGCGTCGGTCACGCGTGCGGGCACGCCTGCATCCGCGAGCTGCGTGAGCGCGCGTGCATCGACGGCGTAGCGCTGGCCGCTCTCGAAGATCCAGGCTTCGACGACTGACGCATCCACGAGGCGCGATGCCTCGATGATGGCGTTCGCTCCAACTGGTGCGCCGTTCTCGGTGCGTGCATCCTGCGCGATGAAGTTGCCGCGCGTGTCGAGCAGCGACGCGACTTCCGTTGGCACGTCGCGCGGAATGCCGACGTCGCGATACCGAGCGACACGAACATCCGTACCTTCACCCGCGGTCACTCGGCGGACGTCGAGCCAGTTGCCGCCAGCGGTCATGGCGAGGATGGCGGACATCTCTGTCTGCACGCCGTCGCACTTGACGGACGACTTGAGGAACACTCGGCGACCGTCGCCCGACCAGCGTGCGGTCTGCGTGCCCTTGCAGCTGGTTCCCTCGATTGGCTGGGTCCGTCCGCTCGCATCGATGCGGTCGCGTGTGACGACCTTTCCCTCGGCAATGGCGGCGATGTCGACGACGTCAGGGTCGCGCGTGGGTGTGATGCAGACGATGCGCGGCGCGTCGGCGCTGTTCTCGATCACCTGGCCGGACGGCGCGGCGGTCCAACATCCCTGCCATCCCAACCATCGCGGTCCGGCTCCGTACTGGGCCTGAGCCTGCGCCGATCCGGGCGCGATGAAGCCGAGCGCCAAAGCGGCGAGTCCGACGGCGGACGTTTGACGAATGAAGGTCCTCATCTCCCGATCCTCGAGTGCGAAGCCAAGCGGAAATCTACGGTATACAATCAACCCCACGCAATAGTATACAAATTCGACAGTGAGGTCCTTACGGGTCGAGCGGGCGTCAGTTTCAGAGTGAAAAATGTCGGTTGGCGAGGGTACCAGCAACCGCTAATTCGCCGAGTACGGTACTCCGGGAACTGGGGGGAGTTCCTTGGCGAGTTGCACGAGAATGCGCCGGGGCGGAATCAATCGGTGATGGTGGTTGGCAGGAGCGCGCCCATACTGCGCCATGACAAAACACGAGCTGATGGAAGAGGCGCTGAGCAAGTCCGTCATCGGTGCGTTCTATGAGGTCTACAACACTCTTGGCTACGGCTACTACGAGCACTTCTACATCCAGGCGCTGGAGATCGAGCTGAAGCTTCGCGGACACACGGTATCTCGCGAGGTCTGCTTTGCCGTCTGGTATAAGGGCCACTATCTCGGCTTGCAACGCGTCGACATGGTGGTGGACGACAAGCTGATCATTGAATCGAAGGCAACGCAGGAGCTGCATCGAGGCGCTCCGCGCCAGCTCTTCAGCTATCTGCATGCGTCGCACTTCGAACTTGGTTTTGTGCTTCACTTCGGTCCAGAAGCAAAGTTCTATCCGGTCGTCTACCGGAACGCCGACTCCTTGAAAGACCGAAGAGAAGGCTAGGATCAGGGAATTGAATGGCGCGCGGAGAAGTTAGCTCACGCCTGAAGCACGACCTTCCTGCTCTTGCCGAGGCATTCGTGCACCAACTCTCGATGACGCAGCGATCAGATTCCAAAGATTCTTGCAATTCCGTGATTCAAGCCAGCAGTTGATCTCTTTGCCGGTATTCCAGGCCTTGTAGGCGGCTCCTCCAAGGACAGAACGGAGGGCTAGAATCACGGAATCACGGAATCACGGAATTGAATGGCGCGCGGGGAAGGTAGCTCACGCTTGAAGCACGACCTTCCTGCTCTTGCCGAGGCATTCGTGCACCAACTCTCGATGACGCAGCGATCAGATTCCAAAGATTCTTGCAATTCCGTGATTCAAGCCATCAGTTGATTGTCCTTGCCGACGATTCCCTGTTTGTTGGCGCACGCACTCTCGAATAACGAAGGGTGGAATCACGGAATCACGGAATCACGGCATTGAAAAGAGAAGAGGGCGACGCCACGTGGCGTCGCCCCCTACACAACTATCCCGAAAGATTCTAGCTACGGCTTCGGATGCGCCGTCCTTTGCGGTGCCGGTGCCGGCGCCGGTGCAGGCGCAGGCGCTGACTGAGTCGAGCCAGACGAACCCGACGAGTTCGACGAAGAACCCGACGAGCTCGACGTACGCTCGTTCGTGCCACGAGTCTGCGTGGACGCCGGCTGATTCTGCGTATAGCCCTGACCCTTCACCATCTGGCCACGGTTCGACGTGCCGCCGTTGCCGGGTGTGACGATGATGATCGGCGGGCCGCCGTAGCCGCCGCCGTAGTAGCCGCCGCCGTAGTAGCCGCCGGCATTGTAGTAGCCGTACGGGCTGTAGCCATAGCCATACCGCGAGTAGCCGTATCCGTACGGATCGTAGTACGGATCCATCGTCACGTAGCGACGACGGTTCGCCGGATAGTCGTCATCGTCCACCGAGCGGCGGTTGTCCGCACGGGCGACGTTGAACGCGCCAGGATGCGAGACCGCAACCATCGCGTCCGTGACGCCAGCGGGAATGCCCGCATCGGCCAGCGCGACGAGATCGTTCGCACTCAGCGCGAACTGTTGTCCGCGCTCGAACAGCCATGCCGAGACGACCGACGAATCGGCCAGCTTCACTGCCTCGATCACCGCGTTCGTGCCCACCGGCGCGCCAGCTGCGATGCGCGCGCTCTGCGTCGCCATGCCGCGTCCATTCAACGCGTTGGCGATGTCGGCCGGAACCGACGAGGGTACGCCGATGTCGCGATAGCGCGCCACGCGAACGTTGTCCTCACCATAGGCCTTCACGTTGCGCACGTCGATCCACTCACCCTGCGCCGTCATGGCGAGAATGGCGGACGTCGCGCTCTTCATGTTGTCGCAGTTCGTGGCAGCGCGAAGATACAGGCGACGCTCATCGGCCGAGAATTGCGCCTTCTGCACGCCACTGCAATTCTTCGCGTTGATCGGGACCTCGGCGCCACTGGCATCGAGACGATCGCGCGAGATGATCTTGCCGTCGCCGATCGTCGAAATCTCGACGACGTTGGCGTCAGTCGTCGGCGTGACGCAGACGGTCGGGCCGGACACGGCTCCGATCTGCCCATTCGTCGGCGCGGCCGACCAGCAGCCCAGCCACGCCTGCCAGCGCGGACCCGCCGATTGCGCGCCGCTCGTCGCGGCGAAAAGCGCAGACGCAGCTACTGCCACGATCGCTGCCCGCTTCATCGAGTTCTGCATGATGTTCCTCATATATGAAGCCTACATTCTGAACGTGAGGCCAAGCGTTCCTTGAACGCCCGACAGGTCGATGCGGTTGAACCCCGAGAAATCATGGCCCAATGGAGCCTTGGCCCACACGTAGCGCCCCTCTCCCCGTAGTGCGATCAACGGCGTGATGCTGACATCCACTCCAGCCATCCCCTGCGCAGCTGGCGTCCAACCAGTCGAGCTGAAGGAGGACGCGAAGACGTTGCTCGTCTGAAAGTCGACGAAGTCCCCCTGCTGTCGGAAACGATACCACATAGTTCCGCCGCCCGCACCAACCCAAGGGACCACCTTGTTCGGGATCCATGCCAGCCGGCCGACGTTCCGGCCAGTCGGGGTGAGGTAGAAGCGGAGGTTCCCCATGATCGGCGCCCGCTCGAACGTCGTCGTCTGCTCGATGGGGAGATTGTTGTTGTCGATGAAGTGGCGGAAGTCGGAGCCCTTGTTGGCCCGGGAATAGCCGCCGTCGATCGAAAGGTCGAAGCGGGAGCCCAGCGCGAAGGCGATCTCGCCGCCAAGCGTGAGTCCGCTGAAATCCTTCTTGTTCAGACTCAGGTCGGTCACGGCCTGGTCGAATACGTCGCTGTTGGCGTTCGCGTGATCGTAGCCCGCGCGGAGGCTCAACCGTACGCTCGGCGCGTGGAACAGATATCCATCGCCACCATGTTGTGCGTACGCAGGCAGGGCGAAGCCGAGCGCGAGCACGGTTGCCAGTGCGAGTGTGGTCTTACGTGGCTTTGCCATACGCAACGCCTCTTCCGGGTTCAGGGTATGAACTCTACCCAAGGAATGGGGGGTGAGTTCCGTCACCAAAAATTCTGTCTGCAAATTAGTATACATATCGCGTGCCGACCGCAAGGCCACCGATTTTAGCTGTCACCAAGCTGACAAAAAATCGCTCCGTCCATGGTGATTTCTTCTTCTGCTACGTGCGTACCACACGCCTCGTTGCGGTCGCGGTTGGCAGACCACAACTGGTGCATCGCGCGACGATGCCTCAGCATTGAGGGCTCATTCACAGAGAGAATTCGCATTGTCCATCGTCGACGGCGCTCCGGCGACCGCTGCGCTCGTCCAGGACCGGAAATCCGCGGCCACCGCCTCGATTCTCCGCGACTGGATCGGACGCGCAGGGCCGGCGCTCGGTCTCGTGCTCGTCATTCTCGTTTTCGCGGTGCTCTCCGACACGCCGGAGCGCTACCTGTCGTCGTTCAACCTCCGCATCGTCCTTTCGCAGACCGTCATCGTGGCGCTCGGCGCCATCGGCATGACGATGATCGTCGTCAGCGGCGGAATCGATTTGTCCGTCGGCGCGACGATCGCACTGACCGGTGTCATCACCGCGTTGGGCGTGAAGAATGGTTGGCCGCCAGCGGTGGCGATCGTCGCCGCAATCGCAGCGGGATCCGCAATCGGCGCCGTCAATGGGGCAGTGATCACGACGCTGAAAGTGGTGCCCTTCATCGTCACACTCGGCATGCTCGGCATCGCGCGTGGCGTGGCGAAATGGCTGGCGAACGAACAGACAGTGAACGTGCCGTCGACGTGGATCAACGACCTGCTCATCACGTTCCCGCGCCAGACATGGCTCGTGCTGCCGATCGGCGTGTGGATCACGCTCTTGCTCGCGGTGCTCGCGGCGCTCTTGCTCAATCGCACCGTCTTCGGTCGACGCATCTTCGCGCTCGGCTCCAATGAAGCGGCCGCGCGCGCATGCGGCATCGCCACCGACAAGCTCAAGATCATGACGTACGCCGCCGCGGGGTCGCTGTTCGGCCTCGCGGGAGTGATGCAGATGTCTCGCTTACGCCAGGGCGATCCAACGGTGGCGAACGGCGCGGAGCTCGACATCATCGCCGCGGTCGTCATCGGCGGCGGCAGCCTGAGTGGCGGCGAAGGCAGCATCCTCGGCTCCATGATCGGTGCGCTCATCATGGCTTTCCTGCGCAACGGTTGTCAGCAGATGGGCTGGCCGAACTACATCCAGGAGATCATCATCGGCGTCATCATCGTGCTCGCCGTTGCGCTCGACCGACTGCGAGCTCGGTGGGCCGAGCGTGCGGCTGCGGTTCCACTTCCATCACGGTAACGAGACTGACGTGAACAACACTCGACGCATTCAGCTCGCGATACTCCTGCTCTCTGCGGCGGCATGCGGCGGCGGAGACGCAAAGAAGGAAGGAGGAGCGTCAGCAACGAAAAAGCGATTGACCATCGCCGTCATTCCCAAGGGGACGACGCACGAGTACTGGCGAGGGCTGCACGCTGGCGCGGTGCAGGCGAAGCAGGAGATGGATGCGGCGGGCGACTCCGTCACCATCATCTGGAAGGGACCGCTGCGTGAAGACGATCGCGAGCAGCAGGTGCAGGTCGTCGAAGGGTTCACGAGCCAGCATGTGGACGGAATGGTCCTCGCGCCGCTCGACAACATGGCGCTCGTGCGTCCGGTCGAGGAGGCGAAGGCCGCTGGCGTTCCGACGGTGATCGTGGACTCGGGGCTCGAGTCCGAGAACATCGTGAGCTACGTCGCTACGGACAATCACAAGGGCGGCGAGCTCGCCGCCGATCGGCTCGGCCAACTGTTGAACGGCAAGGGCAAGGTTCTCTTGCTGCGCTACGCCGAAGGCTCAGCAAGTACGACGGAGCGCGAGCGCGGATTTCTCGAGCGCATGAGGGCGGGGTATCCTGGCATGACGATCGTGTCGTCGGATCAGTATGCCGGCACGACACGCGAGTCGGCGAAGAAGGCGTCCGAGAATCTGCTCAACCGATTCGGTGGTGATCTGCAGGGGATCTTCACGCCGAACGAGTCGTCGACGATCGGGATGCTGCTCGCGCTGCAGGACATCAGCAAGGCAGGAAAGATCAGGCTCGTCGGCTTCGACATCGGCCCGCTGCTCATCGAGGCGATGCGCGCGAAGCATCTCGACGGCACCGCAGTGCAGAACCCGATGCGCATGGGCTATCTCGCAGTGAAGACCATCGTCGCGCAGATCCGTGGCCAGCCCTTCGAGAAGCACATCGACACCGGTGTGACGATGGTGACGCCTGACAATCTCGATGCGCCGGCGACGAAGGACATCGTCAATCCACCGATCGCCAAGTATATCGGCGGCACGTGATCGAAACGCTCCGCGTTCACGATATCGCGAAGCGCTACGGTGCGACGGTCGCGCTCGACGGCGTCGATCTCGCCATTCGGGCTGGCGAGGTGCACGCGCTGCTCGGCGAGAATGGCGCGGGCAAGTCCACGCTGATGGGCGTGCTCGCAGGCGCGGTGAACGCAGACCGTGGCGAGATGACGCTCGATGGCGAGCGTTACGCGCCGCACTCGCCACACGATGCTCGTCAGCGCGGAGTGACGCTCATTCATCAGGAGTTGTCGCTCTGCCCGCACCTTTCCGTCATGGAGAACGTGCTCCTCGGTAGCGAGACGTCGCGCTGGGGATGGATTGACCGTGATGCTGCACGCGCGAGAGCGACTGAGCTCATCGCCGAGTTGCCGCATCCGGAGATTCACCCCTTGAAACGGGTGGCAGACCTGTCGTTGCCCGCGCGACAGATCGTCGAGATCTGTCGCGCGCTCGCGTCTGATTCGCGCGTGCTGCTGATGGACGAGCCAACGAGCAGCCTGCAGGGCGGAGACGTCGAGCGGTTGTTCGCGCTGATTCGACGGCTGGCGTCGCGCGGTATGGCGATCATCTACATCAGCCACTTCCTCGAGGAAGTGCGGCAGATTGCCGACCGCTACACAGTGTTGCGCGACGGCATGAGCGTCGCGACTGGCGACATCAACGATACGACGAACGAATCGTTGATCAGCAGCATGGTGGGTCGGCCGGCATCCGTGCTGTTCCCAGTGCGCTCGCGCGGCGCTGTGGGCGACGTCGCGCTGTCGGTGCGCGGGCTTGTCTCTCCGCCTCGATTGCGCCAGGCGAGCTTTGACCTGCGGCGAGGGGAGATCTTCGGCATCGCTGGACTGCTGGGCTCCGGTCGGACGGAGTTGGTGCGGGCACTCTTCGCGCTCGATGAGCCGGAGGCTGGTTCGATCAACGACGTTCCGGCGAAGAGCAGCAGCGCGGCTGAACGTGTGCGGCAGGGAGTCGGCTACCTGAGCGAGGATCGCAAGGGTGAAGGACTCGCGCTGCCGATGACGATTGCCGACAACCTCTGTGCGACGCGTCCCGCGCTGTCGGCTCGTGGCCTAGGGATTCTCGACTTGACGAAGCAGGCGGAGCGCGCACGACACTGGATTCGTGAACTGCGCATTCGGGCGACGTCGCCGAACCAGCGGGTGCGTGCGCTGTCGGGTGGAAATCAGCAGAAGGTTGCGATCGGACGTTTGCTGCATCAGGAGGCCGATGTACTGCTACTCGACGAGCCGACGCGCGGCGTGGACGTCGGGAGTCGGTCGGATGTCTATGACGTCATCGTGCAGCGTGCGGCAGCTGGGTGTGCTGTTCTTGTTGTGAGCTCATATCTGCCGGAGCTGTTCGGGTTGTGCGATCGGCTTGCCGTGATGTGTCGAGGTGAGTTGTCGGAGGCTCGGCCTATCAGTGAGTGGACGCCGGAGACTGTTTTGGCGGTAGCGATTGGTGGTGACCTCTCGCTTTGGAAAACCGAAGGGAGAGAATCCGGTCTTTATCCGTCAGATCCGTGAAATCCGCTTCCTCGCTTTACGAGCCCCGGCGTACGGGCACTCGAACTCGGCTTGTCGTTGCAAGTGTGCTCACCGCACTCGCAATCACTCAGCCCATCAGCGCACAGATCACCCGAAACCAGCTCATCAGCGTCGAGCGCCATCGCGTGCTCGAGCAAGCCGATCGCTACCTGCGCGAGCAGCCGGTGACGATCACCGACGTTCGCGCCGAGCGGAGCGCTGGCGGCGTACATGATTTCTATTCGGAAGGCGACTACTGGTGGCCCGATCCGTCAGACTCGACGAAGCCGTACATCCGTCGCGACGGCGAGACCAATCCGGCGAACTTCGAGGCACACCGGAACGCGATGCGTCGGCTGAGTCAGATCGTCCCCGCGCTCGTGGCCGCATACGAGATCACGGGGGACGGGCGCTATGCGCGTCAGGCCATTGCCCACTTGCGTGCGTGGTTCGTGGACGCGGACACGCGCATGAATCCGAGCATGCTGTACGCGCAGGCCATCAAAGGTGTGGCGACAGGACGCGGCATCGGCATCATCGACACGATCCATCTCGTCGAGGTCGCGCAGGCCGCGCTCGAACTGGAGCAGCTTGGAGCGTTAAACGACCCTACACTCACGGCGACGAAGAACTGGTTTCGTTCGTACGTCGAGTGGATGACCACACACAAGTACGGCATCGAGGAGCGCGACAACGGCAACAACCACAGTGCAGCGTGGGCGCTTCAGGTGGCGGCGTTTGCGCGATTCACCGGTGATTCAGCGAAGCTCGCGGAAATGCGGACGATGTTCAGGGAAAAGTTGATTCCTGGACAGATGGCGGCCGACGGCAGCTTTCCGAAGGAGCTCGCGCGTACCAAGCCGTATGGCTACTCGCTGTTCCAGCTCGATGTCATGGGCATGCTTGCCGAGGTGCTGTCGACGCCGCGCGAGAACATGTGGACGTATGAGACGCCGGATGGTCGGGGGATGCGGAAAGCGATGGCGTACATGGTGCCGTTCATCAAGGACAAGCGTAGGTGGTCGCTCAAGCCGGACGTCATGTACTTCGACGCGTGGCCCGTCCGTCATCCGTCGCTGTTGTTCGGTGGACTGGCGCTTGGCGAGCCGTCGTATATCGCGCTGTGGAAGACGCTCGATGCCGATCCATCGGTTGATGAGGTGATACGCAACAATCCCGTGCGTCAGCCGGTGCTGTGGGTCCGCTGAACACGGAAGATCAAATGCTTGGCGCGGATGGGCACGGAAGAACAGCCGGATTTTCACGGATACTGCTACCCCACTACACATCAAGAAATGGTAACTCAAAAATAAATTGAATTCTTTGATGTCGCGCATGGATGAACCCGGCGCGTGAAGCTTGCTCGAGGTAGATCCGCGTAAATCCGACAGTTCATCCGTGTGTGTTCATCCGCGTCGAGCAGTTGCAGTTCAACGTCCCACCGCCTTCGGCATCGCCGACCCCGCCGTTCGCGGATTGCGCCGCTGTTTCAGCAACACCTGCGGAGCCGGCGCAAAGATCTCATACATCGGCAGCGTAGCGACGCCGAGCGCCGCCGCGTCCACGCCTGCCGTCGCGAGCAGGTGATGTGGCGCCGTCACCTTGCCGCCGATGCGCCGCGTGGGAAGCTGTCGCGCCACACGATCCATGAGGCCACCGAGTATTCGATCCGACAGCCGTCCGCCAAAGCAGATGGCTTCGGGATCGAGCAGATATTCGACTGCCAACACGAGACCCGTGAGGTGATCCGACGCGTTGTCCATCCAGCGCAACAGCCGTGGATGTCCCGCGACGAGCAGCGCATCGAGATCTTCGAGCGTGCGCGCCTCGGTGCCGTCCTGCCGCAACTGCTCGTAGAGCAACGGCATGTTGAAGTGCAGCCCGACGTGTGAGGGATCCTTACCGTTCGCTGACGGGCCGGTGCCAGCGAGCACGGTGGGCAGATAGCCGATCTCGCCCGCATTGCCGGTGAATCCCTCGTACGGCCGGCCATCCATCACGAGACCGCCACCCAATCCGCTACCGAAGTAGATGTAGAAGAAGGTGCCGATCTGTTGACCCGCGCCGTACCAATGCTCACCGATCGCGGCCGCCGTTGCATTGTTCTCGAGGAACACCGGCATGCGGAGCTTCTCGCGCAACCAAGTGGCGAGTGGGATGTCATGCCAACCGGGAAACGCCTTCGGATTGACGAGATAATCCTTGCCGTCCTCCGTCTGGTGCATCGGGCCCGGAACGCCGACGCCGAGTCCCGAGACCTGATCGCGACGAATGCGCTGACGCTTGATGAGCGTGGCGACCGAGTCGGACATCAGCTCGAGTGTCTCGGTGGGCGACGGCGCATCGAGCTCCGTGTGGATGCGATGTCGTACGTTGCCGGCGAGGTCGACGAGCACCGCGGTGAGGTGGTCTCGATCGAGATCGAGTCCCACCGCGTACGCGCCGTCGGGATTGAGCGAGAGCGTCGTCGACGGTGCGCCGCGACCTTCGGAGCGGCGTCCGCCCTCTCGAACCAGTTGAAGGTCGAGCAGCTCGCGGACGAGATTCGAGATCGTCTGTCCGGTGAGCTGCGTGTGCCTCGCGATGTCGGCGCGCGACAGCGGGCCGTACACGCGAATGACCTCGTGCACGACGCGGAGATTGAACTTCTTCGTGTAGATGAGGTTTGTGCCGGTCAACACGAGAGTCGGTCTGGTGAGGGAGATCCGGCCGCGATTTCGAGCGGGTGGAAAGCCTACAGGCGCCCGATTCCAAAATCAACTTGACGAACCAATCAGGCGTGGCCATATCCAATCCGGCCAGAGAATACTCAGGGGAATCATGAACTTTTGTAATTGGTACGTTCATGAGACAAACAACACCAATCGGGCTTTTATGACGCTTCGTCCCGCGCTCGCCGCCGGATTCGCGACGCTCCTGCTCCTCTCGGCGCCTGGCGACGCGCAGCAGCCGGCCGACGCATTCCACGTCACTCGGCTGGTCGGCGACGGGATGGTCATGCAGCGCGACAAGCCCGTTCCCGTCTGGGGTTGGAGCGCTCCGAACGCACAGGTGACGATCACGTTCGACGGTCGCGCGCGCACGACGACCACGGGCAAGGACAGCGCATGGAAGGTGGTGTTGCCGCCGATGTCCGCGGGCGGCCCTCACTCGATGACCATCGCGAGCGGCGGACGCACTCTCGCCGTTGCCGACATCCTCGTCGGCGACGTGTGGATCGCGTCAGGTCAGTCGAACATGGAGTGGACAGTCGAGAATACGAATAACGCGGCGCGGGAGATCGCGGCGGCGAACGACATGCGCATCCGACAGTTCAAGGTGCCGACGTCGTGGGCGGAATCGCCGTCGAACGATCTCGCCGGCGGCACCTGGACCGTCGCCGATCCACAGCACGTCGGCGGGTTCTCTGCGGTCGCGTACTTCTTCGCTCGGGACCTCCGCAAGTCCGTCGACGTCCCGATCGGAATTCTCCATACGTCGTGGGGCGGCAGCCGCATCGAGCCGTGGATGAGCAAGAGCGCGCTGAAGATGAGCGACGCGCAGTGGTTGGCCGTGATGCAGCAGGAGCGCGACTACGACCGCGACATCAGTGAGAAGCTTCGGACGCGACTCGGTGCGCTGCCGTCCGTGGACAGTGGGCTCGTAAGCGGACAGGCGCGCTGGGCCGATCCCACACTCGACGACAACGGTTGGCGCGTAATCCCGACGCCGAAGCTGTGGGAGCAAGCGGGCTATGATGGGATGGACGGTATCGCCTGGTATCGCACGTCGTTCACGCTCACCGATCAGGAGGCCGCGCGCGGTGCACG
>JAQBPV010000003.1 GCA_028287345.1 Gemmatimonadota bacterium
AGAATCGCACCGACGAATTCCTGTCGTCGATGGCACGCAACATGGGCTCGCGTGAAGGCGACGTCGTGTGCTTCGGCCACACGCACAAACCCTGGCATCGCGTCGTGGAGGGTATTCACTTCGTGAACACCGGAAGCGTGGGACGTCCCAAGGATGGTGATCCGCGCGTGGGGTACGTCCTGCTCGACGTCAGCGACGAGGGCATCGACATCGAGTTCGTCCGCGTCGTGTACGACCTCGAGGCAGCGGCGCGCGCGATTCTCGCGAGCACGCTCCCCCATGAGTTCGCAGAATATCTGCGGACTGGTGGATCGCCACAGCCGGTGTGAGCCGTAACCACTGTTGTCCTGGTGTTCTCCGTTGACTCCGTTCAATCAGTTTGACGGAGACGGCGCAGCCACGCTGTGCTCACTGATTAGATTTGGCCTTGTGATTCGCCGCCTGCTTTCTGTGGTCTCCGGCCTTGCCATGCTCCACCTCACGCTGGTGGGGCAGTTGCCGTGCGCGCCGGACAACTCGGCCGCGCCAGCGCATGCCATGGGCTCCATGGACATGAGCGCTATGCCCACCGACGCGAGTCACGCCGCCGCCGGCAATCAGTCGCCCGCCCAGCAGGCGCCGCAGCGATGCTGTGAGGCAATGTCCGGCTGCACCGTGAGCATCGCCGCCGCGTCCGCCACGCGCATCGTCGCATATGTCCACGCATCGCGCGACATGCCGATCGCCGATCGCGTCGCGCTGCAGTCGTTCCAGACCGCACCAGAGCCGCCGCCTCCGAAGGCGTAGCTCCGACCACCCACAATTGGTGTTCGCGATCCGTTCCTGCGCACCCGCAGGAACGCGACCGGCGCGCGCATGTGTGCGCGATGCCGAGGCTTCTTCCTTCGAAACAGATCAATGACGTTGACGACTTGGCATCGTCGCGATTGCCGGCGCATGGCGCTGACGCTCGCGATGACGATGCTTGCCGCACTCGGCCCAGCGCGACTCGCCGCGCAGCACGCCGGCATGATGATGATGGTCACCCCCGATCCACTTGGCGTGACGATGGATCGCATGGGTTCAGGCACGACCTGGGTCCCCGATGCCGCGCCGATTCCATCGATCCACTTTGCCGCGCCCGGCAACTGGGACGTGACAGGACACGGTTTCGCGTTCCTCTACTACGACAAGCAGGGCGGTGCTCGTGGCGACGAGCAGGTTGGATCGCTCAACTGGATGATGCTCATGGCGAGTCACTCGCTCGCCGGCGGCCGCTTCCAGGCGCGAACGATGTTGAGCCTCGACGCGCTGACGGCGACATCGCGGGGCTACCCATTGCTGCTGCAGTCGGGCGAGGCGTACGACGGCGCACCGCTGCACGATCGGCAGCATCCGCACGATCTCTTCATGGAGCTCAGCGCACTCTACGAAGTTCCAGTGACGAAGACTGTCGGCGTGATGCTGTACGCCGCGCCATCTGGTGAGCCGGCGCTCGGGCCCGTGGCGTTCATGCATCGACCGTCGGCGATGGATAACCCGACTGCGCCGATCAGTCATCACTGGCAGGACGCCACGCACATCACGTTCGGGGTGTTGAGCGCGGGCATCTTCACGCACTCCTTCAAGCTCGAGGGCTCGGTCTTCAACTCACGTGAGCCGGACCAGCACCGGTTCGACTTCGACCCGATACGGCTGGATTCGTACTCCGGCCGTGTCACCTGGAATCCGTCGGAGCAGTGGAGCCTCACCGGTGGATACGGCTTCCTGAAGACCCCGGAAGCGCTGAACCCGACGGAATCGATGCATCGCGTCACGGCGTCCGTTCTGCACGGCGCGGCACTCGGCGCTGATGGTCAGTGGTCGACGTCGCTGATCTATGGCGCGAATTCGCATCCGGGCCACGATGTTTCGCACAGCGTGCTCCTCGAATCCGAGGCGGTGTTCAATGCGCGCGACCTGCTGTTCACTCGAGCCGAAGTGGTTCAGAAGTCGCCGGAGGAGCTCGTCCTGTCCACACCTACGGCCAGCGATCACTTCACCGTCGGCGCCGCGTCGCTCGGCTACATTCGAGAGGTCGTCCGCTTCGGGTCGGGGACACTCGGCATCGGCGCGATGGGGACGGTGAATGTCGTGCCGTCGACCCTATCGTCCACCTACGGATCTCGGACGCCGCTCGGCGCGATGGTCTTCGTGCGCGTTCGGCCGTTCGTCAATGGAATGAAAATGATGGGGTCGATGTAGGAGACCTTGAAGGATCTCTTTCGGCGACCTCCATAACTTGAATCATGTGAATTTGTTGGAATTTGCTCCCGGTTTCTTCTGGCAGCATCGTTCTGACTGGGCGAGATCCTCCATGCATTTGCAGAGATGAAATTCTCTCGCAATTCACATGATTCAAGTCGGTCAGTTGCTATTTGTGATCCGAAGGCACCGTTCTCGCTCCAGATGCCGACAAAAGCTGCCGATTCCTCAAACGTAGAAACCAATGGGCCATAGGGACGATCGCCACAAACACGCAGCACAGCGCAAGAGAGACGAGCGTGCCACGACTCTCGGCTTACCGAAGAACAAGGACCGCGAGCCGCGCATGCCGCTCGCTGGCTACGAGTCGCTGTATGAGATCACAAAATCCGGCCGAGTGTTTTCGTTGAAGACGAAGAAGTTCCTCGCCGAAGGTTACCAACGCAGCCCGTCCATTCGCTTTACGGTGAATGGGGCAGTGGTGAGCCTGTCGAAGGACAAGGCGGTCGCCGACAGCTGGTCCGCTGAAAAAACTTCTTCCCCGATGGGTTGACAGCTCTCCCAGCAGACCATCGGCGGCGCGATTGCATACGAGATGGCGCGCTCCGAGCTGGCGTACTGTTTCGGGGAGGACCTCGTTGCTGAACTGGACGCAATGGGTTCTGCGGCCACACCAAAAAAACAGCAACTGCCTGACTTGAATCATGTGAATTCTTGAGAATTACATCACGGTAGTGGAAGCGGTGGTGCGCCAAATCCTTTTTTTGTTTGTTGCGGCCGCCGGCAGCCGCAGCGCCACTCTCCTGATGATGGAGCAATTCCAAGAAATTCACATGATTCAAGTCATGGAAGTCGCCGGTTGGGAGCCATTCGCGCCGTTTACTCTACTTCGGCGCGTCTGGGCTGTTGCCACGGCGCCACCGAGATCCGTAGCTCAATCATCAGAGCGCGGTGGCCACCCGGTTGTCATCCGCGCCCATCCGTGTCGGCAGTTGATCCTCCCAAGGTTCACCACCACAAGCGCGCGGCATATGGCATATACTTTCGGGTGATTGGCGGATCCTGGCCCGCCAGTAGATTTATTGGCTCAGCCCGGAGGATGGATGACTGCCACGACCCAAGTCCCACTGCTGAGCCTCTCGGCGCAAGGCGAGAAGCTGTTTCCTTCGCTGACCGACGCGCAGATCGAGCGAATCGCAGCCCACGGCCGCGTCAGGAGGGTCGAGGAGAACGAGATTCTCGTCGAAGCCGGCGCGTCCAACGTGCCGATGTTCGTCGTGAAGAGCGGGACGATCGAGATCATCCGCGTGGCCGATCTCGGGGAAACGCTGCTCGCCCTCTATCATGCCGGCCAGTTCACCGGCGAGATCAACACGCTCTCCGGTCGCCGAGCGCTCGTTCGCATTCGCGGCGGCGAACCCGGCGAGGTCATCGAGGTCAATCGCGAGAACCTCCTCGGACTCGTCTCGAGCGATGGCGAGTTGAGCGAGATCCTCATGCGCGCCTTCATCCTGCGCCGATTGGAGATGAATGCGCAGGGCTACGGCGACGTGGTGGTGATCGGGTCGACGCACTGCTCCGGCACCCTGCGCGTCCGCGAGTTCCTCACGCGCAATGGCCATCCCTATGCCTCGCTCGACCTCGATCGCGACGAGGGCGTGCAGGACCTGCTCGATCACTTCCACGTCGGCGAAGGCGACGTGCCAGTGGTCATCTGGCGCGGCGAGATCGTCCTTCGCAACCCGAGCAATCGCGAGATCGCGAGCTGTCTCGGCTTCAACGACTCGATCGACGAGTCGAAGCTGCGTCACTGCGTCATCGTCGGCGCGGGTCCGTCGGGGCTCGCTGCCGCCGTGTACGCAGCGTCGGAGGGCTTGGACGTTCTCGTCGTCGAAGCGAACGCACCGGGTGGGCAGGCCGGCTCCAGCTCGCGCATCGAGAACTACCTCGGCTTTCCGATGGGTATCACGGGGCAGGAGCTCGCTGGCCGCGCATACTCGCAGACGCAGAAGTTCGGCGCTGATCTCCTGATCGCCAAGAACGCCACGAAGCTGTCGTGCGCACGAACGCCCTACGCGGTGGAGATCGACGACGAGACGAAGATCGCCACGCGCACCGTCATCATTGCCACAGGCGCCGAATATCGAAAGCTCGCGCTGCCGAATATGTCGCGGTTCGAGGGTGCGGGCATCTACTACGGCGCGACATTCATGGAAGCGCAACTCTGCAAGGACGAAGAGGTGATCGTCGTCGGCGGCGGCAACTCGGCGGGGCAGGCTGCGGTGTTTCTGGCCCAGACGTCGAAGCACGTCCACGTGCTCATTCGATCGGAGGGGCTCAGGGAGACGATGTCGCGTTATCTCATCAGCCGTATCGAAGGCTCGAAATCGATCACGCTGCACACGCATACCGAGCTCACGGCCATGGAAGGCGACTACCATCTGAAGCGCGTGCGCTGGAAGAATGGTAAACAGGGCGAAGAGAAGAGCTTGCCCATTCGTCACGTGTTCGTGATGGCGGGCGCCGCGCCCAGCACGAAGTGGCTCGCCGGCTGCGTGGCGTTGGATGCGAAGGGCTTCATCAAGACCGGCCCCGATCTCTCGCCAGACGACCTGAGTGCCGCGAAGTGGCCGCTCGCCCGGCGGCCGCATCTCCTCGAGACGAGCCTGCCGGGCGTATTCGCGGTGGGTGACGTACGGGCCAACAACGTCAAGCGCTGCGCGTCGGCCGTGGGCGAAGGCGCGATTGCCGTGTCGTTCGTGCATCAGGTGCTGCACGAATAGGCACTACCTCAAGGTGCTCGCTTCACGATCACGTTGCCGTTCACGGCGCGCACCGTGATCACCCCTTCGCCGCTGCCGAGCACGAGCCGCGACCGCACGTAACGACGCGGCGTGCCCTGGCTCGCATCCCAGTCGGGTGACTCCGTTACGCTGACCGGCCAATCGCTCTCGATCTTCGTCTTGCCGTTGAAGTTGTTCGTGTACGCCGTCTCGAGAATGACCGTCGCCGAAATGTCACTCGGCAGCACGAGCTCGATCTGTCCGTGGCCGGTCGTGAGCTCCCCCGAGTGGGCACCAGCGCCATCGAACGCAACG
Organism: Gemmatimonadota bacterium; assembly: GCA_028287345.1. Classification (GTDB taxonomy): domain Bacteria; phylum Gemmatimonadota; class Gemmatimonadetes; order Gemmatimonadales; family Gemmatimonadaceae; genus AG11. The sequence continues at coordinate 5,322 of JAQBPV010000003.1, forward strand.
CTGATGTCCCCGGCGCCGGTCGACGCGACGACCGAACCTGATGAGGGGCCGATGTCGATTTGACCACCACCCGTGTTCGCGTAGACGTCGCCTCCCGACCGCGCGATGCGAATGGTGCCGCCGCCCGTGGAAACACGTGCACCATTGGGCGCTTCACTGAGAACGATGTCGCCGCCGGAGCGACGCTGTTGAACACCGCTCCTGGCGAAACCGCTGAGCGAAGCGCCGTCGTTGGCGGTGTAGGTCGTCACGCTCGACGACGAAGATGCGATAGCGCGACCGCTGGCAGCGCTGCTACCGCGCCCGATGCTTCTCCCATCGGGGCCCTCTCTCCCGTTGATGATGACGTCGCCGCTGCCCGAGCTGCCGACGAGACCACCAGTCACGTTCGAGATGCGCACCGCACCGCCACCAGTGGACACCGAGCCGCGAAGGTCCGAGTCGGACACGCGCACGTCGCCGCCACCGGTGCCAAGGCGCACGTCGCCGCTCGCGCGCTGGATGTCGATGCTGCCGCCGCCAGTCGAACCGCGGAACGTGCCCTCGACGTTGGCGATCGTGATCGAACCGCCAGCCGACTTCACGCGGACGTTGAACTGCCGAGGAACGTTGATCTCGAAGCGATGACTGAAGCTCTCGTCGCCTGAGCGTCCAACGAATCTCGTCTGCAACCGCGCGCCGCCATCTTCGGCCTCGAGACTGATCTGCGTGCCGCGCCACCCGCGCCCCGCGAGCGTGCCGCGCACAAGTACGCGTGGCTCGTCCCATCCGGAGATGGTGACCGCGCCGCCGGTCGGGTTGAGATCGAGAATGAGGGTCTCACCGCTGCGGACGTCCACCGATTTCTCGAAGGTGGTATCCGCGCGCCGGGCGACAGCTGCCGCTGACATCGATGACAGCGTCGGCGCGACGAACGCGCCCGCTGATGCCGATACGGCGGTTGCGATTGCTGCTCGCGTCGTCGTGGCTGGCGTCGTTGCGCGGGGAACCGCGCGAAAGCCCGACACTGCGAGCACGATCAACGCGGAGAACGAAACGGCGAGCAGGCGTGACCGTCGCGTCAACGCGATGCGGCGCCGATTGTCGAGAATGGCGACCAATCGTCCCTCCAGCTGCGACGGACGCGCCATGGCGACGGAGAGGAAGCCAGGTCCGCCGAGCGAGCGGGTCGAACGCGCGACCTCGAGGAGATGCGCGGCGTAGTCGGCGGCCGGTGTCCCCGACGACAACACGCGATCATCGCACGCACGCTCGCACTCGGCACGCAGGCGTCGCGCGGCAATCCAGACGAGTGGATGGAACCAGTACACGCCACACGCCACGCTGGCGACGAGCTGCGCCGCCGCATCCTTGCGAGCGATGTGCGCGAGCTCATGCCGCAGCACGACACGACGATGCTCCGCGGGCCAGTCGAGCGCGTCCTCCGGCAGGAGGATCACCGCGGGACGCGCGCCCCACGTGAGTGGCGTACTTGCCACTGGGCTAACGAGCAGCGCGACGTCCTCAGCGACATGTGCGCGGACGCGTTCGTCCTGGAGCAGCGTTGACCATTCAGCGATCTCGAGCGGCCACGCACGCTGCGTGATGCGATGCAGGCGCAGGTAGCCCATGGCGAGCATCAGCATCGCGACGATCGAACCTGCGATCCAGATGAGGAGAAGGGTCGTCGCCGGGTGGGTGCGCGCGCGCACTGACAGCGAGCCCGCACGCGCCCATTGCCGCGACGAGCCGACAATTGCTGGCGACGGCACGTCCGCAGCCAGCGCGGGCGACATCATGTCCGCAGCCAGAGCGGGCGTCGCTGCAGCGACTGATTGCGCACGCGACGGGAGCAGTGGCGCTTCCCACCGCGGCAGCAGGACAAGGGCGAACGGCAGGGCAAGCGCACTCGCGAGCGTCGAGAACAGCAGCAGGTGGCGCAGCTCTGGTGCCGTGGAACGAATGCGCGACGCGACGAGCAAACCCAGCACCAGCAACAGCGTGACCTTGGCCAGCATGGCCACCACAGGAGACGTCATGAGCGAGCTCACTTTGCACCTCCCTTCGCGCGCGCGTTGTCGATCAGGAGTTGAAGGGCGTCGAGATCCGTGTCGGAAAGATCCTTCTCATAGACACCCACCATGGCAGCAACGGCCGAGCTGGCGGAGTCGTCGAAGAAGGTCTTCACGAGATGCCTGAGCGCCGACTTGCTGACGCGATCCGGATCCGCGGTGGGGAAGTAGACGTAGCGCGGACCGTCCTGCTCGTGGCGGAGATAGCCCTTGCTCTCGAGCAGCCGCAGCATGCCACGAATGGAGGTGTACGTCGGCGCGTCCGGAACGTCGGCCAGCACCTCCGCCGCATTCGCTCGACCGCGTTTGTAGATGATCTCCATGATCTGGCGTTCCCGCCGTCCGAGCTGATCGAGCGCTCTGCCTTTCATGTCCCTTCCTCCCGATGCGATGGCCGCATCGAGAGTATGTCAGTGTAGTGACACTATGTCAATAGGATGACATCAAACTCACTGCACCTCGGCATGGCTCGTGGCGAGGTTGGGCATGATCGTGAACCTGATGGTCCGGCCCGGAGAGGCAACCAAGGTCCCGCTCGACGCCCGTCCATTGCCGCCGATCGGCGTTGCGATCAATCGAAAGTCGGTAGAATTGGTGACCGTGGGGCTCAGCGCGAACCTCGCGGTGGAGTTGCCGCCCGACACTGTCCCGATCCGCGTGGAAAGCCCGCTGCTCAGGGCGTAGATGTCGACGTCGGCGAAATTCTGGTTCTCGACGATGAGCATGACGTCGTTCGCCTGTCGGTTGGCGATGTCGTAGGCGTTCCCCGAGCGGCACGCCGAAAGACCAGCCGTAGTCGCCAGCGTCGCCATCAGCGTCAAACTGCGCAGTACTCGCATGTGTACCTCGGTCATAGTGATCCGCCCCGAAAGCGCAAAGCGAGTGCCCTCGTCTCACTCGCAGACGGGCTACTCTGGCGGCGGGGAAGCGCAGGAACCACTTTCGCTTCCGTGACGACACACCTCGTGACGGGCGCGCAGGGTTACGTCGGACGATATCTCACGCGAGAGTTGCTCGACCGGCGCTCCGATGGCACGGTCGTCGGCGTGGGCCGGTCGGTGCACAGCGGAGAGGCGCTCGATCGCTACGCCTACGAGGCGGCAGACATCCTCGACGTGCCCCGTATGCGCACGGTCCTCGACCGCTATCGCCCCGAGCGGATCTTCCACCTCGCAGCCGCGCCGCGTAATGGCAGCCGTGCGGAGATCGCACAGACGAACGTGCTCGGTACGGTGTCGCTGCTCGACGCCATCCTCGGCCTCGAGGGCTATCGGCCAAGAATCGTCATCGGTTCCAGCGGCGGCGTCTACGGGGCGCTCGACGACGACCAGCTCCCAGCGTCGGAGTCGGCGCCATGCGTTCCCGTCGACGTTCATGGCGCGAGCAAGCTTGCCGCCGAGCACATGGCGAGAATCATCGGCGAGCGGCACGGCGTGTGTGTGATGCTGGCGCGGATCTTCAACGTCTGCGGGCCTGGGCAGGACGAGCAGCACGTCTGCGGACGGCTTGCCGCGCAGCTCCGTCCAGGAGAGGGGGAGATTCGCGTCGGCAACCTCGGTGCGACCCGCGACTTCATCGACGTCCGCGACGTGGCCAATGCGCTCGCGATCATCGGCGAACGTGGCGCCTGCGGCGAGGCGTACAACGTCTCCAGTGGCGACGAGATGCCGATCTCCGGCCTGGTCGACAAGATGGTCAGCATCTCGGGGTTCACGGGCGTCGTTCCACCCGCGGATTCAGGGCAGCGTATGCCGAGCGTCCCGCGCCATTACGGAGACGTCACGCGCCTCCGCGAGCTCGGCTTCGTCCAGCGGCATCGTATCGAGGACAGTCTCCGGGACCTGATCGCGGAGCAGCGACGATAGCCCGGTTCGCAGATTGCGTGCGTCGGCGCCTCACATCTCTCTCGGAGAGCACATGACGTCCTCACCAGCGTGGCTGCCTTACGCACTCGGCTCCGCGGCGTTCGCTGCACTCACGGCCATCTTCGCCAAGATCGGACTCGAGGGCATCGACTCCGACTTCGCCACGCTGCTTCGCACCGTCGTCATCGTCGCCGTACTTGGCGTCTTCGTGGCGACGACCGGCAAGTGGCGCGATCCGTTCGCGCTGCCGAGCCGCTCGGTGCTCTTCCTCGTGTTGTCGGCGTTCGCGACGGGCGCGTCGTGGGTCTGCTACTTCCGTGCGCTCAAGATCGGCGACGCATCGAAAGTCGCGCCAGTCGACAAGCTGAGCGTCGTCCTCGTCGCCCTGTTCGCCGTCGCTTTTCTCGGTGAAAGACCCGCGGCGCGCGAATGGCTGGGCATCGGCATGGTCGCCGCCGGCGTGTTGGTGCTCAGCATCAAGCGCTAGTCACAGGAGTTCCGCATTGATTGCCGCGCGCCATATTTGGCATCCACTCAGACGCTCGAGGATTACGCCGTGACCGAACTGTCCACCGCAGCCATCCCGGAAACCGACGGCGGACGTTGGGTGTCCACGAAGGTCGGTTCACCGGGCTATCGCGCCGACGTCACCGCACGCGCGCACAACTTCGTCATCGACGAACCCACTGCGCTCGGCGGCACCGACGCTGGACCGACGCCCTACGAATACCTGCTCGGCGCACTCAGTGGCTGCACGGCCATGACGCTTCGGCTGTATGCGAATCGCAAGGGCTGGCCGCTCGAGAGTGTCGAGGTGAAGATGCGGACGTCGCGCTCGCATGAAATCGATTGCGAGAACTGCGAGAAGACCGCGGTCGGCATCACGCGCATCGAGCGCAAGGTGGAGATGCTCGGTTCCCTCACCGATGAACAGAAGCAGCGACTGCTCGAGATTGCCGACCGCTGCCCGGTGAAGCAGACACTCGAGCGCGGCATCAAGGTCGAAACCGCCGTTTAGCTCTTGTTTTCCGCCGTTCCGTGCGTCTCGCGCTATACTCAATGCGGGGCATGAGCCGAGACGCAGACCGGTCACCCCACCCGTTTGCCTATCAAGACTATGTCGCAATCCGAAACTCCCTCACGAGGCGTGTGGAACGTTCCGCCAACACCGAAGGAGCGGAACGCAGTCCAGCGCCTCGTCGACCGACTCCTCGACGAGCTCGCGCCGGAACGCGCGACGAAGCGAGGAGACTATCCGGTCAACCCGGTCGTCGCCCACCGCACGCCGAGCGGGTGCATCCTGCAGGCGGCGGAAACCGCGCTCAGCGTATCGTGGTTTCCCGAGGCCACCGATGCCAACGCGCTCGGCGAGCTGCATGTCGTGCTCTGGCGCGGCGTGGTGTCTCGCCGTGGGTCACCGAAGCCGGCGCAGGGCGCGGTGGAAATTCGCGACTTGGCGTTGCGACCCGTTGAGCGACCCACCGACGAGATGGTGTGGCGCGCGACCGACGGGACGCTCTACGATGCCGACGGCCTGGCCAAGTACTGCATCGCGCTGCTCGAAGGACAGCGCGACCAGGATCGCGCGGCGGAGTAAGCGCGGCGCGATCGCAGTCACTGCGGTCCGTTGACCTTGAGCACGAGCGTCTTCGAGGGCTGCTGTCCCGACGACTTGGGATAGGGCTGGACGTCGAGCGCTTCGAAGCGATAGCCGCCGTAGTTGACGCTCTTCGGCGGCTTCACGAGAGAGAGCGTGTCCACGCGATCGGCGCCTGCGCCGCTCAGTGCGAGGATGATCATCGCGTCGCCAGCCTGCACGCACACGACGTCCGACGGACAGCGTGAATCGTTGATGCCGGTGAGCTGTACGCGCACCGAGCCCGGCGTGACGTTGGCCGTCTCTCCAATGCTGAGCTCCACCGATTGACCGACCGACACATCGCGCGGCGCGGACGTGATGCCCGCGCATGCGGCGACTGCAACGGCGGCGGCTATGACGACCATCGTGCGAGTGTTCACTGATCGTTCTCCGTATGGATGGTAAGTGGGCTTCCACTGCTCCAAACCAGCGAAAACGCCGGGCGGTCACACGGCCGCAACGGTGCGCGAAACGCCTCGCGCGCTAGCTTTGTCGGAGCGATCAACCCAATTCTGGAGACTTTGGTGCGCCTATCCTCGACCACTGTTCGTTCGACGCTCGTGACCATCGCAGCGCTCACCGGTGGATCTTCGCTGAGTGCCCAGAAGGCGGACCCGTATCTCGCCCGCGCCAAGGCTGTTCTCCAGTCCACGCCGCTGGTCGACGGACACAACGATCTCCCGTGGCGCATTCGCGAGGACACGTTACATGCCAACGACGTCGAGGCGTACGACCTGCGCAAGCGAGCGCCCGGCATGACCGACCTCGCGCGGTTGCAGCAGGGCATGGTCGGCGCGCAATTCTGGTCGGTCTACATACCCGGCGAGCAGGATGCCTCCGACTACAAGCCGAATGGAAAGGTCAGCAGCAAGCCGGGCTACGCTCGCGTTCAGCTCGAGCAGATTCAGCTGGCGCGCCGCATCATCGCGAAGTATCCCGAGCGTCTCGCCTTCGCGTCGACGGAAGCCGATGTCCGCAGGGCATTCGCGAACAAGAAGGTCGGTTCGCTGCTCGGCATGGAAGGTGGTCATGCGATCGAGAACTCGCTCGAGGCGCTGCGCGCCTACTACGATCTTGGCGCGCGATACATGACACTCACGCACAACGTCACGCTCGACTGGGCCGACGCTGCGCTCGACACGGCGCGTCACGGCGGTCTCACGCCGTTTGGCAGGGAAGTGGTGCGCGAGATGAACCGGCTCGGCATGCTCGTCGATCTCTCGCATGTGTCGGCGGGCGTCATGAGCAACGCACTCGACGTCACGGCAGCGCCGGTGATCTTCTCGCACTCGGCGTCGCGCGATATGGTCGGTCATCTGCGCAATGTTCCCGACTCGATCCTGCGTCGTCTGCCGGCGAACGGCGGCGTGGTGATGGTGCCGTTCGTGACGTCGTTCGTGTCGAAGGCGGTGTTCGACGACGACAACGAGATCGCCCGCATCGACGCGGACATCCGCAAGCGACTGCCGGGCGACACGGTCGCCCAGCGGCGCGAATTCAACGCGTGGCGTGCGGCGCACCCGCGCCCGACGGCGACACTCGCTCAAGTCGCCGATCACATCGAGCACGTTCGGAAGGTCGCGAGCGTCGACAATGTCGGCATCGGCAGCGATTTCGACGGCATCACCGAGAACGTGGTCGGCCTCGAGGACGTCTCGAAGTTTCCGATGCTGTTCGCCGAGCTCGCGCGACGCGGCTGGTCCGATGCCGACCTTCGCAAGCTCGCGGGCGAGAACGTGCTACGTGCGCTGAAACGCGCGGAGGTGGTGTCCGTGAAGCTCAAGCGCGAGCGGCCGGCGTCCATCGCGCGGATCGAACAGCTCGATCGGCGTCCCGTGCCCTGAGTCTATCGGTACGTGACTCCGGCTATCTCGATCGCCTCTTCGAACGCCACAATCGTCTGTCGCGCGGTTTCGTCCCACGAAAACCGCGCCGACTGCGCCAGACTCGCGGCACGCATCGACGCATTCAACCCCGCGTCCGTCATCACGCGCAGAATGATGGACGCCAACGCCGCATCGTCATCAGGTTCGATCAGCGCTGCCGCATCCCCAGCGACCTCGGGCAACGAAGAAGCTCGCGCACAAATCACCGGCGTCCCCACACGCATCGCCTCCAGCACAGGCAGCCCAAACCCCTCATACGTCGACGGCATCACCAGCACCGACGCGCCACGATACAGGGCAACCAATTCCTGCTCGCTGACAAACCCCAGCGTCTGACGCCATGAGGCATCCGGCAACGGCGCGTGCGGATCCCGTCGCGGACCGGCAAGCACCAGCGTCGTATCGGGCCGCTCGGCGATCACGTGCGGCATCGCCCGCTCCAGCAGCTCGAGATTCTTGCGTCTGTCCGCCGCGCCGACCGCCAACACGAACGGCTGCTTCACGCCGAGGCGCTCCAGCGCTTCCCGATCTGACGCTGCCGACGGCACCGTGAAGTCGTCCGCCGCGAGCAGCACGACGCGCATCCGGTCGTACGCCACGCCCAGCATGCGGTGGATCTCCTCGGCGGTGAACTGCGAGTCGGCGATGATGAGCGTGGCGCGCTTCGCCGTCGACGAATAGCGTCGCCGCCAGCGCAGGTTCTTCTGCCAGCCCCTCAATCGCGGATCAGGATGCGCGATGGGCACGATGTCGTGCATCGTCACCACCACTGCACCGCGAGACGGCGTCGGCGCCGCGACGTTCCACGGATACCAGAACACGTCGGCGCCGGACTTCAACATCTCGCGCACCGGATGGATCGTGACGTGATCGCGCATGTGCGCGAACTGCGGCCGGAGCGCGTCCACGTCTTTCTGGTTCTTGGCGAACAGCGCCAGCTTGAGGCCCGGCCGCAGCGCAACCAGGCGAGGCAGCAAGGCCCGCACATAGCGTCCGATCCCGCGCACCTCGCGTGACAGGCGCGTCGCCTCGACGGCGACGAGCAACGGCGCGCCCGCGTCCTCGATGTCCGAAGGCAACGGCGGCAGGGTCAGCAGAGTATCAATCGTTCGCACTTCCATGACGAGCGCGCGAGCCAAGTGGTTGGTGCCTTCCGAACCTCGCCGTGCTACATCGACACGCGAGGCCAGCCGCACCCCTCGTGCCCGCGAGCACGGTGGGACGGACCAGCACGCCGCAGGGGCAGCGCTCGGAAGATAGTAAGAGACGGACTCGTTGGAAGTTAGTTCGCCCAAGGTTCGATCTGACCGTTGCGTCTCGTGCACGAGGACTCGAGCGACGATATTAGCTCTGCGACCGGTCCTTCCGGTCAGCCGCCCACCTCCCTCAGGCCCGATTCTCCCATCCCCGGAGCCCGCTCGATGGCACGCCCAATCGTCTCACGCCTTACCCTCGCCGCTTGCTGTGCACTCGCCTTAACCTCGCCGACCATCGCGAGGGCACAACCCGGCGGAGGCAACGCGGTGGACTCCATCAAGTACAAGTATCCGAGCACCGCCCAGCTCGACCGGCTGAAGGCCGAGGCCGCAAAAGAGATCGACGCGAAGGCGAAGATGATCCAGGTCATGGTGGATCAGGTCTTCTCCTATGGCGAGCTCGGCTTCCAGGAGATCGAGACCTCCAGGTACCTCACCGGCCTGCTCGAAGAGAACGGCTTCAAGGTCGAGCGCGGCGTCGCCGGAATGCCCACCGCATTCGTCGCACGTTGGGGCTCGGGCAAGCCCGTCATCTCGCTCGGCAGTGACATCGACGACATCCCGCAGGCCGGCCAGAAGCCGGGCGTCGGCTACAAGGATCCGATCATCGTCGGCGCGCCGGGTCACGGTGAAGGCCACAACTCGGGCATGCCGCTCAACATCGCCGCTGCGATCGTCGTGAAGAAGATCATGGAGCGCGACAAGATACCCGGCACGCTCGTGCTCTGGCCTGGTGTCGCCGAAGAGCTCATGTCGGGCAAGGCGTGGCTCGTGCGTGCCGGCGTGTTCAAGGACGTCGACATCACGCTCTTCACGCACGTTTCGAACGACTTCGGCGTCTCCTACGGACAGTCGAGCTCCAACGCGCTCATCTCTGCCATCTTCAAGTTCAAGGGCTCGAGCGCGCACGCGGCCGGCGCACCGTGGCGCGGCAAGAGTGCGCTCGACGCCGTGATGCTCATGGCCACGAGCTGGGAATTCCAGCGCGAGCACATGCCGCTCGCCCAACGGTCGCACTACGTGATCCCTGACGGCGGCGACCAGCCCAACGTCGTGCCGAGCACCGCGAGCATCTGGTTCTACTTCCGCCAGACCGACTACGAGAAGACGCTCGCGATGTTCGAGGACGCAAAGAAGAAGGCGCAGGGCGCGGCGATGATGACCGGCACGCAGATCGACACGATCATGATGGTTGGCTCGGGATGGAGCGGTCACTTCTCGCGACCGATTGCCGAGGCGATGTATCAGAACATCAAGGCCGTCGGCATGCCGACGTGGGACGACAAGGACCAGGCGCTCGCCAAGGGCATTCAACGCGAGCTCGCCGTTCCCGACAGCGGCATGACCAGTCATCAGGAGGGAGGCCTCGAGGGACCGATCCCTGAAGCGCAGCGCACCGGTGGTGGTTCGGACGACATCGGCGACGTCGCGTGGAACATGCCCACAGTCACGCTGCGTTATCCCTCCAACATCCCGAACATGCCCGGACACAACTGGGCGAATGCGATCTCGATGGCCACGCCAATTGCGCACAAGGGTGTGGTGGCCGGTGCGAAGGCGCAGGCGATGACGATGCTCGACATCCTGCTCACACCGCAGATCGTCACCGACGCGTGGGACTACTTCAACAACGTGCAGACGAAGACCATCAAGTACCGTCCGTTCTTCGCAGCCACCGATCAGCCCCCGATTTGGCTGAACGAGAACATCATGGCGAAGTACCGGCCCGAGATGCGAAAGTACTACTACGATTCGAAGAAGTATGACACGTATCTCAAGCAGCTGGGCATCGAGTACCCAACCGTGCGCAAAGTCGTGCCGTAACGTATGATCTCGCGGCGCACATTCCTCGTGTCGATGGGTGCGCTGGCGAGTGCGCCCATCCTCGCGCGAGCGCGATCGGTGCGCGATCGATCCGAAGCGTGTCGCCATCGGCGGATTTTCGGACGGCGCGACATACGCGCTGTCGCTCGGTGTGATCAACGGCACAATGTTCACGCATGTGTTGGCCTTCTCGCCCGGTTTCATCATTCCCGGCGAGCGGCGCGGTCGCCCGTACGTCTTCATATCGCACGGCGTGCAGGACGAGATCCTGCCGATCGACCGCTGCGGCCGGCCGTTCGCGCGCGACCTCAAGGCCGCTGGCTATCCGGTCACGCTTCGCGAATTCGAGGGCGGGCACCAGATGCCCGAGACGATGATTCCGGTGGCGACCTCATTTGCCGGTTGGAAGGGTGCGTAGGCCAGCTTCTTGCTTTTTCTCGGGGTACTCCGACCGAGAGGCATGGCCATGTTGTGGAAGGACGAAGGACGCAGCTCCAATCTCGAAGACCGTCGCGGTATGGGTGGCATGGGCGGCCGGGCAGGGATGGGTATCGGCGGTACCGCCGTCCTGCTGATTCTCAGCCTGATCTTTGGCCGCAACTTCTTCGACGACGTTCCGGCGGCGACGAGTACGGTCACCCAGTCCAATGGATCGCTCTCCCCGACGGATTCCGCGGCCGAGGAACCTGAAGTCCGCTTCGTATCGTTCGTGCTGAATGACGTGCAGCGCACGTGGGCAAAGACGCTGCCGAAGTACGGCGCGCAATATCACGACGCGGGCCTCGTGCTCTTCCGCAACGCGACCCAGACGGGTTGCGGCACCGGACAAACCGCAATGGGGCCGTTCTACTGCCCCCTCGACGAGAAGGTCTACGTCGACCTCGAGTTCTATGATGAGCTCAAGACCAAGTTCGGCGCGTCAGGCGATTTCGCGCAGGCGTACGTCATCGCGCACGAGCTGGGACATCACGTTCAGCACATCCTCGGCACCGATGCCAAGGTGCGTCGTGCGCAGCAGAGTGACCCGAGCGCGGCCAACGCGCTGTCGGTGCGCATGGAACTGCAGGCGGATTGCTTCGCCGGCGTGTGGGGCCACGACACGCAGCAGCGCAACATCCTCCAGCAGGGCGACGTGGAGGAGGGCTTGAACGCGGCGGCCTCGGTGGGCGACGATCGCATTCAGCAGCGGCGCAGCGGTCGCGTGAATCAGGAGTCGTTCACGCATGGTTCGGCGGCGCAGCGCTCGAGCTGGTTCAAGAAGGGCTTCGATACGGGCGACCCGCGCGCATGTGATACTTTCGGGGGCGGATGATCTCCGCGGATGACCCAGACTGCAACTGAAAAAGCTCGTGCTGCTCTACGCGGAAACAGCAACCGACGATTGACGCGGATACTACAAATGCTGACGTAGTATCCGCGTCAATCCGGCAGTTTATCAGTGTCAATCCGTGTGAGCTGTTGCTTTTCGTGGTTCTGTCGTTCCGTTGTTGTTCAACCCTCCGCGTACATCCCTAGCGAGCGTCCAGCTTCCGTCCCGCGTTCAAATTATCCCAGTTGAGGATCGTGTTGAACACCAGGAAGTAGCTGCCGATCGTCTCACCACGCCACACGGGATTGTTCGCGAACAACACCACGTGCCCCTTCTGCACTGGCACGTCGACGACGATCGGCCGCTGCGCGATGTCGCTGCCGCCCTCGAGCAACCCCGACGCGAGCAGCCCACGCATGTCGCCAAAGCGTAGTGCTACACGCGGACGCTGATCAGGCGGGATCACATTCAACGGATTGCGCAGCTGGTCAGGCGTGATCGACGCCGCCTGCCACGGCTGTATCGTCTCCACCGGCAGCGCTGTGTTGCTCGAGTCGAGCGTCGCGCGCCCAGGAATGAAATCGCCATCCTCTGCCGTCCCTCGGCCCGTCGCACGCTCTGGTGTTCCCGCGAAACGGCCGCCTCCGCGCCCACCGCGTGAGTTGCTCACGCTGAAGCTCGCACCGCCGTCGCTGTACACGGCGAGATTCTCCGGAATGCCATAGGTGATCGGACTCGTCGCATCCACCACCGTGCTGCGGAGGAAGCTGCCCACCACCTTGCTCCTCGACGCCGTGTTCGCCGACACGCCGTTGGTGAGGCCATAGGTGATCGCGAACTCCGCGGTGTTGTCCACCGTCACGAGCACGCCACCCTTGGCGACGAAGCTCTGCATGTTCGACAGCCCCTGCCAGCCGAGCCCTGGACGCATGTCGTCGGTCTGCGCCCAGGTGCCGATGTTCGGTGTCTCCGGCGTGTTCTTCCACGGCATCGGATTCCGCCACTTCGGCAACCCGTCGATGATCGCCTGTCCGTTTCCGCCGGTGGGTGGAAAGAGGATGACGTCGTACTTCGCGTTGAGGTCCGGCGTCTTTGCCATGTCCTGGACGCTGATGTACTCGTACGGAATCTCGAGGGCATCGAACGCGTAGCGCCACCAGCCTTCTGTCTGCGTGCTGATCCAGTTGTGCAGGATCGCGATGCGTGCCGCGCGCGCCGGATGCGTCTTCACGGCTGGTGGAGCGATGGCCATTGCATACGCGGTGAGTCCGAGGTCGCGCGTTGCCTTGTCGACGTCGGCCTGCTTCACGCCGCCGATGATGAACGACCCGCGCCCGAACTCTTCTCCGTTCGCGCTGAAGCTGTCCTCCGCCACCTGGATGTCAGCGGTCTTGAGCTTGTAGCGCAGCGTCATGAGCGCGTTGTCGCCGTTGTGCTTGATGGCGAACACCGCACCGTTGCCATTCACGCCACCGCGCGCCTTCACCTCGGTGGTCACGCGCTCCATCGGCGTGTCGAGCACCTTGGCGTCCACCACGCGAACGGCCTGCACGTGGAATCCTTCAGGGAACGACCAACCCGTGTCGTCGTACGGGGTCTTCTGCGGATCGTTCGGCGCCCAGTACTGACGGTCGAGCAGTGCATCCCCCGCGCGAGAGTACGGCTGATCCATGCGCACGATGTATGTGCCCGCAGGGAACTGGCGCGTCTCCATTTCCGTCGACGCCTTCGGGCTTGCCGTCGCTGAATCCTGTGCGGCACGACCGCCGCGCGCCGCGCGAGCCGCCGGCAGCGTCACGCTGAATGCCGCTGTCGCGCGCGAGATCTCCACATGCTGCTTGCGGAGCACGTTGAGCAGCTCGGCCTGCGCACCGGGACGTGGATCGTTGCCGCTAAGCACCCATGCCGCCGGACCTTCCACCTTCGCCTTCAGCACCGACCGCTTGCTCTTCTCGTAGAAGTTCTGCAGGAACTGGCGGCGGTTGGTCGCGAAGTAATTGAGCGAGACGAGCAATCCCGTCTGCTCGTAGTTGTTGTTGTTGCGCAGCGACCACTGCACGCGGGGCAGGGGCGGATTCTGCTTGAACCACGTGCGCTGCGTTTCACCTGGACTCAGCGTACGCTCCATCGTCTCGGCCGTGCCTCCGTTGCCGAACGTCTCGTACAGACGGCTGATCCCGTTGTGCATCGCGGCCATGAACATCAGGTAGCCGGGAGACCATGTGTCGAAGTTGCCGTGGGCGAACACGCCAGGCATGCCGAGCCGAGTCATCTCCTGCACGTTGTTCCAGCCGATCATCTGCCACTCGTTCGTCAACAGCGGATCGATCCACGCGTTGTACGGACCGTCGCCGATCGTATTGTCGTAGAGATACGCTACCGACTCGTGCAGGTCGTGAAGCACCTGCGCCTGCTGGCCGATGTATGTGTTCAGGACATTCTGCGACAGCTTGAGCGTCATCCCCATGGCGTCGCGGTTGTTGTCGTGCGCGACGTAGTGGCCCCAGTAAATGAGGTTCGGATACGCCTCGCCGGGATGCGCCATGTGCCATCGATACATGTCCACCATGCGGTCGCGGCCATCCACTTCCACGATGGGCGTGATCAGCGTGATGAGGTTGTTGCGGATGTGCTTGATGTACGGGCTGTCGTCCACCGCGAGACGATACGCCAGCTCCATCAGCGCCGTTGGCGCGCCGGCTTCCGTGGAGTGGATGGTGCCGGTGATGTAATACACCGGCGCGACATCCGATGCGATCCGCGCCGCTTCCGCATCATCCATGTTGATCGTGCGCGGGTCGGCGAGCTTGTTCAGCTTCGCGCGGTTCGCGTCCATCTTCGCGATCAGCTCTTCTGATGCCACGGCCACCGCGATCATCTCGCGTCCCTCTTCCGTCTTTCCGATGGAGATCACCTTCACGCGTGGCGATGACTTCTCGAGCAGCCGCATGTAGGCGTACACTTCCTTCGAATACGGCAGGTTATTGCGCGCGCCCGCGATGTCGCCGAGGACCGCCTTGGGGGTCGGCACCGTCTTCGACGCGGGGAGGTAGTCCACGAGCGGCGAGAGGAAGAACGTCTCGGTCGTGTATTCCTTGATCTTCCGCGTGTACTCCTCGTCGATGGGCTGATTTGGATCGCGGCCGGGCCTCGCGAAGGAGAAGTCGGCGCTCCCGTTTTGCGCCCTGGAGATGGCCGGCGCCGCGGTGAGGGCGAGGAGCGCGAATAGGCCGATGCGCACGAACTTTGGCCGCATTGTATGGAGGTCGGGTGTCGTTGGAGGGCCGCCGGTCGGGGAATCCCTTTCGCCCGGCGATATGCCGATGATCTTCGACCGGAGCGCGTAGCGCGTCAAGGTGCGGCGCTACCCATTTGTGTTTTTTGTGATCCGATCTCTCATGGATCGTCCACGAGATGGCGATACTCTGGCACTCGCGAACGACGTCGCCGTTCTCCAACCCTTCTCCGTGATCCCGCGCCGCCGACTGCTTCGTGGCATTCGCGAAAAGCTGCTCGTCCGCTGTTCGCTGCTCATCGCGCTCATTGCGACCTTCGTCTTCGTCGCCGGTCCTCGGCGCATCGAGAAGCAGGCCATGATCGGCGTCGTCGGTCGTGCCGAGGCGATCCGCGACATGGCAGTGTATAGTCTTGGGACGGCGCTCTCCTTCGGTGATACCGCTGCAGTCGCCGAGGTCGTGTCGGGCGCCTCGCGAGGGCGAGACGTTGCGATGATCCGCGTCATTGGGGCGGATGGCAAGCGATACGCCCTGCGGCCTTCCTCTCCCGCCGAGGATCTGCTATCCCGCGTCCCTGACGGCAACTACGTCACGGCAGATCAGCGCTTTTATGTCACGACGGCGCCGATTCTCAAAGGCGCGGCGACCGTCGGCTCGCTCACCGTGGCGCTGTCGCTCGTCCAGGTGCGCCGAGATGTCGGCCGCGCGCGCTCCGTCGCCTTCAGCGTCGGTCTGGCGATCTTCATCATCGGCGTCGCCGTCGTGTACGCGATCAGCACCCGCGTCACTCGGCCCCTCAGTGCGCTGTCCAGCATTGCCGAACGCATCGCCGACGGCGACGTCACGCACCGCGCGCTCGAAACGTCTGATCGGGAGATCGCTCAGCTCGCGCGCGCCTTCAATCGAATGGTCGACAGCCTGCATGCGGCGCAGCACGAGCTGGGCAACACGAATCGGGAGCTCGAGGCGCGGGTGCTGGAACGGACGGCGGCGCTCTCGCATGCCGTTGATGAGATTCAGCGCGCCAAGGACGCGGCAGAAGCTGCCAACCTCGCGAAGAGCGACTTCCTCGCAACGATGAGTCACGAGTTGCGAACGCCGCTCAACTCCGTCATCGGCTTCTCGGGCATCCTCCTCAAGAACAAGGCGCACGCACTCGGCGAGAAGGAGCTCGGCTATCTCGACCGAATTCAGGTGAACGGACGCCACTTGCTCGGCCTGATCAACAATGTGCTCGATCTCTCCAAGGTCGAAGCGGGCAAGCTGGAACTCGAGCTGGAGCCCGTCGACATCGTTGCGCTGATCGATGAGACTATTGCCGAGTTCGAACCGCAGGCGCAGGCGCGCAGCGTCGTCGTCGAGCGGGAAATTCCGCGCGGCGCATTCGTCCTCGCCGCGGATCGCGCGCGCTTCAAGCAGATCCTCATCAACCTCATCGGCAACGCGGTCAAGTTCACCGATAACGGAACCGTCATCGTCCGGCTCGTCGTCAATCCGACGACGTTGCAGCCGTTGGTGGTTGAGATCGAGGATACCGGTGTTGGCATACCGCCCGAACGGATCGACGCAGTGTTCGACGCATTCCAGCAGGCCGACAACTCGACTTCGCGTCAGTTCGGCGGCACGGGGCTCGGACTCACGATCACCCGATCGCTCGCGCGCTGCATGGGTTTGGATGTGCGTGTCGCGAGTACGCTCGGCGTCGGTTCGACGTTCAGCCTCCTGCTGTCGCCGGATGCGGAGCTGCCGGTGGAGAGTACCATAGTGATGGACGGCGAGCTGACTCGCTCCCTCGACCACGCGGCAACGCCCGCACGCAACCGCTTCGTCGTCCTCGTCGTCGACGACGAGTCGGACGCCCGGGAGATTCTCCGAAAGTCGTTCGCTGACCTCGGATGCGCAGTCGTTACGGCCAACAGCGCCGACGAGGGGATCCGATTGGCGCGTCGCATCCGGCCGGATCTCATCACGCTCGACATCATGATGCCGCGCAAGAATGGCTGGGATGCTCTGAGCGAACTGAAATCGGACGCAGTGCTACGCTCGATCCCTGTCATCGTCGTGAGCGTCGTCGCCCACGAGAGCCGCGGGCTCATTGTCGGCGCGGCGAGCTATCTCGACAAGCCGGTGACGCGTGAGGACCTGGCGGAGATCGTCCGCCAGAATATGAGTGACCAGCAGCGCGCGCTCCTCGCAGTGGCAGCGTCGGCGTAGTCTCTTGCCGCAAGCGAGCGTTGCGAGCGCCGCTGCACCCCGCTGTTATCAGCTCCAGCGCAGATCCGCTTTCGACAGTGGCAGCGACCGCACACGCTTTCCCGTCGCTGCGAAGATCGCATTGCACAGTGCCGGCACCACCGGCGGCAATGCCGGCTCGCCAAGTCCCGTCGGCGCCACAGTGCTCTTCACGAAGTGCACCTCCACCGGCACCATCTGCGCATGCCGCAGCAGCGGGAAGTCGTGGAAGTTGCTCTGCACGGTGCGGCCGTTTTCGATGGTGATCTCCTGCGCGAGCGCTTGCGCGATGCCGTCGAGCACCGAGCCCTGCACCTGGTTCTCGGCGTTGAGCGGGTTGATGATCTCGCTGCCGATGTCGCCCGCCGCCCACACCTTTTCGACCTTCACCTTGCCGGCCTTGCTCACGCTCGCCTGCACGACCTCGGCGAAATAGCCGCGGTGGCTGAAGTGGAACGCGACGCCCATGCCCGTGCCCTTGGGCAACGTCGTCTTGCCCCATCCTGATTTGTCACGCACGAGCTCCAGCACGGCGCGCGCACGAAGCGCATCGTACGGAGCAGGCTGAGGCTGTCCCGCCGGCGCCGGTTCGTCCGGGCGCGCGTTGCCGAGGAGGTCGATGCGGAACTGCAGCGGATCCTTCCCCGCGGCGTTCGCGAGCTCGTCGATGAATGACTGCACGGCGAAGGCGATGCCGTTGCTGCCCGGCGCACGAAGGAACCCGGTGGGCACGCCGAGCGGCATCACCGAGCTGTCGAGGGCGAAATTCGGGATGAAGCGCGCCGGAAACTCCGTACCGCTGATGCCCGCTCCTGCCACGTAGTTCTGTCCTTCGCCGAACGAGACGAAGTGATCGCGCCACGCGACGATCTGTCCGTTCGCGTCGACGCCGCCGGCGAAGTGGTGGAAGCCCGCCGGACGATAGAAATCGTGCTGCGTGTCATCCTCGCGCGTCCACAACAACTTGACGGGCACCTTCACTTCCTTCGCGATCCACGCCGCCTCGACCATGTAATCGTTCATGAGACGACGGCCGAAGCCGCCGCCCGAGCGCGTGATGTGAACGAGGATGTCGCTGTCCTTCATGCCGAGCGCCTGCGCGACGAGCGTGCGGCCGCTCTGCGGATTCTGCGACGGCGCCCACATCTCGAGCTGACCGTCGGCCTTCATGTGCGCTGTGCAGTTCTGCGGCTCGAGTGGGGCGTGGGCAATGAATGGGTAGAAGTATTCGCCCTTCACCGTTTTCTTTGCACTCGCCAGCGCCGCATCCACGTCGCCGTCCTTGCGCAGCGAGCGCTGCGCCGGCTGCTTCGAGAACGCGGCTGCCTGTGCGGCGAAACCGGTGCTGCTCTGCTGCGCGGTTGCGCCTTCGTCCCACGTGACCTTGAGCTTGCCGCGGGCGGTCTTCACCTGCCACCAGCTGTCGCCCACGATGGCGACGCCAGGCAGCAGCCCGGTCAACACCGTACCACCTTCGACGACGAACGCGTGGCGCACGCCCGGCATCGCCTTGACCTCATCGAGATTCGCGCTCTTCACCTTTCCCGCGAACACCGGGCACTTCACGAACGTGGCGTAGAGCATTCCAGGCATCGTGACGTCGATGCCGTACATCGGCTTGCCCGTGACGACGCTGCGTGTATCGGTGCCGCGCGTCGGCTTGCCGATGATCGTGAACGACTTCGCATCCTTCAGCGGTATCGTCGCGAGATCAGGTGCGGCGACCGAGACGGCCTTCGTGGCCAGCTCGCCGTACGAGAGCGAGCGGTTGGTCGCGGCGTGACGGACGACGCCCTTTGAGGTTTCGCACTCTGCTGCCGGTACCGCCCACGTCTGTGCGGCAGCCGCCACCAGCATCGCGCGCCCTGCTGCGCCCACTCGGCGCATCGGCAGCCAGTTGGTCGGTGTCGCCGTACTTCCGCCGGCGACCTGTCCCTGGAAGTTCTTCGTGTCGAGCGGCGCCTGCTCGATGCGCACGTTTTTCCAGTCCACATCGAGCTCCTCGGCGATCAGCATCGGGAGCATCGTCTTCACTCCTTGGCCGCACTCCGGGTTCTTCGCCGTGATCGTGACGATGCCGTCGGGAGTGATGCGGATGAAGGCGTTGAGTGTCGCGTCCGACGCAGAGATTGCGCCGAGTGATTCGGCGGCGCTGAGCGGCTCGATGTAGCTGGCCAGCAGTATACCGCCTCCGGCGATGGCGGAGACGCGCAGGAAGTCGCGACGGGTGACGCGCGAGGCGTCGTGCGTGGGCGCGGTCATGGTGCGCTCCTCTGCAGGCGCTTGGGTTCGCCGGCTTGGGTCGTGGCCACCTTGAGCTCCGCCGCGCGATGGATTGCCGCGCGGATGCGTAGATAGGTGGCGCAGCGGCATATGTTGCCGTTCATCGCCGCGTCGATGTCTGCATCCGTGGGCGAGGCCTTCTTTGCGAGCAGCGCCGCGGCGGACATGAGCTGGCCGGCCTGACAGTAGCCACACTGGGGGACGTCGAGCTCCTCCCATGCCTGCTGCAGCACGTGCGTGCCGTCGGGCGAAAGGCCCTCCACCGTGGCGACCTCCTTACCGGCCACGGCGGCCACTGGGGTGACGCAGGAGCGAGTAGCCACGCCATTCACGTGGACGGTGCAGGCGCCGCACTGCGCGGCGCCACAGCCGAACTTGGTGCCCTTGAGCTCGAGTGTGTCCCGGAGAGTCCAGAGCAGGGGCATGTCACTTGGAACGTCGACCGTTTTTGGCTCGCCGTTGACCTTGAAGCTGACCTTCATGGGAATCTCGACTGGATGGGTGGCGTCGTCTGCATACAATGTGGGACGCCCGCCCCTCACCGTCCAGACGGAATCGTCGCGGAAACGCAAACAGGGCCGGTCCCATGGGGACCGACCCTGCTGCTGCTCTGGCGAGCGCTCGACGCGCTACGAAAGGGCGGGTGAGAACTGTCGCATCAGCTCGAGGCGATGATGTAGCCGGACTTGGTCGTATCATCCACGTTCGAGGTCGACGACGCGACCTGCGTAACCTGGTGAGCGGAGTGCTGGACGTTGACGTACTTGGTTCCGACCAGCACCAGGGCGGCTGCACCCATCGTGAGCGTCAAAGCGATGTTACGGGTCATTGAAGGTCTCCGGGAGAGCGGCGCGCAGATGCGCACCACGAGTCGAGTATCAGTGAGTGGACAGCGGTGGGAATCCAACCTGAAGCGGAGCTGCTTGGCCGGTGATTAGTTGCTGCCACCGACTCCATCAGCGTCGCCATTCTCAGCTACCACGTACCCACTGAAGTGCTTGATTCGACGGGAGACCAGGCCAGCCGGCGCATCCACTGCAGTCTGGAGGCTCGTGTCGGCGATCGACTCGTCCACGCAGACGGCCGCGAACGGGCCGCAATACTTCATGACCGTCATGTTGCCGAGCGTCTCTGCGTTCGTGACGTAGAGGTGCAGCAGGACGCTCGTCGAGGGGTTGAAGCGCATCGCCGGAGCGAACTCGATGCTCGGATGATTCGTCGCGGCGTTCTTCACGACCGCGGTGATCGTCACGGGCACCGTCTCAGGGGCGCATGCGTCATTCCACTTGCTCGGACCATAGGAGGACGTCGCGAGAGCGCAGACCGAGTTGGCCGGCAGGTCGAGCGAGCTCGCACCGAGCTTGATCGACTGATCCTTGCTCGGGTCGATCGTGAAGTTATAGACTCCATCGACGACGCCCACGAGGGCCTTCGATGCGTCTACCGGCTCGAGGCGAGCCGCAGACGGGGAGGTGGAATCGCCGGCGCACGCTGCGAGCAGCATTGCGGAAGCGACCATGAGTGAAACTCGGTATGCGGTAGATCGAGCCATCGTCGGCGTACGCATAGGGGAATGTCCTGTCGAGCCTTGCAGCTCGGTAAGAGACTGTGTGGAGCGGGGGTCACCACGGCGAGGATGTCACCGCTGGCGACTCAGCAGTAGGCAATGCCGAGGCCACATTGTCCCATTGTCAGATTGTCCGGAAATGCGTGTCAAATTTCTGTGCGTATCAGACATTCCGGCCAAGCTGTCCGCGCCCTCGTCCAACATGACCGATGCGCTCGCTTATGCTAATCGTGCAAAACGCCATGAAGTCCCGCGTTATGCAAGCGCCCGGTCCGCCTCCCCTACTATCGTCAGCCAATCAGTTTGTACCCGGTCCCACTCCTGGATCAACACCCCGTGCTCCTCGAAGAGCCGGCGGATATCGGCCCTGAGGTAGCCCAGCTTCTCCTCGAGTACGGGTACGAGGACGCTCAACGCATCGTCGCTGACGATCGTCCGCTGGGCGATGCTGGCGATGAGTCGGGTCTCGGAAGCGGCGATCGTCAGTCCGTCACAGCGGTTGACGTGCAGCATTACATGGATGTCGGAGCACCCATCGCCGACGTAGACCACCCGCTCGCCCGGCACGCCGAGCCGCTGCCGCAGCTCGTCCAGCGCCGCCACCTTGCCGTAGCCCGCCGTCACCCGCCCGATCGACGACACCTCTCCCGTCACTGGGTCGTGATTGAACCGGGTGGCGATGATCCGTTCCGCGGGCACCAGACCCTCCAGCGCCGCGTGAACCACGTCCTCGGGGGCCGCAGAGACTACATAGAAGTCGAACTGGTGTCCGTCGATGCCGCCTTCGAGCAGCGCCCCGAGCAGCGCGATGTTTTGCTTGAGGCGGATCCGGCGCCCTACCTCGATCAGGTCGGCGCGCCGAACGCGCCGGTATTCCGGATCGTGGAGGATGAGGTACGACAGTTCCGCGCCGGCCTGCACGAGGTTCAGCCGAGACAGGCCAGCGACGCGCTCACCGAAGTCGCGAATTCCGAGCAGCTCACTCAGCACATGCCCTGAGTCGTTGAAGCTGAGCGTCTGGTCAAAATCACTGACGAGCAGGTAGTGCTTGCGCATGCAACTGGTCACACGGTCGCGAGAGGTCGTGTTTTCAGCATACCCGGGCGTGCAGGGAGAGTCAAAGCCTGCCGTGAGTTCCGCACGCATCCGTGACAAAAGCGCAGTGCGCACTCGTAGATTCGTTCACCAGAGAGACGAATCGCGTGGCTAGATTTCTCCCGCGTGACAGCGCCTGACGTGACCCTGATTCCGATGCAACGATGTCAATGAATTCGCTCGATCTGACCGGCAGGGTAGCTGTCGTGTCAGGAGGTTATGGTGTCCTCGGCGCGAGCCTCGCCTCCGGGCTGGCCGCCGCCGGAGCTCGTGTGGCGATCCTGGGCCGGCGTCGCGACGCCGCCGAGGCGAAGGCGGAGGAGATTCGCGCCACGGGCGCCGAGGCGATGGTGATCGTCGCCGACGTGCTGGATGACACGGAAGTGCGTGCGGCCCGGGACGAGTTGCTGCGCGCGTGGGGCAGGGTGGACATCCTCATCAATGCGGCCGGCGGCAACGTCATGCGCGCGCGCAACGACAACCGCAGCATCTTCGACGTTCCACTCGACGCGTTCGATGAGGTCCTGCGGCTCAACCTGCACGGCACCGTGATTCCCGCTCTGGCCTTCGCCGAGACGATGGCCGCCCAGCGATCGGGGTGCATGGTCAACATCTCATCGATGGCGGCGAGCCGGGTGCTGAGCGGGGTGCTGGGCTATTCGATCGCGAAGACGGGCATCGACAGCTTCACGCGCTGGATGTCGGTGGAGCTGGCCCGCAAGCACGGCGATGGCCTTCGCGTGAACGCGATCGTGCCGGGCTTCTTCGTCACGACGCAGAACCGCAAGGTGCTCATCAATGACGACGGCAGCTATACGGACCGGTCGAACAACATCATCGCGCATACACCGATGGGTCGCTTCGGCCGCCCGGAGGAGTTGATCGGCGTGGTGCAGTGGCTGTGCAGCGACGCGGCGTCCTTCGTCACGGGAGCGGTCATCCCCGTGGACGGTGGGTACAGCTTGTTCAGTGGTGTGTAACTGTCGTTAAGCAGGACGTGAAACTGGACGTGAAACTGGACGTTTCACGTCCCACTTCACAACCCGCTTCACGCTCCGTTTCACGTCCCACTTCACGACCCGCTTCACGTCCCCTATTCAGCCTCACGTCCCGCCTCACGCCTCACGACGCCGGACGTCTCACCGCTGCTTGACTGATACCCCAGCCCGCCCACTGGCCTCAGCGCGAACGATCAGCCCATCGCGCGTGACGAACAGCCCACGCTCCGCTACGGAGTCTACGGTCGCCGTCAACGTCAAAGCGTCGCCAATCTTGCGATTGAGCCCCTCGAGCAGGAGCGCCCGCCCGCGATCGAGCGCCGGCGTCATCGAGATGCGCGCCCGCTTCCGCAGCTCGGCGCGCAGGTCATCCGATTTGAGCCACGAATACGTCTGAAGGAGCTTGCTGTCGCTCTGGAGATCGAAGTCGAGGTCCGGAACCGCGATCATCGACTGCACACGGTCGACCTGTGGGGTCCCTACCAGCTCCACAGTGCCATTTGCGTCGCCGGTGAAGCTCACGCTCAGCGCGAGACGACCCTTCGATTTCGGTAACACGCCGACCTGCTGCACCGCGATCGTCTTCCCCGACTGTGTGAACGACCTGGCCGCGAGGGCGGCGGTCAACTCGCGCGACGCCATACCGTAGTCCACCACGCCGTCGATCACGACGTGGAATCCCTCGGACGCGCTGTCTCGCTCGAGCTTCGGCAACGCGGTGCTCACCACCACGGGCTCGGTCGCCCCGGTGACGACCTTTGGCCGTGCGTCGAGACTCACTGGCACGACGATGATCTTCTTTCGTCCGCTGACGTGACCCACCCGCAGTCGCTCGGGGCCGAGGAGCAGCCAGACGCCATCGCGCAGCTTGATGGGGTGCGCGAGCATCGCCCACCACTCGGCCACGTGCTCCGTGAGATCCACCGACGAGACCTTCTTGTCGATGTTGGGCAGCTGGCTGGTGAGACCGGCGCGTGCTGCCTCGACCACGCGCTCCGTGACGTCGTGATGCACGATGCTCACGTCGCACCGGTCGCGCTGTTCCGTGCTCGCCGGCTCGACGCGCACGATGCGCGCCTTCGACACCAGATGGAAGTCGTCCGTCAGCCCGATGGGCGTCGCCAGCTCGACGACGACACGCGGTCGTTCCTGCTCGTTGCCGCAGCCGGCGCTCAACGTGGGGCCGATGACCGGCTTGTAGTAGCCGCGTGCGCGATACGCGAAGGTCGCGCGAAGGTGTAGCAGGTTGCCATCGGCGAAGGCGGTGAAGGGGCCGCGTATTGCCTCGAAGGCGTAGTGCTTCCGCGTATCGTCCCCGACCGTCTTCACGCTGTCCATCGAGCCGAACGTCGTGGGCACGATCTGCTCGACGAGCCGCAGGATCGCCGTGAAGTCGTACTCGAGCGGCACGCTGAACCGGGACAGCTCCGGAGGGGCGGGCGCGGGTGCGGCCACGTCGGGCGGTTCCGGCGACGTGGAAGGCGCTTCGCGCGCGCAGGCGCCGACGAGCGCAAGGGCGAACATGGAGCCTACGGTCAGCCTCAGCGTCATCGATCTCCAGCGTGCGGAGTGCGTCGAACGGTGATACAGCCGCGTCGCGTCGGAATACTACCGCAGATTATGAATGTTTGCGCCGCGCCCGAATCCTGCATTCGTGCCTGCCATGCCGTCCTCGGAAGATTCCATCATATCCGCAGAGCGTGGGCCGGAGCTGCGGTCCGGGCGCGACCATCTGCTGCGCAACTGGACAGCCATCATCGCGCTCGCCGTCATCGCGGTGCTTGCCTTCGCCGCGCTTGGCGCGGAGGTCGTTGAACGGCAGACGTCGGCGCTGGACCTCGGAGTGCGCGCCTGGGTGCGCGCAAACCAGTCGTCGTCCGTGGTGAGACTCTCCCAGGCCCTGTCGACGTACGGGTCCGTGACGCCGTTGGCGTGCGTTGCGATCGTGGCCGCCCTCTACCTGCTGTATCGTCGCCGCTATCTGGCGGCGCTGCCTGCGCTCATGGCGCCCGCACTTGGTGTTCTCGCCTATGTCACACTCAAGAACATCTTCGCGCGCGCCAGGCCGTCGGCGTTGGCGCAGGTGGTGGAAGGGACGTACTCCTTTCCCTCGGCCCACGCCACGTCATCGTCCGCCATCTGCTGCACACTCGCCTACGTCTTCTGGCGCGAGCACCTGGTGAACGGCGTCGTGGCGCTTCTCATTGGAGTGGTCCTTCCTCTCCTCGTCGGATTGAGTCGCATCTACCTCGACGTCCATTGGATCACGGACGTCCTTGGCGGATGGAGTGCTGGCGTGCTCGTCGCCGCTCTCGGTGCCGCGCTTTACAATAGCATTCGCCACGTGCAGGCTGGTCGTCAATCAACCGGGGAAGGGGCGTGATGGGGCAACGTGTGGTGATCGCCGTACTCGCGGCGGCGATGTTCCTGTCGGCCCCGCTCGAGACGGCACGCGCGCAGGGATCGGCGGTGCTGCTCGAGAATCGTGACCTGGGATTGCTCGCTGGTGCGACGCTCGCGTCGGCGGCGATGCTCGCGATCGACACGCGTGTCGCGAACGTGATGACCGACTCGGGGTTTCATGCGCGTCATCCGGGGTTCAAGTCCGCCTCGAACCGCGCAAGCCATTCCACGGAAACCGTGTTGATGATCACCGGTGGACTGGTATGGGGCATCGCGAGGATCAACGATGATCGGGGCACCGCAGACGTCGCGTTCCATACGACGGAAGCCATCGCGAGTACGGCGATGGTGATCCAGGTCATACGTGGCGCACTGGGACGCGGTCGTCCATACGTGGTGGACGACGACAATGGCGAGAAGCGGAACGGCGATCCGAAGGAATTCAAGTTCATGCGCGGATTCACGAGCTACAACTACCGTTCGTGGCCATCGATGCACGCAATGGCGAGCTTCGCGGCGGCGTCCGCGCTGTCGAACGAGATGCGCGTGCGCGACACGCCGCACCGAGCGCTGATCTCTCCGGTGCTGTACACGGCGGCGGCAATGCCGGCGCTGGCGCGCATGTATCTCGACGAACACTGGGCGAGCGACATCGCCATGGGAGTGTTCCTCGGCGTCTTCGCCGGGCAGAAAGCCGTGCTCTACAGTCATGCGCATCCGAACAACACCGTCGATCGCCGATTTCTCAAGCCGACGGTGCGCGCGACGTTCACGCACGATGCGCGCGGATTGTCTTTTTCACTTCTGCCGTATTAGCGCGTAGGGTGCATTTCGGCTCGTGTGTCCTATGAATGGAAGCCGGATGCAGCAGCCGTTTCGCGGCACCAGGCAACCATGGGTGAGACGGCGTGAGTCGGATATGCGTGCTCCGGTGGGGTGCACGTGGATTCGGCTCGCGTCGTTTTTGCGAATGTCTCGCGCGCCTCGGCACCAACGAAGAGCGGCGCCCGTCACATCGACGGGCGCCGCTCTTCGCATCACACGTCTATTGGCTCACGAACACGTCGGCCGGCCACGTGGAAGCGGAATCGTGCAGTTTTTCGTCGTCGCGTCCTGCGTGATGACGAGCTTCGCGGTCGCCGAGCCATCGTATGTCACCACTTCGCGCCGCGTCGATGTCGCAGGCGTCTTGCCAGCGTAGGTCAACGTCACCTGCATCGACCGAATCACCGTGCCAGCCGTCGGATACGTCGGCTTGCCGCTCGTGATGGGGATGATGATGCCGCTCGTCGTATCGCCGATGACGCGCGCCACCGTGAACGTGCCGACCGAATCCTTGCCGGTCGTGGTCTCCGAACCCGCCGACGTTCCGTTCACCGTGCGCTGCGTCGCCGTGCTGGCGAGCCCCGTCACCGTGCGATCGCTCTTGTGGTTGATGGTGGTGATGACAGTGCTGTCTCGGCGCGTATTGGTGCCGGTCGCCGTGATGTGCGTCGTGATGGAGTTGGTGTTGCTGTCGCGCGCGGACTGCGCCGTGCCACTGGTCGTCTTGAAGACGATCGTCCGATTCACCGTCACGCCGCCCCGCGTTTCCGCGGCGCATGTCACGATCCCCGTCGCCGACGAGAAGGTGCACGAGGATGAGAGCTCGGTGCCGCCGCGCTCTCCGTGCTCGAAGGGGCGGCCGCCACCGAAGACGCCTCCGAGAAAGTCCTCGCCGAAGCCGCCGCCCATGAAGTCGTGACCGCCGCCGAGCAGGTTTTTGCCCCGCGAGCCACCCCGGGCGCCCGGCATGAATGCATCGCCGGCTAAACCGGATGACGTGGAGAAGCTGCTCGCCGTGTTCTCGAAGCCGAGTGGCGACGAAAGGAAGGCCGCGTCGAGCATGCTCTGGTCGAGCGAGCTAGTGATCTGCTCCGCGCAGGCTGCCGCCAGCATGGCGACGCCGCCCAGAATGAGAATACGTGCGCTTCGCTTCATCATGGTATCTCCGAAATCGCGGCGGCGCGTCGCGGGATCGTCCCGCAAGCTGGCGTTGCCGAACGTGCTTGAGACACACTACATCCGATGCACCCTGTGCTCAAAACCCCGATCCATCGGGGAGCCACGGAGCCAGCTGTTCCCGCAGCAGCTTGAGCGCGCGACCCATCCGTGCCTCCACGCTCTTCACCGATATTCCGAGCTGGTCGGCGATCTCTCCATACGTGAGGCCGCGCTGCCGGTTCATCTCGAATACTTCGCGCTGCGGCTCGGAGAGCGCCGCGATGGCCCGCGCGGCCGCTGTCTGCAGCTCGCTGGATATGGCCGCCGAATCGGGTGACGGCGAGGCCGACGGTCCGCGGACGTACACCTCGCCGCGCTGCGCCGTGCGACCCTGGCGCAGTCGGTTGAGCGCGCGGTTGCGAGTGGCCTGATGGAGGTACGCGCGCAGCGGTCCGGTGAGCACGAGCGACTCACGCCGACGCCACAGCTCGAGCATCACGTCCTGGGCTACCTCCTCGCCGAGTGCCCGTTCGCCGAGGAGACGCGTCGCGCTTACGACGAGCCCCGGGTATTGTTCCCGGAAGATCGACGAGTAGGCGTCTTCATCGCCGTGACGCAGTCTGGACAGGAGTTCCGATTCGTCCACGTGGGCTATATCGTTGGTCGGTCGAGCTGCGCCGGTGGACAATGTAGCGCGTCGGCTTCCTGTCTGGATTCGCTGTATGGGGTGAATCGCCACCACGGTGTCTGAGTAGCATGACCGACCAGGACCACCTCCGGGACAACGTCGAGAACGATGATTGGGATGCCATCGCCCGCTATGTTGCCGGCGAAGGTACACCCGACGAGCGTGCATCGATGCGACGCATGCTGGAGGCAAATCCCGCGCGCGCCGCGTTGATCGGTGCACTCGACGCTGCCGTCAGGTTCCCTGAGCCCGTGGCGCCGACGCCCGCTGAGGTGGACGCCGCTCTCGCCTCGGTGTTAGCACGCCGCGAGGACGGCCGTCCCATTGCCGACACCCGCCGCTCGCCGGTGGTCTCGCTCGAGGCCTATCGCTCGCGGTGGCGTGATGCACGATTCCGCGCCGCGGCAGCCGTGCTCGTGGTCGCCGGTGCAGGGCTGCTGTGGCGGACTGCGACGTCGCCTGACATCAAGAGTTCCACATCCGCCGCTCCGGTTCGCTTCGCGACGGCAGTTGGCAAGCTCGATTCTCTTCAGCTGCCTGATGGCAGCCGCGTGCTCCTCGGGCCAGGCAGCGAGGTGACGTTGGCGTCGGCCTTCGGTGGCTCGGCCCGCGAGCTCACGCTGCAGGGTGAGGCGCGCTTCGACGTCGTGCACGACAACACGCGCCCGTTCGTCGTCCACACCACGGCGGCGTCGTTCCGCGACGTCGGCACGGTGTTCGCCATACACAGTGACGAGGCAGAGGGCGCGCGGGTCGTCGTCTCGTCGGGGGTGGTGGCGGTGGAGACAAAGTCTGGAGTGGCACCCGTGCTGTTGCAGGCAGGCGACCGGGCCACAGTGGCGCCGGCGGGTACCGTGCATGTCGAGCGCGCATCGGCCACGAGCGAAGACACCGCATGGACGGGTGGAAAGCTCATCTTCCGCGATGCGTCGGTGGAGCAGGTCACGGCCGATCTACGTCGCTGGTTCGGCGTCGAATTGAAGGTCGACTCATCGCTCGCCTCGAAGACTGTCACTGCCACCTTCGACCGCGCCTCGACTACTGACGTCGGGCGGGTGATCGCAGCGATGCTCGGCGGCGGGTTGCGCGAGCAAGGCGACACGCTACGGATCGTCGCACCGCGCCCGACGCCGTCGAGGTAATGGCGCCGCGACTGCGCGCGGCCTATCGTTGCGGCTACGTCATGCGCAACCTCTCATCGCTTCGCGGCGCGGTATTGTCTCTCGCGCTGACCTCAGGAATTTCGTATCGAGCCCAGGCGCAGAACGCGTGCGCCGACCATGCGCTCGTGGGTGCGCCCGCGGCTGGCTGGACGCCGCCGCTCGATACGCGCGTCAGCCTTCACGTGCGCGACGTGTCCCTGCGTGACGCGCTCGATCGGCTGACCGCTGCATCCAGGGTGCAGCTCGCATACTCCGCCGACTTCCTGCCCGTCGACCGGCGCGTCTGCCTGGCGGCTGAGGGTGAACCGCTGGGCAGCCTCCTCGCGTCGCTCCTTCGCGGCACTCAAGTGCAGGTGCTCGTTGTGGCTGGCCGAGTGGTGCTGTCGCCTGGTGCGACGCAAGCGGCGGCGGAGCCTGCGTCGCGCAGCGTGAGCGTACTCGAGCGAGTCGTGGTGACGGGCAATGCCGTTGCCGCACCTCGTCGCCCGCTCGTCATCGGCGTCGAAGTCATCGACGGAGAGAATCTGCGGCGCCAGTCATTCGGCTCACTCGCGGAGATGCTCAACGCGTCCGTGCCGGGCGTGTGGTCGTGGTCGCAGGCGCCGTCGTCACTCGTGGCGCAGTACGGCAGCATACGCGGTGCGAGCTCGTTCGGTTCGAGTGCGCCCAAGATCTATATCGATGGTGTCGAGGTCGCGAACCCGCTGCTCGTCACGCAGTTCAACCCGGATGTCGTCGACCACGTCGAAGTGATTCGCGGACCGCAGGGTTCGGCTCTCTACGGCTCGGATGCCATCAGCGGTGTGATCAACGTGATGACGCGGCATGATGGCGGTGGGTATCCGTCGCCCGCGGTTTCCGTGCGCAGTACTGCGGGTGCCGCGGGCAGTGCGTTCGTCTCCGGATTGGTGCCCACGCACGAACAGCGGCTCAACCTCCGCGCCGGGACGAATGTCCGCTCGGCGGGGTTGGCCGTGGCGTTCGGGCAGACCGGTGCGCTGTTCCCATCATCCGACACGAGGCAACTCGCGGCGACGGGTGATGCGCGACTCGTCACGTCGCGCGAGACGTTGACGATGTCGGCGCGGCTGTTCGACAAGCGCTCGGGGATTGGACCGAATCCCATTCTGAGCGGCATCATTCCGGTCGCACCAGCAACTGGGATGTCGGGCCCCGGTGGTGGGTCGACCATGCCAGTGGCGTCGTCGACTGATCCGAGTCAGTCCGTGCGCCAATACACGCTCTCGTCGAGTGCAGCATTCGTCACGGAGGGCGCATGGACGCACTCGTTGCTCGCTGGTGTCGACGGCTATTCGCTCAACAACGTCGCTGACGCGATCGGTCCGCTCACCTCGGCGGTCGATTCGGCGCTCCGCGCCGCACGTGGCAACGGCGATCGATTCACGTTGCGCGAGAGCAGCGTCGCGCACTTCGGCAGCGATGACGCGCCCGGTACGGTGACCCTGGGCGTCGAGCATTCGGTGCTGCGCCAGGCGTCGACGTACACGACGAGAACGCCGGGGACGGATGGACAGCAATTCCCCACGGCGACCGACGTCCTGCGCGAGAGTTGGAATCACAACACGGGGCTGATCTCGCAGCTCAACATGTCCTGGCGCGATGCGATCTTCGTGTCGGGAGGACTGCGGCTCGAGCGCAACGATGCCTTCTCGGGAAACGATCGCTATCCGCTACTGCCGATGGCCGGAGTCGCGGTGGTTCGGAGTGTCGGCGCCGCAGAGGTGAAGTGGCGCGCCGCCTATGGCAAGGGAATTCGCCCTCCGCAGACGCCCGCCCGCGGTGCGGCGTCGGGCTATGCGAACAACCTTGGTTTCAACGGGTCGGGAACGGTCGGTAGCGTGGTGCCCGCTCTCGACCCCGAGGTACAGGCGGGCTACGAAGGCGGCGTCGAGTTGTACTTCGGCCGCGCACTGTCGCTGCAGGTCACGCGCTTCGATCAGGACGTGACCGGCCTGATTCAGAACGTCGCCGTGGCAGTGGATACCTTTGCGGGACGCGGCGGCAGCATTGAGCGACGCATGCGCTATCAGCTCCAGAACGTCGGGGAGATCACCAACACCGGTTGGGAGTTTCAGGGCAACCTCGCGCAGGGCCCGTTCGCGCTGAATGGCTCGTACAGCTCCGTGGACAGCCGAGTGCGGACGCTGGCGAACGGCTATCTCGGCGACCTGCGTCCTGGCGACCGCATGCTCGCCGTCCCCGCGAGAACAGGTGCACTCACCTTTTCCTTCACGGGAGACCGGTGGTTCGCATCGCTCGGGGCCACGCGCGCCATGGACTGGATCAACTACGACAGGTTGAGCCTCGCCACGAGCTTCGCGCAGTCGAACGGCTATTCGATGAAGGACAAGGATGTCACGGGGTCGAACCTGCGGTCGTTCTGGAAGGCGTACGACGGCGACACGCACCTGCGCCTTACAGGCTCGCGTGATCTGTCGCGCGGCGTCGCGCTGCTGCTCACCGGCGAGAATCTCCTCGGCGGCCAGCTCGGCGAGCCCGACAACGTGACGATCCGTCCGGGCCGCACCGTCACCGCGGGACTGCGCGCGTCGTTCTAGCTGAAACGGGACGTCTCGCCGCCACGTAGTTTCGGATGCCACTCCGTGACTAACTTGGAGTGAACTCCTACCCGCTACCGATGCCACTGAACGCACCGCAGGAGGTCCTTGCTCCGGCCGCTCCCGGGCAGCCAACTGTCGTCGTCAAGTCAGGCGCCGACCTTGCCCAGGCCGTATACAGGGCGCTCAACGAACAGCGCCGCGAGTTGTCGCAGCAGCTCGAGAATCTCGAGGACAAGCGGCGAGGGCTGATGAACGAGCTCCACGACCCGCAGGTGGCCGGTGTCAACAAGACAGGCATCGAGTCGCGCATCGCCGAGGTCGACAAGCGCATCGCCGATGTCGACAAGCAGATCGCTGACGCCGATGCAGCGGTAGCGAAACAGGCCGCGGTTCCCGGCGCAGTGCCACCACCGTCTCCACCCCGGCAGCGCAACGGCCCGCCGGAGGAGGTGTTCGTCCTCGGCGGCATCTTCATCTTCGTCGTCCTCTTTCCGCTCACCATCGCGTACGCACGCCGGCTGTGGAAGCGCGGCTCGGGGGCGGTCGTCGCCTTCCCGCAGGAGCTTGCCGAGCGGCTCAATCGCCTCGACCACGCCGTGGAGTCCATCGCCATCGAAGTGGAACGCATCGGCGAAGGCCAGCGCTTCGTCACGCGCGTGATGTCGGAGAACGGACGCTCGCTCGGCGCCGGCGCCGCGCAGCCGGTGAGCATCGGAACGCATTCGGAAAAGGCGAACGTTCTTCGCGAGGGCGAGCGCGGAGAGCGGTAGTGCTCCGAGCGCCGCTCGCGCTTTCAGCACGTGACGTCACGTGCCGCTACGGCGATCTGATCGCCGTGCGCGAAGTGTCGCTCGACGTTGCGCCTGGCAGTGCCGTGGCGCTCGTTGGTGAAAGTGGATCGGGCAAGACGACGCTTCTCCGCTGCTTCAACCGCATGGTGACACCCGAGCGCGGCACGATAGCTGTCGGCGGTGTCGACGTCACCACCGAAGCCGTCGCCGAGCTGCGGCGACGCATCGGGTACGTGCCGCAGCATGGCGGTCTGCTTCCGCACTGGCGCGTGCTGCGCAATGTCGCGCTGGTTCCCACACTGCTTGGCGACACCGCTCCGAGCGATGCTGCGCTCACCGCGCTCACGCTCGTTGGTCTCGCGCCCGATCGCTTCGCCAATCGATTCCCGCACGAGCTGTCGGGAGGACAGCGCCAACGAGTCGCGCTCGCGCGTGCGCTTGCCGCGCGCCCCGGCGTGATCCTGCTCGACGAGCCATTCGGCGCTCTCGACGCCATCACGCGTTCCGACGTTCAGGCATCATTTGCCGCGATGCGCGCTGCGCTCGAGGTCACCACGCTGCTGGTGACGCACGATCTCGCCGAGGCGGCGCGGCTGGCGAGCGAGATCGTGGTGATGCATGAAGGTCGAATCGAGCAGCGTGGAACGCTGGCCGATCTCCAGCGCACGCCGGCCACTCCTTATGTCGCGATGCTCGTCGAGCGTGCGATGGCGGTTGCGTCCAGCCTGGTCGCGTCGTGAAAGGGCTTCGGCGTTTCGCAATCACTGTCGGCTGCACGTTGTTCGCGACGACGCTCTCCGCGCAGACGGCGGCGCCTGTCGTCGTCGGATCGAAGCCGTTCGGGGAGTCGTATCTCTTGTGCGAGCTGTTCGCGCAGCTCCTCGAATCGCGTGGAATTGCTGTCGCGCGGCAACCCGGACTCGGCGCAACGGACATCACATTTTCCGCTCTCCGCACCAACGCCATCGATGTGTACCCAGAGTACACGGGTACCGGACTGGTCGCGGTGCTGCATGATTCGCTCACCGACTCGCTGATCGCCGATCCGCGCCGAGTCTTCGCGCATGTGGTGCGTCGTTTCAGAGATGCGTATGGCGTGCGGTGGCTGCCGCCGCTTGGCTTCCAGAACACGTATGCCATCGCTGTGACGCGCGAAACCGCAGCGCGGCTGCATCTGTCCACGCTCTCCGATCTCGCCCGCGAAGCGCCGAAGCTGACGGCGGGGTTCACTCCCGATTTCATTGGGCGTGCCGATGGACTCGCCGGATTGCGACGCGTCTACGGGCTGTCGCCAAAGGCGGTGCGTCCGCTGGCGCCCGCCGTGAAGTATCAGGCGTTGGCATCCGGCGCGGTTGACGTCGTAGACGGCTATTCGACCGACGGCTTGCTCGCACGCTACGACCTCGTGACGCTTGTGGACGACCGGCGCTTCTTTCCGCCATACGAAGCGGCGGCTCTCGTGGGGCCTCGACTCGCTCGCTCTCGTCCGGATGCCGTGGCCGCACTCACACTTCTGAGCGGACGTCTCGACGAAGCGACGATGCGGGCGCTCAACCGGCGCGTCGAGGTGGATGGTGAATCCGTTCAAGCTGTCGCGGCGGCTGAACTCCGCGCGTTGGGGCTGGTCGGTTCCGATTCTGGCGCCGCGGCGAGCGAACGTTCGGCGAGTGGAAAGCAGTCGTTCGTCGACTACCTATGGGCGCAGCGCAGCGCGCTCTGGACGCTCACGCTGCGTCACCTCGCGCTCGTGTTGGGTGCTCTGCTCGCCGCGATCGTCGTCGCAATTCCCCTCGGACTTGCACTCGAACGCTCGCGACGGTTGGCCGAACCCACCATTCGTGCGTTCGGTGTGATCCAGACAGTTCCGAGCATTGCGCTGCTGGCGTTCATGATTCCGTTCCTCGGCGTCGGCGTCGTGCCGGCGCTCGTGGCACTCTGGCTGTACGCGATCTTCCCCATCGTGCGCGGCACGTTCAACGGCGTCCGCGACGCAGATCCAGACGCCGTCGAAGCGGCCGAAGCCCTGGGAATGACGCCCCGCCAACGGCTGCTTCAGGTCAGGCTACCTCTCGCCGCGCCAGTGATCATGGCCGGAGTTCGCACCGCGGCCGTCATCACCGTCGGAACGGCGACGCTTGCCGCGTTCATCGGAGCAGGAGGGCTCGGTGAACCGATCGTCGCCGGACTCGCCCTGGCCGACTCACGCATGGTGCTGTCGGGAGCACTTCCAGCGGCGGCGCTCGCGCTGCTGGTGGATGGCATGTTGGCGGTCGCCGAGCGGTTCGTGGCGCCCGCACATCGACGCGGTGGCAAGTAAGCTGCATCTTCGCGGTGCCGCAATTCGCCCCTTCTCCGCCGACAAATGAAAGTGAATCCGCGCGCTGGACAACTGCCTGACCACAAGGATCTCGCGAACATCCCGCGCCTCATGTCGGCGTACTATGCGGAGCATCCGGACGTCGCGGATCGGACACAGCGCGTCGCGTTCGGCACGTCTGGGCATCGCGGCACGTCGCTGAACTGTTCGTTCAACGAGCGGCACATCCTCGCCATCACGCAAGCGATCTGTCTCTACCGTGTACAGCAGAAGATCGACGGACCGCTGTTTCTCGGCATCGACACGCACGCGCTCTCCGAGTCGGCATTCGGCAGTGCGCTCGAGGTGCTCGCTGCGAACGGTGTCGACGTCATGATCGACTCGCGCGGCGGATACACGCCCACGCCTTCGGTGTCGCTCGCGATCCTCGCCTACAACAAGGGTCGCACCGACGGATTTGCCGACGGCATTCTGATCACGCCTTCGCACAATCCACCCGAGGACGGTGGGTTCAAGTACAACCCGCCCAATGGCGGTCCTGCCGACACGAGCGCCACGGGATGGATTCAGGACCGGGCCAATGCGCTGCTCGAGCACGAGCTGCGTGGCGTGAAGCGCGTTCCGCTCGCGCGTGCGCGCAAGGCTGGAACGACGCATACCTACGACTACCTCGACGCGTACGTGGCCGAGTTGCCCAAGGTCATCGACCTCGATGCGATTCGTGGCGCCAGCATCGCACTCGGCGCCGATCCACTCGGTGGAGCAGGGGTGGCCTACTGGGGCGAGATCGCTTCGCGCTATAATTTGCCGATCACCGTGGTGAGCGACGAGGTCGATCCGACCTTCCGCTTCATGAGTCTCGATTGGGATGGGCGCATTCGCATGGACTGCTCGTCGCCGTACGCGATGCAGCGCCTCATTGGCATGCGCGACAAGTTCGACGTGGCCTGGGGCTGCGACACCGATCACGACCGCCACGGCATCGTCGCGAAGAGCGCGGGGCTGCTCAACCCCAATCACTACCTCGCGGTGTCGGCATCGTATCTCTTCACGCACCGTCCGCAGTGGTCGCCGCAGGCGGGCATCGGGAAGACGATCGTCAGCAGCAACATGATCGATCGCGTCGCCGCGAAGTTGGGACGTCCGCTCTACGAGGTGCCGGTCGGCTTCAAGTGGTTCGTCGACGGGCTGATGTCGGGCAAGCTCGGCTTCGTTGGCGAGGAGAGCGCAGGAGCGACGATCCTACGCCGCGACGGCTCCGTGTGGACCACTGACAAGGACGGCATCATCCTCGGCCTGCTTGCTGCAGAGATGACGGCGGTGACGGGCAAGGATCCCGGCGAGCTGTATCAAGAGCTCACGAAGGAACTCGGTGCACCGGTCTATGAGCGCATCGACGCGCCGGCGTCACCGGAGCAGAAGACCGTGCTTTCGAAGCTGTCGCCGCGAGACATCTCCGCATCAGAGCTCGCGGGTGAGCGCATCGTGAACCTCGCGACGACGGCCGCCGGCAACGGCGCTGCCATCGGCGGACTGAAGGTCTCCACCGACAGCGGTTGGTTCGCGGCGCGGCCGTCAGGCACGGAGAACGTCTACAAGCTGTACGCCGAGAGCTTCGTCGATGAGGCGCACCTGCGCCGCATTCAATCCGAGGCGCAGGCGATCATCGCACATGCGTTTGGCGGGAACGCGTAGTTGTCCTCCTCAGCTTCCTATTTCACCGGCACCGTCCACCCAGTCGAAAGCTCCGTCGTCCCCCAGACGATCCGCATCGTTCCCCTGAGATCCGCGTATCCCGACTGCGGCCGAGCCGACTCGGGCGCGAGGTAGATCGTCAGCGTTTCCTCGCGCTCGGTGCGTGTCTTCGCTGTGAGTGGAATCCGCGCGAAGTCGAACTTCGCGTCGTGCTCCGTTCCCCAGCCGCCTGTCTGGCGATTGATGATCAGCTGCCATCCGCTCTTCGAGTAGAGGATGTAGAGCGTATAGTCGCCATGTGGCAGCTTCGTGCCGCCGAGTGTGATGTCGTTGTCGGTGTGCAGCGTCGTCGACGTGTTCGCGCCGAACCGCCAGACGGTGTCCATCGGAATGAGACCGCCTTCGATCTTCCGCCCACGTGCGTGCGGCTGTCCGTACGCGATCGCGATGCGCGACGGCCCCGTGAGACTCGCGTCTTCCGCATACCACTTGCCCTCGATGAGGCGCTGGTCGATGTGCACCTCGACCGTAGCGAAGCTGCTGGCTGCCATGCGCACGGCCGGCGCGGCCGGTTGCTGCGCGCTGAGCGGCGCCGCGACGAGGAGCATGGCGAGCGCACGAGTGATGTGGCGCATGAGTCCCTTGGTGGAGGTTGGCGAACCGGGTGATATCATGCGCCCTCGGCTTCAATTGGTAAAGCGCTTGCTCAACCGTCTCTCGCAGCCGATTTTCCCCTCGTGACTACTCTCGCCTCCCTCGACACGCCCGCTCTCCTCGTCGATCTCGACAGGATGGAGCGCAACCTCGCCCGCGCCGCCGCCTACACGAAGGAGCACGGCCTTGCGCTGCGCCCACACGTGAAGACGCACAAGTCACCTCGCGTCGCCGCGCAACAGCTCGCGCTCGGCGCCGTGGGGGTCACGTGTGCGACCCCGCACGAGGCGCGCGTGATGGCCGATGCGGGCAGCGACATCCTCGTCGCCTATCCGCCCGTTGGCACGCCGCGTGCCGACCGCCTCGCCGCGCTGCCTGCGCACGTGACGCTCACCGTTGCGCTGGATTCCGCCGAGGCGATTGCCGAGATGTCGCGCGCGGCGGCGAGCGCGGGTCGCAAGGTGAGTGTCTACGTCGAGCTCGATCTCGGCATGCATCGCGTCGGCGTGCCGGTCATCGATACGGCCATCGCACTCGCGCGTCGCGTGCGCGAGGAACCATCGCTCGACTTCGCCGGCATCGCCTTCTATCCCGGTCACGTTCGCGAAGCGCCAGACGACCAGGGTGCCAAGCTCGCCGAGTTGAGCGCTGCGCTCACTGGCGCGCTGCGAAAGTTCGATGCGGCCGACGTCAGCGCTCGCGTCGTGAGTGGCGGATCGACGCCGACGCTTTGGCGCTCACACGAGATCGAGGGTGTGACGGAGATTCGGCCCGGCACTTACGTCTACAACGACCGCACGACGGCTGCGATCGGCGCGTGCGGTTGGGACGACTGCGCGCTCACGGTGCTCGCCACCGTCATCTCGACGGCAGTGCCCGGACAGGCGGTGATCGATACTGGGACGAAAGCACTCGGCCGCGAGCCCGTGCGCGGCGCGCCGGGCGAAGGATTTGGGATGCTGCTCGAGCATCCGGAGGTACTCGTCGAGCGGATGTCGGAGGAGCACGGCGTTCTCGATCTCTCGAAGTCGTCGTGGCGTCCCAGGGTAGGGGAGCGAGTGAGGGTGATTCCGAACCACGTCTGCATAGTCGTACACCTGAACGACTTCGTCTATGGAATCCGTGGCGACGTGCTCGAGACCAGCTGGCCCGTGGCCGCGCGGGGCCGAGGCGAGCGCGCAGTGATCTGAGTGTGACCAGGGCCCAGGGAAGCAGCTTGCCCGCTATGTTCGCAATGGGGATGAACATCGCGGGCGGTCCCGTCACCGTGTTTCCCGGCTGCACGGCGACGATGCGCGGCGCCACGCGGTAAGTCGCGCTACTGGACCGTGACGGTCCCCGTCAGCTGCGCATGCGTCATGCGGCGCCCCCGTCGTTCGACGCTCGGACACCTCGAGCGTTGCTGGCGGCACACCGCGTGCGAAAGGCGAGCGTGCTCTACTCTCACTCGCAGACTCTCGACATGCGCTTCGTCGTCGCCACACGGCACTTTGCCGGACTCGGATTCGCGTTGCGCCTTCAGGAAGAAGGGCATGAGGTCGTGGTCGCCTTTGCCGGCACCGATGACCGACGTCTGGAGGAGAATTACGCACTTGTGGGGAACGGCATGGTCGCGAAGCAGCCGCTCGCGGATGTCGTTCGCGATCGCGAGTCGTGGCGTGACGCTGTCTGGCTTTGGGACGAGAACCACTCCGTCGACGCGAACGAGTTGCTGCGCAGCGAGGGATTTCGCGTCTTCCTCGGTGGACGCTACGCCGATACGATGGAGCACGATCGCGACGCGTGCCTCACCCTGGTTGGTGCGTATGGACTCCAGCCACCCCTTTCGCGGCCGTTCAGCGACAAGGCACTCGCCCTCGCCTTTCTCGAGGAGAACGCGTCGACCGCGTACGCCTACAAACCCGACGTCGGCGAAACCTACGAGACCTGGCTGCCACAGAGCGACAATCCCGCTGATGCGAACCTCGAGCTTCGCCAGCATCTCCAGACGCTCACCAACACCGCCGCGTTCGTTCTGCAGGAGGTGAAGGACGGCATCGAGACCAACGTCGAGGTCTGGTTCCAGAACGGGGAGCCCGTGTTCGCGTTCATGGCGCTGGAATCCAAGCGCAAGCTTACCGGGGACCTCGGGGATTTCTGCGGGTGCGCGTTCGACTTCACCTTCGTCGTGCCGCTGGAGAGCCGCATCGTGCAGGAGAGTGTCGGCCGGCTCTTTCCCGAGTACCGGAAGATGAACTACACCGGGTTCGGCGATGCAAACTTCATCGTGTCGCGCGACGGCATCTGGTTTTTCGAGAAGTGCGAGCGCTTCGGATACAACGCGCATCCGAACCTCCTTTGGAATCTCAACCGCGCACCGCTGGGTGAGACGTTCGCAGCGCTCGCCAACGGCACGTTCATCCCCGACTTCGCACCGGGGTTCGGCGCGTCGATCACGCTGTACATGGATCATCCCGTGGCAGGAAAGGTCGTCCAGTATCCGTCCGCCGTCTCGCGCAACATCTACCCGTATGATGTCTATCGAGAGGGCGATCAACTGCTCACCGCGGGCTACTACGGCGACGCGCTTCTGCTCGCCTGCGCGTTCGGTTACACCATTCCTACGGCGTGGGAAGCCGCAATCGAGGTCGCATCGTCCGTGAAGTTCGCCGGCCGCGCCTACCGCCTCGACGGTGCTGGCACCGACTACCCGTCGTCACCGCTGCGCCGCTACGAAGCCCTCACCGCGATGGGCTACCTGTAGCGCAAGCCCTTGGAGTTGACGGCGTGCGTGATGATCTTTCGCCATGGCCGCGCGACCGCGCGGCTGTTGGTCTCTGATTGGATCGTCATGCCTAACGCGTCTCGCCAGAAAACAGTCGCACCGCCGCAGGATCCGATGATCGTCGTGCGCAACCGCGCCGATGCCCTGTATCGTGCCGCGCTCGAGTGCTGCCGCCAGCACGACCGCGCCGCCAAGCTGTCGGAAACCGAAGAGCCGGAGTTGGAGCACAAGCATCTCGACGCGCTGTGCAAGATGTGCGATAAGTCGCTCGTCGAGCTCGCCGAGGCATACTCCCAGGCTGCCGCCAACGTAATCCCGAATCGCGACGAGGAGTGGTGGCACAAGGCCAATACGCTCTGGCACGCCAGCCGGGAGTACGACCGTCGCCACTCCGGCTCCGACAAGCTTGGCAAGCGCGTTTCCGGCAACCACACCGCCATCAAGCTCGGCTCGATGCAGATGGAGTACGAGCTGGAAGCTTCCGCGCTGCTGGCACTGCGCCACGCCGCCGCATCGTACCTCAAGACGCGTCCCGGTCTCACCTGATGGCAACGACGAAAAAGAAGAAGACCAACGTCAAGAAGAAACCGAAGTCCTCCACGAAGAAAGCTGCCACACGCAAGGCTGGCACATCGCGCTCCGTGGCCAAGCGCGGCATCAACGCCCGCTATCCGTGGAAGGAAGAGCCCAATCCCTACGTCGAGCTTCGCACGTCGGCCATCCAGGGCACGGGTGCGTTTGCCACGCGCAACATCAAGAAGGGCACGCGGATCATCGAGTATCTCGGACAACGCATCTCGTGGCGCACTGCCGACAAGCGGTACGACGACGATAACATGAAGCGCCATCACACGTTCCTCTTCACCGTCGACGAAAAGATCTGCATCGACGGTGCGGTAAACGGCAGCGACGCACGCTTCATCAACCACTCGTGCGACGGCAACGCCGAAGCCATCAACGAACGCAAGCGCATCTTCATCGACGCTCGAAAGAACATCAAGGCCGGCGAGGAGCTGCTCTACGACTATCAGTACGAGCGCACGGACGAGCACACCGAGGAGGACGAGAAGTTCTATGCCTGCCGGTGCGGATCTCCGAAGTGCCGCGGGTCCATTCTCGCGCCCAAGTAACCACACCGATCGGATGCCACCAGACTCGCTGCGAATCCTGCTCGCGGGGCTGGTGGACTACGCGGGACTCTTTCCTCCCGCCGCGCTCTCGATGGCCGAGGTCGCGGCAAACTACGCAGCGTATCGCCACTCGCCCGATGCGTGGGCACTCGGCAGGCTCGTCGTGCCGGTCGCGCGCCTGCGAGAGCTCTCCGACGTTGCCCCGCCGAGTGAGAATGGCGAACACGGTACGTGGCGCATCAGTGCACTCGTGGGTGATGACGCATCGCACGACGCCGAGCGGATCGCCGCGTGGAATGCGTCTTCGCACGGCACGCTGATCGTGGATACCGTCGAGGTACGCGCAACGTCGGCCGAGGCAATTGCAGGTCTCGCTGACACGCTGCGTGACTTCACGGTCTACGTGGAATTCCCGCTCGCTGAGGATTCGTCTTCCTATCTGGATGCCGTCGCGCGCGCCGGAGCCCGGGCGAAGATGCGGACGGGTGGCGTCACCGAGGACGCATTTCCGTTGGCAGCGCAGATCGTGCGCTTTCTCCGCGGCTGCGCCGAACGCAAGCTCGCCTTCAAGGCGACGGCGGGTCTGCACCATCCCCTGCGCGACTGCTACCGGCTCACGTATGCGCCAAATGCGCCACAGGGAGAGATGTTCGGATTCCTGAACGTCTTTCTCACGGCCGCCTTTGCACTCGAGGGTCTTCCCGAGCGTCAGCTGCTCGAGCTCGTGCAAGAGCGCAATGCGTCGTCGCTCCGGTTCACTGACGACGCCATTCGCTGGCACGACGAAGAGATCGACATTCAGCGTCTTGCGGATATCCGCACCTCGTTTGCCATTGCCTTCGGCTCCTGCTCCTTTCGCGAGCCCATCGA
The DNA here is from genome assembly GCA_028287345.1 of Gemmatimonadota bacterium. GTDB lineage: Bacteria > Gemmatimonadota > Gemmatimonadetes > Gemmatimonadales > Gemmatimonadaceae > AG11. The sequence continues at coordinate 47,603 of JAQBPV010000003.1, forward strand.
CGACCTCCATCAGCTCGGGTTGCTGTGACGCTCACCATCGACGACACGCATCGTGCTGACCTCGCGTCCTGGGTTTCGTCTGCTCAGTCGCCGTCCAGCGACTTTCCCATCCAGAATCTCCCGCTCGGGATCTTCCGCGCAGCCAATCGTTCGGATCGGCCCGGCGTGGCAATCGGCGATCAGATCCTCGATCTCGTCGCCGTAGCAGAGCAGGGGCTCCTCGACGACGACGACCTCTCGGCACTCATTCACGAATGCGAGCGTGAAGGGTCGCTCAACGCACTTCTCGCCGAAGGAAGGCTTACGTTGCGCGCCCTGCGCGCGCGTGCCAGCGCTCTGCTGCGCAACGATGGCGAGCCAGGCCGCGCTGCAGAACGGCTTCGCGTCGCCATCCTGGTCTCGATGACCGAGGCGGAGATGCTCATCCCATCGCGTGTCGGCGACTACACCGACTTCTACGCGTCCATTCACCACGCGACCAACGTCGGAAGCATGTTCCGCCCCGACAACGCGCTGCTGCCGAACTACAAGTGGGTGCCCATCGGCTACCATGGTCGCGCATCATCGCTCGTAGCGAGTGGCACACGCGTAAAGCGGCCCAGCGGTCAGACGCGCGACGACGGCGCCGACGCCCCGACGTTTGGTCCAACGCGCCGGCTCGATTACGAGCTCGAGGTAGGTGCGTTCATCGGCGCCGGCAATGCGCTTGGGCATCCTGTCGCGATAGCGGATGCCGAATCACATCTCGCCGGTCTGTGCCTCGTGAACGACTGGTCGGCGCGTGATATCCAGGCATGGGAATACCAACCGCTCGGTCCCTTCCTCGCCAAGAATTTCGCCACGACGGTTTCGCCCTGGCTCGTGACGCTCGATGCGCTGGCGCCCTTCCGCGCTCCTGCGTACTCGCGGCCAACCGGCGATCCGGCGCCCCTTCCGTATCTCCACGACGACGCGAACCAGCGCGCAGGTGCCTTTGCCATCACGCTCGAGGTGTCGCTGTCGTCCGCACGTATGCGCGACGAAGGCATGGCGCCCATGCGCGTGAGCCTCGGCAGCTTCACATCGATGTATTGGACCGTAGCACAACTCCTGGCGCACCACTCCAGCAATGGCTGCAACCTCGAACCGGGCGATTTGCTCGCCAGCGGCACTGTGAGTGGCGAGACGAAGGATTCGCGCGGCTGCCTGCTCGAGCGCACGTGGCGCGGTAGTGAGCCGCTCACCCTGCCGACCGGTGAAGTCCGCCGCTTTCTCGAGGATGATGACGAAGTGATCATGCGCGGCTGGTGCGAGCGCGACGGTTTTCGTCGCATCGGTTTCGGCGATTGCCGAGGCATCGTCGGAGCGTGATGGTGATGAAGCGCTTGGTCGCTGCCCTCGCCGGCGCTGGTGTCCTGACCGCATGCGGTGGACAGCTGGCCGTTCCGGTGCCCAACCTCGAGCCGCGCACGGGTGCGATGTTGCCGCCCGCCGAGCCGGCGGTCATCGTGCTCCCGATCTCCATCTCGTTGGGAAAGATTCGCAGCGTGATGTCGGCGCAGTTTCCCGCTGCCGACTCGCTCACCCGGTCGCAATGCATCGCGCTCGGCGGAGCCCTCTGTCATCAGTACGTCTATCGCCGCGATTCGCTCGAGCTTCGCATGAATGGCGATCGCGTGGAGCTTCTCGCGCGCTTGCGATACCGTGGACGCGTCGCGCTCGTGGGCATGCCAGGTCTCGCGAGCTGCGGCTATGCGCCAGAGGAGATGAAGCGCGCCGAGTTGCGTGCTGCCACCGCGCTCTACTGGCGCAACGACTGGCGACTCGCCTCGCGCAACACGTCGCTCGCGGCCACGCTGCCTGACCCATGTCAGGTCACGGTGCTCAAGCTCGACGCGACGCCGCTCATGCGCCACATCGTCGACGGTCAACTCGAGAAGCTGAAGCAGCAGCTCGACAGCGCGCTTCCGGCGCTCGCCGATCTGCGTCCCTCCGCCGACTCGCTGTGGCGCGCGCTGCTTCAGCCTATCGCGCTCGACTCGGCAAGCACCGTCTGGCTCAGCATGCAGCCCGAGAACATCGCGCTCGCTCGGCCGCTCGGCCGTGGCGATGCGCTGACCACGGCACTCGTCATCACCGGTCGGCCACGCGCGTCGATTGGCGCACGACCAGCTGGGGATCGACGACCCCTCCCGACGCTCGGACTCGCGCCACCGACAGGCAGCGGCATTCACATCCCGGTCGATATCGAGCTTCCGTTCGCTGATCTCAGCGCGAAGGTTACGCAGCTGATGAAGGGGGAGATCGCCGGCAAGGACCTCACGGTGGACGACGTGAAGATCTGGGGTGTTGGCGACACGGCGGTGGTCCGCGTCGTCGTGCACGGCACCGTTCGCGGCGATCTCTATCTCCTCGGCCGCGTTCAGTACGATGCGGCGACCCGTCGCGTGCTGGTCTCGGATCCGAAGTACACGTAGGCCAGCGACAACGCGATGAGCCGCATCAAGGCGACGCTCGGCTCATATCGCATCAAGCGCGCATTCGATCAGGCCACCGGTCACGGCCAACTCGACGTCGGCATGCAGCTCGACTCGTTGCGTCATCAGCTTTCGGCGCAGCTCAACCGGCCACTTGCTCCCGGTGTCTCGGTCTCCGGCACTGTCGACGACATTCGCATCGCCGGCCTGGCGACCAGCGGTACGGCGTTCGTGTTGCGAGTGATTCTCGATGGCCAGGCGAAACTAAGCGTTCAGTAGTTGGCAGTTGCCATAAGCGCGCGCAGCGCCCGCCCCGCAAGCGAAGCGCCCCGCTTTATCTGTTGCCTGGCGTAGAATCCGGCACAATTCCGGGCGGAAACGCCACCGGCGACTTCGTCCATCCCTTCACCTTCAGCGGCTGCCCGATCCGGATCCTGTCGCCTGTGATGCCGTTCAGGGCACGGATCTGTTCAGGGGTCGTGCCGTAGAGCTTTGCAACGGACGCCAGCGCCTCGCCACGACGCACCGTGTGGTACCACTCGCGCCGGCCCTCGTGCACGCCGACGAGCCGCGCCCGGTCGCGCGCGCGGCGAGCCTCGCGGCGCTGCCAGCCGATCGCCCGCATGGTGCTGTATTTCTTGTTCAGCGCACGAATCAGAGTGTCCGCGTCGATCGCTGCGGGGGAGGGAATGCCGAGCGTCAGATGCTCCCTTGCCGACGCGATGCGAATGGCTGGCGACAGATACATGAGGGTGCGCGTGGTCGTGAGCGCAACACTCGTGTCCACCGGCCAGTCACGCTCATCGAAGGTCGGCGGCGCGTCGGCGGGGCTGAGCGGATCGCGCGGCTGGAGCCCGAGGTAGATGATCCGCCCGCCCACCGGATTGACCGAATCACCCGGGGCATCGGTGAGGACGAGCAAACCACGCGTCGGCCGGAAGTAGTCGATCGCCGGCCGCTGCCAGACGCTGACCTTGGCCAGGACCTTCTCGTTCGGCCTGAGGGCGCTCAGCTGCAGCTCCCGCTCCGCGAACACCCTCGAGTCGCGGGGGTCGGACCGGACGGCGTGATACGCGATCTGCGCGACGGTGATGAGGGCCGCCAGTCCGATAGACCATCCGAGATACTTGATCCATACCGGATACGAGCCGCGACGCCGGCGCCGCCGGTTGCGGCGGGGCATGGCGTCCCAGTTCGGCAGGTCGGCTACGTCGCCAGACCAGATCCCTTCGGCGGGGATGGGTTTCGGAGCGTCGGTCACGTGATCAGGTTCGGGTATCGGGATTAACTCACGCTAGGGAAGAACAGTGCCGCATTTTGGGCACCTTGAAACCCCAAGCCAGTGTAACGAATGTTGCAGCAGAGCTTGTCATTTCCTGCAACCCTTGTTACCGTTCTCCATCACTCATTGGCGCCGCCTCCCCGGTGGCTGCCTGCCTCGGCCCGATGTTCTGCCTGACCGGAGGCTCTATTCGTTTCGCACCGATCGTCCGTCAGCTCGCCGTCGGAATCGTAGCTGCGTGCACCGTCGTCTTCACGGCGTCGCAGGTACATCCCGTGTTCCTCGGACAGGCACCCGTCGCGGGACGAGTACTCGCAGCGGCGTATCTGGACTCCGCGTCCATTCGCGCCCCGTGGCTCAGCCTTCCCGAGGCGTTGGCAATGCGGCATCCGCAATTCCAGCGCGACGTCGACGCCTTCGCCTCAGATCTCCGCGGTACCGGAAAGATCGACCCATCGCGCGCAGATTCCATTGCCGCGGTGGCGGTGCGGGAAGCATACCACCGGCGCATTCCGCCTGCACTCGTCCTCGGCGTGATGCTCACGGAAAACGACCGATTCAAGTCGCACGCGCGGTCGAATGTCGGTGCAATGGGACTCATGCAGATCATGCCGCGCCTCTGGACGCCCAATCTCGGACCGATTCTCGGCAAGAATCTCAAGGACGATGAGACCAACGTTCGTTACGGCGTCTACATCCTGAAGCACTTCGCCAAGCGAACTGCCGATTCGCTCGATGCCGGCGACGTCACCCGCATCGCGCTGCTCAACTACAACGGCTGCGTGCGCGGATCCAACACGCCCGACTGCCGCGCCTACCCCATCAAGGTCCAGCGCCACGTCGAGAACTCGGCGCGTGAGTCATGCTCGGGTCGAGCCTTCAAGGAATGCGTCTCGTTGCCCCTGTGGGCTGGTTTGCGGGACACGACGCCGCCACCGATGCCAGGTGCTTCACTCGCCAGCACGATTCCCGCGGCGAGCATGGACCGGGTACATTCGGCCCCGCGTACCACTCCGCTCTCGACCCGCTTGGGACACTGGCTCGGCGGCGCGAACTAAGCACCAGCGGACAACAAGAAGGGGGCGCGGTCATATGACCGCGCCCCCTTCCTTGTTTCGATCTTTCAGTGACTACTTCGCTCGACCGTGCGTGAAGAAACTGCAGGCTCTTGCCATAAGCGAGCGCAGCGAGCGCCCCGTAAGCGATGCGCGAAGCGCGAGCGCCCCTGACTACCTACTTGATCGCCTCAGTGGTGGTCTGCGCGATCTGCTTGATCGTGATCTCGGTGTTCTGTGCGAGGATCGTGATCTTGAGGTTCACGTCATCCGTGTTGGTGCCGCCGAGGTATACGCCCTTTGGCGTGAGGAAGAATGCTCCGGTGCTGGTGCCGACCGTCTCCATCGTCACCGGCGTGTTCTGCATGGTGCCGCTGCCGGCCGCCTTCACGTTCGCGATCCGCTGGACGCGCAATGCCCTCTGGCCACCGATCGTCGTATCGCCAGCGACCCTGTAGTTCGTCACGCTCGTGCGCTCCAGGTCCATGCCCTGTTGGTTCAGCTTGCCGGACACGGTGTCGGCCCACGTCATTCCCGTCGCGAGGTTGGCGCGATATTGGGGCAGGATGTGCGACACGCCTTCCGTGATCTGCGCCAGCGCCGGATCAACGGCACCGTCGACCGCCTTCGTGCTATAGAACTTGCCGGTGGGCGAGACCAGCGAGACCCAATGCCTTCCGACGAGCTTACTCACGTCGGGCGCGGGCCCAGAGCTCTTGAGCGCGATGGAATCGATGGTGATCGTTGCCATCACCGTGTCCTTCGCGTGCTTCATCAGGTTCACGGTGACCTGCTGCTGCAGGCCCACCTCGAAATTGCCCGTCGCCATTGGGCTCGACTGCGTGCCCTTGGTCATGGTCGAGATGCGATACCTGGTCGTGCCGGCCGCGTACTCCACGCCCTGAGCGCTCAACGGCGCGGCGGCAAAGGGAGCGGCAATGAGAAGCGCCATCGACAGGCGCGCGGAACCTACGGACATGAGGCGAAGGACTCCTGATTGGCGAGGAAAGGGCGCGACCTATGTGTTGGCGCCTCAGTGTATACGCGTCGAAAACCCAAAGGTTACTCGCTGAGCACGCATGAGTTTTTCTATCGCCAGCCGAGTCCGCATGTTGTGTGTTTCACGCTAGTTTCCGCTCGTGATCTCACACACATCAACCACGAAGATGACCGATCCGCTCAACGGGACTGAACTTTCTGCACTCGATGCGGTGATCGAGCGACTGCACAACGACGTCGTCATTCCTGCTCGCGCGACGGCGGGCTCTGCCGGCTACGATCTGCGTGCCTACCTGCGCGGACGCACAGTGAAGCTGTCGGACGGCATCGCTCAGCGAGAGCTCGCTGCGGACCTCGGAGGTGACGACTGGGGCATCACGCTTGGTCCGGCCGAGATGGCGCTCATACCGCTCGGTTTCCGTACGCGGCTTCCGCATGGGGTCGAGGCACAGGTGCGTCCTCGCAGCGGTCAAGCGTTCAAGCACGCGCTCACCATCCCCAATGCCCCCGGTACCGTCGACGCCGACTACGCAGAAGAGTGGATGGTAATCGTGCGCAACGATGCGCCCGTAGCGCGACGGATCTTGCATGGCGAGCGCATCGCACAGGTCGTGTTCGCACGCTTTCTGCCCGTCGTACTGACGGAAGCACAGGTCTCACGCACCACGGAGCGCGCTGGCGGCTTTGGCAGCACCGGACGCAACTGACGCGGCAAGGAGCTCACGCGCCGATTTCCTGTAGATGGAGCATTCTCATGCAGTCGCCACGCAGCTAGAAAAAAGGGCATCCTCGTCACTGCGAGGATGCCCTTCGGATTTGGCGGGTCGGTCTCGTTCTTACGCTTTCCGGCGCCGCGCGACTCCGAAGACACCGACCAGGCCCGTCGCGAGGAGCACGGCACTCGCTGGTTCCGGCGTCGCATAGAACTCACGGAAGGTGAGATCCGCTTCTCCCACGCGAGCGTACAGCGCGGCAGCGCTCGGCGAATTGCCTCGATACATCTCGCCGTCCGGATAGGCCAGCTGCGGGTTGGCACAGCAGACATATCCGAACCGTGAGCGACTATTGCTCGAGCCGAAATCGAGGAAGTAAGTGGTCCCTGGCGTCACACTTACAGCATTCCAGAAGACATCCACCCATGCAGAAGTGCCGCCGATCAGCGTATAGGTCTGTGTTCCCGAAGCGATCAGCGTGGCGCCCGGCGCGTTGGCGATTCCGCCGGACCACAGCTCTGCGGAGAGCAGCGCCGTGAATGCGTCATTGGTGGGGTTCCGCACGAACGCCCCAGCACCGGCGACGTTGCTCTGGACCGGTATGAAGGTCTGTCCAATTCGATTCGCCGACGCGTTGAAGATCGTTACTGCGGTCTGCGACTGATCAACAAGGAACTGCGCTTCCGCTCCCTGGACCAGAGGTGCTCCGAACGCGATGACGACGGCTGCAACTCCTGCGCGTAGACGCATGGGATTCCCTCTTCCAATGTCACTTCGGATAGTCGAGCTTTACCTTGGCAAGCAGTTTGCCAGTTCAGACCGCTATCGTCTTAATGTCCAACTCATTGTCAGGACTCCGCTTACAAAAAACGTAACCAAGCGATTATTGGTTTATGTCCAAATCTGTGGCACTCGCTCCACACGCTGTGTGGCGAGATCGCAACGGGTGCGAAGCAACACCCGGAAAGCACTTGTGGGGCTTGCCGCGACGCCCGAAGGTCACGACAAGCCCCACAGTACTTGACCGGCGGCACGGGGTCGCTGGTCGTCTAACCGAGTAGAAAGGTTAGATGGTTACGGCGATCCGTGCCGTACGATGGTCAGTAGACAATTGATCACCTCCTTTATTTCGGGTTCGACATGCGGGCGAACAGAATCTCTTACTCAAATTGTCACGTAGAGTTCCTCGACGCAAGCGCGCACGGTAAGCTCCCAAACATGTCCATTCGCAAGCAATTGGCGCGGCTCTCCGCCGCCATCATTCTCTCGTCCTGCGCGCAGCAGCCCGTCGCGGGAAGCGTCGCTGCGCCCATGGTCGCGGCGCCAGCGTCCTCGAGCGTCGTCCCGTCTATTCCCGACAAGGACTATTGGCTCTTTGCCGCGTCCGAGGGCAACGACCAGATCGCGCTGATCAAGTATGGTCCGTCTGGCATCAAGGTCGAGCGCATCAACACCACCGGAATCATGCCCGCCGATGTCGACGGCCCGCACGGCGTCGCCATGTCGCCGGACGGCCAGTTCTACTACGTCACGACCGCGCATGGCACTCCCTTCGGGTTCCTCTGGAAATACGCGACGAAGAACGATTCCCTCGCCGGTCGAGTGATGCTCGGCAACTTCCCGGCGACGGCGCACGTCAGTCCCGACGGTGCCTTCGTCTACGTCGTCAATTTCAACCTCCACGGCGAGATGGTGCCGTCGGACATGTCCGTCGTTGCCGCCGACGAAATGGTCGAGGTTGCGCGTATTCCGACGTGCACCATGCCGCACGGCTCGCGCATCAATCCGCAGGGCACCAAGCAGTATTCCGGCTGCATGATGGACGATCTTGCCGTCGAGATCGACGCTCGATCGTTCGGCGTGTCGCGCCATTTCCTCCTGACAAAGGGGAAGGAGATGGGAATGCCCGGCGCTCCAGTGATCAAGAAGGACCCGCACGCGGCGCATGACATGAGCGGCCATGGCATGGAGCCCACCAAGCCCGGCGATATCAGCTGCTCACCGACGTGGGTGCAGCCCTCGGCAGATGGCAGCAAGATCTTCGTGGCGTGCAACAAGAGCAGCGACATCGTCGAAGTGGACGTCGCCAGTTGGCAGATGACCCGCCGCATTCCTGCCGGCGACGGCGTGTACAACGTCGCCGTCACGCATGATGGGAAGTACATCGTCACGACGAACAAGCGGGGGAAGTCCGCGTCCATCATCGACATCGCGTCGGGCCGCGAAGCGGCGCGCGTGCCGACGACGCGACGCGTCGCGTCTGGACTCGCCGTCTCGTCCGATGATCGCTACGCCTTCGTCACACAGGAGGGGGTTGGATCCGAGCCAGGCGCGGTGGACGTGATCGACCTGCGCTCGCTCACGAAGGTGGCAACGATCGACATCGGACAGCAGGCGGGTGGCATCGACTTCTGGAAGACCACGGCGCCCCGCTGATGGCCGACTCTCTGCGCGGCCCGTTGCGCTCCTATTGGCAGGTCAGTCGCTCACACCGCTACAGCCTTCTCTTTGCGCTGCCATTGCTGCTGCTGTACGAAGCGCTCGAGGCCATCGCGCCCATGCGCACGAGCGGCGGTGTCATCCGCAACGGCGCGGACGTCATCCTCACCGGACTGTTCTCGTGGCTGCTCGGCCCGCGCGGACCGATGGTATTCATGGCGCTGGTCATCGGCATCGCGCTCGTTCTCGTCTACCGCGACAAGAGCACTGGGCCACTACGTCCGGGAATCTTCGCCGCGATGCTCGTCGAGTCCGTCGTTCTCGCGCTGTTGTTCGGCGTAGTCATCGGCACGGCGACGATGCAGCTCCTCGGTCCATTGCGTTCCCTGGCCGCCGGTGGAATCGGCGGCACGGTCGTCGAGCGACTTACCCTTTCGCTCGGCGCCGGTCTGTATGAGGAGCTGCTGTTCCGCGTCGTCATCGTCGCGCTCATTGCAAACGGCATGCGGCTGCTCGGCATCAGCAAGCTCCCCTCCGGCATCGTCGCGACGATCGTCGGCGCACTGCTCTTCTCGGCGTTCCACTACGTGGGATCGCTCGGCGAGCCATTCAAGCTCGAGTCATTCGTGTTCCGTTTTCTCGCCGGTCTCGCGTTCAGCGCGTTGTACCTCACGCGAGGATTCGGAATCACTGCGTGGACGCACGCCCTGTACGACGTGGCCGTACTGGTCTTCTAACGGCCTCGCAGCATCGAGGCGAACAGATCGATCGCGCGCGCATCGCCCGTCTGGCCAAGTGAATAGAGCGCGGCGACACGCACGTCGCGATGAGGATTTGTTTTCGCGATGTCGAGCAGCTGCGGCACGGGATCCTCGTTCCTCTCTTGCTTGCGCGCGAGCGCGTACACGGCCTCGCGCCTGAGGCCCGCCGCGTCGTCATCGACGCTCTCGCCAGGCAGTGTTCCGGACGCAGCTCGCGCCATGAGATCAGACGCCCGCCGGCGATAGCGTTGCATGCGCGTGCTATCTCGCGCAGCGACGGCGAGAAGGTCCCATCGCGGAAACGAGTCGAGCACCACGAGGGGCATCAGCGCATCGACCGCTGCGCGACCTTCGCCGCCGCGCGCTACGGACTGTAGAAACTCGCCGGCTTCCCGAGTGGAGACCAGGCCGAGGTCGAGCACCGTGTCGCCGAGTACGGGCAACGGTCCCACCGCGAGCCGCAGCCAACTGGGACTTCCTTCGACCATCCTTACGGAGACGCGCATCAACCCTGGCTCGCATGGCGCGAGATGAGTGTCCCACGGCGCATGTGTCAGCAGCAGACCATCGTAGTACCGCGTGCGTGGTCCGCTCAAGCCGTCCGAGTACGACGTGCTGCCGTCGCCACACGCATCGGGCCGAGCCTTCGCCGAGAAGGCGATGGTGCGCGTTCCGGCGCCGCGCAGGCGTTCAGCAAGGGGCTTCTGCGCTGTCAGTAACGATGGAAAAACAATGAGCGCGAGTGCGAACCGGGTCGTCGGATACATCGCTACCTCACTGGCTGAGCAGGTCGAGCAGGAACTGCTTCACGCGTGGATCCTTGCGCTGTGACAGCCACGAAACCGCTTTCCGGCGCAACTCGGTATTCTTTTCCGCCTTCGCGATGGCGAGCAGCTTGTCGGTTGCCTCCGTTTCCTTCCGCTGCGCATAGACGTAAAGCATCTGCTCCTGCATCTCCTGCTGTCCGTTGAACTCGTCGTAGAGCGGAAGCAGATCCTTCAACTCGAGGGCGTAGGACGGTGATCCAGATGACGAGGGCGTCTGGCCGGCATGGTAGAGCGCCTTCTTGCGAAGCTCGATCTCCTGGCTCTTGTCCCGGGCAATGCCGAGGAGCCACGAAGTGCGATCGGGCGTGCGCTGATTGGCGAAGCCCTGGATGATCGCCTCACGAATCTCCGGACTTGCCGTCTTGTTGTACAAGGCGCGCAGGTAGTCGGCTTCGTCTCCCGTGCGACGACCCTGCGAGATGTAGTAGACGGCGCGAACTCGCAGTTCGGTGGGGATGTTGGTCTGCTCGGCGAACTTGCGCAGAGACAGGCGCGCCGAAGGACTGCGGTGCTGCGAGAGGGCAGAGAGGGCCCTGTCGCGGGTATCGGCGTCGACAGCGGTGAAGAGAATTGAGTCGAGGGCCTTGGCGGCGCGCTCAGTGTTCACGCTCGACAGATAGCCCACGGCCTCGCGGCGTACCTCGGCGCTTGGATCCGTACTGGCGACACGTAGCAGGATGTCAGCGCGCTCTTCTTCCTTGGTCTGCGCGAGCATGTTGACGGCCTTCTTCCGAAGGCGGATGGAGCATTCATCCTTTCGCTCGAGCAGCTTCTGCAACACCGGAAGCACCTGATCCGGATCCTGTTGCATGATGCCCTCGAGAGCAGCGAGACGCATGTCGTCATCGTCCGTGGGGCAGCGATTTTCCGACTTGAGTTGCTGGCCGCCAATCGCGATGGTGATGCCCGCCTCAGGATTGCCGCGCTTGGCCTGCTCCGACAGGATGCTCGCTCGTAGCAGCTTCGCGTCGCTCAATGTGCCCGCCTTCGGATAGCGCGTTGCCTGACGGTCGAGCGCAAGCACCGCCGACTTGAGGTCGTTCGAATTCCCGCTCTTGTAGAGAGCATACGCTCGATAGTAGAGCGCGTCGGGAGCGAACTCGGAGTCCGGATATCGGTCGATGACCTGCTGGAAGAGCGTCGC
>JAQBPV010000021.1 GCA_028287345.1 Gemmatimonadota bacterium
GGCGACGAGTCGTGGCTCGAGCTCGATCTGTCGATCGTGCGCGGATTGGCGTACTACACCGGGATCGTCTTCGAGCTGTTCGATCGCTCCGGTGAGTTTCGCGCCATCTGCGGCGGCGGGCGGTACGACACGCTGTTGCAATCGCTCGGTGGCGCCGACATGCCGGCACTCGGATTCGGCATGGGCGACGTGGTGCTCGGCGAGCTGCTCAAGGCGAAGGGATTGATGAAGCCGGAAGACACGTCGGCGGACTATTGGATCGCCGGTGACGAAGAGTTGCCGCTCGAACGTGTGATGAGTGAAGCCGCGCGGTTGCGCGCGGCTGGACACTCGGTGGAGTACGCGCTGCGTCCGCAGTCGCTGAACAAGCAGAAGAAGGCCGCGCAGGCAAGCGGCGCACGTGAATTCGTGACACTCTCGAACGACAACGTATCGAATGGCTGACGACAAGAAGCTCACGCCCCGCGCAAAGGACTTCAGCGCGTGGTACAACGAAGTCGTGCTGAAGAGCGAGATGGCCGACTACTCCCCTGTGAAGGGGTGCATGGTCATCCGTCCCAACGGCTATGGCATCTGGGAGCGCATGCAGCGCGCCCTCGATGACATGTTCAAGGCGACGGGCCACCAGAACGCGTACTTCCCGCTCTTCATCCCGGAGTCGTTTCTCCACAAGGAGAAGGAGCACGTCGAAGGCTTCGCGCACGAGTTCGCGGTCGTCACGCATGGCGGCGGAAAGAAGCTCGAGGAGCCACTCGTCGTTCGCCCGACCTCCGAGACGATCATCTACTCGATGTTCGCCAAGTGGGTGCAGAGCTATCGCGACCTGCCGCTCTTGATCAATCAGTGGGCGAACGTGGTGCGCTGGGAGATGCGCACGCGGTTGTTTCTGCGCACCACCGAGTTCCTCTGGCAGGAGGGACACACGGCGCACGCCACGCACGATGAGGCCGAAGCGGAAACGCGACAGATGCTCGGCATCTATCGCGACTTCATGGAAGGCTATATCGCGATGCCTGTGATCACGGGCCGGAAGACAGACTCCGAGAAGTTCGCCGGCGCGCTGCGCACGTATGCGTGCGAGGCGATGATGCAGGACAACAAGGCGCTGCAGGCGGGGACGTCGCACAACCTCGGCCAGAACTTCTCGAAGGCATTCGAGCTCAAGTTCCAGAGCGAAGCGGGCACGGAGGAGTTTGCGTGGAACACGAGTTGGGGCGTGTCGACGCGCATGGTCGGCGGCCTGGTGATGACACATGGCGACGACGCGGGACTTCGCGTGCCGCCGCTGCTTGCGCCCATCGAGCTCGTCATCGTGCCGATTTATCGCAGCGATGAAGAGCGTACGCTTGTACTCGAAGCTGCTGACAACCTCGCAAAGTCGCTGCGCGCGTGGGATCGTCGCGAGGCGTCGCGCCTGCGGATTCACATCGACAGGCGCGACGGCATGAAGCCCGGCGCGAAGTACTATGAGTGGGAGTTGCGCGGCATTCCGCTGCGCCTCGAGCTCGGACCGCGTGACATCGCGGCCAATCAGGGTGTGCTCGTGCGTCGCGATACGAAGGAGAAGCGTTCAGTGTCGCTCGAGTCGCTCGGCGAGGACGTCGCGGACACGCTCTCGGCCATGCAGCGCGACATGCTTGCCGCGGCGCTCGAGCGTCGTGAAGCCAACAGCGTCCGCACGCCGATCTCATATGACGCGTTCAAGGAGCTGATGGCAGGGAAGGGCGGCTTCGTGTACGCCGGCTGGTGTGGCGACGCCGCGTGTGAAGCAAGGGTGAAGGAGGAGACGAGGGCGACGATTCGCTGTCTTCCGGACGAGGAATTCCGTTCGGCCGTGGCGCCGACCACGTGTCTCCGCTGCGGCAAGGCGTCAACCGACGAGGCGTTGTGGGCGAAGGCGTACTGACCTCCGGGTTCTCCCGCGTGGACGGCGCGCTCGCATGCGAGGGCGTGTCGCTCGACCGCATTGCGGCCGAGGTGGGCACGCCTGCGTACGTGTACAGCACGTCCGTCGTGCGCGATCGCTACCAGAAGCTCGACGCGGCGCTCGCGCCGATGCCGCATCGGATCCACTACACGCTCAAGGCGAACTCGAATCGCGGCCTGCTGAACGTGCTGCGCGATCTCGGCGCGGGCGTCGATGTGGTTTCCGGTGGGGAGCTGTTTCGCGCGATGCGCGCCGGCTTCGGCGGCAAGGACGTCATCTTCGGCGGCGTGGGCAAGACGGAGCGCGAACTGCGCGAGGCACTCGAAGCTCAAGTGCTGCTGATCAACGTCGAATCCGAAGCGGAGATTCGGCTCCTCGATCGCGTCGCTGGTGAGTTGGGCGTTACGGCGCCAATCGGCATTCGCGTGAACCCCGAAGTCACCGTCGACAGCTCGCATCGCTACATCAAGACCGGCGAGAAGGGCGCGAAGTTCGGCGTTCCATTCGACGAGGTGCTCGGCGCGGCGCGCGTTGCCGCCGAGCTGCCGCATACCACGCTGCTTGGCCTCGACATGCACATCGGCTCGCAGCTCTTTCGTCTCGATCCCTACCTCGACGGTACGGAACGGCTCGTCGAGCTGCTCGGCAAGCTGAAGAAGGATGGCATCGACACGCTCGAGTATCTCGACATCGGCGGCGGTCTCGGCGTCAGCTATGACGACGAGCAGCCGCCCGACCTCACTCGGTTCGCGCACGCGCTCACGTCGCGCGTACAGCCCACCGGCCTCACGCTGCTCATGGAGCCGGGACGGTTCATCGTCGGTAACGCCGGCGTGCTGTTGACGCGCGTGCTCTATCGGAAGCGCAGCGGTGGACGTCAGTTTCTCATCACGGATGCCGGGATGACCGAGTTGCTGCGGCCGTCGCACTACGATGCGTATCATCGGATCGAGGCAGTGCACGACACCGACAAGCAGATGACCGCTGACGTCGTTGGGCCGGTGTGCGAGAGCGGAGACTTTCTCGCGCTCGATCGAGAGATGGACGATGCCAACGCTGGCGACCTCCTGGCTGTCTACGATGTGGGGGCCTACGGATATGTGATGGCCTCGAACTACAACACGCGTCCGCGTGGTGTCGAAGTGCTGGTGGACGGCGACCGGTTCGCGGTGGCAACAGCGCGCGAGCGCTACGAAGACCTCGTGCACCTCGAGCACGAAGACCCACAATGGAGGGATGCCTGATGCGGGTCGGATTGATGGCCGACAGCCACGACCGGATTCCGGCGATCGCCGAATTCGTCCGCATCATGCAGGAGGGTGGCGTCTCCATGCTGCTGCACGCGGGAGACTACTGCGCGCCCTTCGCGCTGCGCCCCATTGAAGAGGCGAGCATGTCGCTCGCCGGTGTGTTCGGCCGCAACGACGGCGACACACAGGGCCTGCTCGCCAAGGCGACCGCCGGCTTCGGCGCCGAGCTGTTCGAGGGGCCGCACAGCTTCGAGCTGGGTGGGCAGCGGATTCTCGTCGTCCACGACATCGGCGACGTGCAGCCACGAAGCATCGAGGCGCACAGCATCGTGCTGCACGGCTTCACGCACCAGCAGGAGATGAAGTCGCGTGGCGACACGCTCATCGTCAATCCGGGCGAGTCGTGCGGCTGGCTGTTCGGCACGCCCAAGGCGGCGATTCTCGACCTGGACGACAAGACGGTGGAATTCCTCAGCCTCGACCCCGCGCACTGGACGACATGACGGCGCAAAGCCGAATCCTGATCATCGACTATGGCTCGCAGTTCACCCAACTGATCGCCCGCCGCGTACGCGAGGCGAGAGTCTATTCCGAAATTCATCCGCCGACGCGCAGCGTCGAGTGGATCCGCGAGTGGAAGCCGACCGGCATCATCCTGAGCGGCGGCCCCAACTCCGTCTACGGCGAGAGCGTGCCAAGCGCCGACCTTGCTGTCTTCGAAATCGCACCGGTGCTGGGTGTGTGTTACGGTATGCAGCTCATCGCGTATCTGCACGGCGGAGAAGTCGTGCGCGGCGCACAGCGGCAGTACGGACGCGACGAGATCCGTCCTGTGCGCGAGAGTGTGCTCTTCCGCGGCTTCGACGCCAACGAGAACGTGACGGTCTGGATGAGTCACGGCGATCATGTGGAGACGCTGCCCGCGGGCTTTCGCCTCACGGCGACGAGCGCAGGGAATCCCATCGGCGCCATGGAGCACGAATCGCGTCCCATCTATGGCGTGTTGTTTCACCCCGAAGTCGCGCACACGCCGCGCGGCGGCGAGGTGATCGCCAACTTCCTGTTCGACGTCTGTCATGCTACGCCAACCTGGACACCCGGCGCGTTCATCGACGACGAGGTGTCGAAGATTCGCGCGCTCGTCGGCGACGCGCAGGTGATCTGCGGATTGTCTGGCGGCGTCGATTCGTCCGTGGCTGCTGCGCTCGTGCATCGCGCGATCGGTGATCAGCTCACCTGTGTCTTCGTCGACACTGGGTTGCTGCGTCTGCATGAGCGAGAGCAGGTGCAGAAGACGATGGGTCGCCACCTGGGCATCAAGCTCGTGACAGTCGATGCGTCGGAGCGATTCCTCACGGCGTTGAAGGACATCAAGGATCCGGAGGCAAAGCGGCGCGCCATCGGGCACACGTTCATCGACGTCTTCGAGGAAGCGACGGCGAGCGCCGGTACGAACGCGAAGTTCCTCGTGCAGGGGACGCTCTATCCCGACGTCATCGAGAGCGCCTCGCCGACCGGTGGGCCGTCGGTGACGATCAAGACGCATCACAACGTCGGCGGCCTGAAGCCGGGAATGCAGTTCTCGCTCATCGAGCCGTTACGCGAGCTTTTCAAGGACGAGGTACGGAACGTCGGCCGCGAGCTCGGACTACCCGAGGAGATGGTCGGGCGTCACCCATTCCCTGGTCCAGGACTCGCCATTCGCATCCTCGGCGCGGTCACTGAACCGGCCCTCGGCGTTCTTCGTCTTGCGGACTCGATCTATCTGGAGGAGATTCGGAAGGCGAACCTGTACGATGAAATCTGGCAGGCCTTCGCCGTTCTCCTTCCGGTGCGCAGCGTCGGCGTCATGGGCGACGAACGCACGTACGACAACGTCGTCGCATTGCGCGCCGTCACGAGCACCGACGGCATGACGGCGGACTGGTATCCCTTCCCACACGACGTCATGGCGCGCATCAGCGATCGCATCATTCGGGAAGTGGACGGCGTGAATCGCGTCGTCTACGACGTCAGCTCCAAGCCACCCGCCACCATCGAGTGGGAGTGAGCGAGGACCGGCGCTCGGGCGAACGTCGTCGTACGTTGGCGCTGCACGGCCGCAATGCGGCCCTCACATCGTCGTTGACGCCGCAGTCCGTCGCCGCTTCGAACCCGTGCCTCAACTGCGGCACGAACGTGCAACTCGAATACTGTCCGGAGTGCGGCCAGCGTGCCATCGATCCCGATCCCACGCTCCGCGAATTCCTGCACGAGCTGGCGGAGGAGTTTCTCCACTGGGATGGGAAGCTCGTCACGACCTTCCGCGCGCTCGTCACCAAGCCGGGCATGCTCACCGTCGAGTATCTCGCGGGAAAGCGCGTACGCTACATCTCGCCGCTGCGACTCTACCTCGCCTGCAGCGTGTTGTACTTCTTCGTCAGCGCCCTCGTGCCGCAGCCGAAGCTCGTCATCAGCAAGGGCGGCGCGGTCACGACGCGTATCGGCGGCATCAGCATTCAGGAGCCCGACAGCACCGCCACGATGGCCGCGCTGGATACGCTCGCACTGCACGGCCGCTGGGTCGGCCGAGTATGGGGAGTGCACTACGCGAACGCGATGCGAAATCGCAGCGCACTACCGCGTCACATCGCTGCGGCGATTCCCAAGACGATGTTCGTGCTCCTGCCGTTGTTCGCCGCGCTCGTGATGATCGTGCTGCGCATGTGCCGCCGACGGTTTCCGCAGCACCTCGCCTTTGCACTGCACGTGCACGCCTTCCTGTTCCTAGTGCTCACGTTGATGCTGGTGCGTCGCGTGACTGACATCGTGCCGATCCAGGTTGGCGCGACGCTCATCGGCATCACCGCGATCCTCGTTTATTTCGTCCAGGCGATGCGCACGGTATATGAGGTCAGCCTCGGCGCCGCGGTCGCGCGAAGTGCGCTGGTGGGCATCTCCTACTTCCTCGCATTCGCCGTCGCGATGGTGTTGACCTTTGGGCTCATCGTCTTGCTGCAGTTCTAGCCGGACCGCCGAGAGTCAAACAGCAACTGCCTGACTTGATTCAAGTCACGGAAATCGCCGCAGAATCGCTCGGGTCACATCCATCATGCTCGCCTTTTACGTAAGAGGAGCTAGACGCCCTTTTCCTTCAGCAACTCGAGGAACTGGCCCGGCTCCGTGAGCGCGAGGAGACGCTGCGGAACATCGGGCTCCTTCGAGAACTGCGCGATCTTGCCGAGCACCGGCAGGTACTGATTGGAAACCTCGAGCGGCGGCGCGACGATGAGGAAGAAGAAGTTCACCGACTTCTCGTCGATCGCCTTGAAGTCCATGCCCTTCGTCTTCCGCCCGAAGGCGACGCGCAACTTGTTCACGACGAGCGATCGACAGTGCGGAATCGCGATGCCTCGCCCGATTCCCGTCGACCCGAGGTTCTCGCGCCGCTTCAGCATCTTGTAGAGCATGCCCTCGGATTTCTCGTCCAGCTTGAGTAAGCCGATGAGCTCCTTCAGGACGTCGTCCTTCGTCTCACCCTCGAGCTCGAGCTTGATTGCGTCTTCGCTGAAGAACTCGCGCAGTTCCATCCGCCGATCCGGTGCTTGAGCAATGCCAGAGGCCGCGGCGCGACCTGTCGTCATGATCGAACCGCGAAACGTACCCGTGCGCGCACGTGATTGTCAAACGCAGTCGTTGCTTCGACTTCCGCGCCTCGGTAAGTTCCAACGATGCGCTTCCCGTTCCCGCTCGACGCTCAGGTTCCCCTCTATCTCGCGCCCATGGCCGGCGTATCGGAATCGCCATTCCGACAGCTCTGCCACGAGCATGGAGCGGACGTCGTCGTCACGGAATTCCTCTCCGCCGAAGGCATTCGGCGCGAGAACGAAGCGACCCTGCACAAGCTCAGCTTTGGACCGGGCGAACGTCCCATCGGCGTCCAGATCTTCGGCGCCGATCCCATCGCGATGGGTGAGGCTGCGCGCTTCGTCTCCGACGTCTTTCAGCCCGAGTTCATCGACATCAACTTCGGCTGCCCCGTAAAGAAGGTCGTTCGCCGCAATGGCGGTTCGGGTTGCTTGCGCGACCTCGATCTCGTGCAGCAGGTCATCCGCTCGGTCGCGTCCGGAACGCACCTCCCGGTCACGTGCAAGATCCGGAGTGGCTGGAACGAGGAGATGCGCGACCCGGTGACGATCGGCCTTCGCTGCCAGGACGCCGGAGCTCGCGTGCTCGCGTTGCATCCGCGAACGCGGACGCAGATGTACACCGGTAGCGCGCGTTGGGAGGAGATCGCCGCCGTCGCTGCCGCACTCGAGATCCCGGTGCTCGGCAACGGCGACATCAAGACCGCTGAAGACGCCATCCGCATGCACCAGCAGACGCAGTGCGCGGGCATCATGATCGCGCGTGGGTCGTATGGGCAGCCGTGGATCTTCAACCAGGTGAAGGACCTCATGGCCGGCCGGCCCAAGCGGCCCGCGCCTCCGGTGGCGGAGCGGTTCGCGATCGCGCTCGATCATGCGCGGAAGGTCATGGCGTACGAGACCGACCCGCGCGGCGCAGCCATCGAGTTCCGCAAGCATCTCGGCTGGTATGCGAAGGGACTGCACGGCGGGGCCGAGCTGCGCAAGAAGCTCTATGCGGTGACGTCGTTCGGCGAAGTCGAGGGCATCTTTGCCGACTACCTCGAGAACGCCGAGAAGTATGCGTCGCTGAACTCCGCAGCCGAGAGCGACGATGCGCTCGAGGGCATGGAGGCGGACGCCGCATGAGGCGCGAGCGGGTGCGCGAGCTGCTCACCCGCGTTGCCGAAGGGTCACTTCCCGTCGACGGCGCCATCGACTCACTCTCGGCCGATCCCGTCGAATCACTCGGCTTCGCCACGATCGATCACCACCGCGCCCTGCGCCAGGGTTTTCCCGAGGTCATCTACGGCGCCGGAAAGACGGTCGACCAGGTCCTCGCCATCGCGCGACGCATTGCCGAGCGTGGCGACGGAGTGCTCATCACTCGAGTCGAGCCGGACGCTGTTCTTCCGCTCAGCGACGCGTTCTCCGACATGGAGTACAACCCCATCGGCCGGACTGCACTGCTTCGCGCGAGCACTCCGGCTGAGAAGTCGAAAGACACGGTCCTCATCGTCACCGCCGGCACGAGCGACCTCCCTGTGGCAGAAGAGGCGGCCGTCACTGCTGACGCGATGGCTTGTCGTCTCGAGCGGCTGAACGACGTCGGTGTCGCCGGCATTCATCGGCTGCTCGCTCGGCGCGAAGTGCTCGATTCGGCGGGCGTGATCATCGTCGTCGCCGGAATGGATGGCGCCTTGGCGTCCGTCGTTGGCGGTTTGGCGCGCGTGCCAGTGATCGCAGTGCCAACGAGCGTTGGGTATGGTGCGTCGTTCAACGGACTGGCGCCTCTGTTGACGATGCTCAACAGTTGCGCCGCTGGAGTCACTGTCGTAAACATCGATAACGGCTTCGGCGCGGCGGTCGCCGCAGCGCGCATACTGCATCGTTAGCTCGTCGAGACCCTCGCCTCAATGTTGCTTGCCGCGGCCATCGTACTTGCAATCGCCGCCCTCGCTGCGGCGGGCTATGCGCTGCGCCAGGCGAAGCAATCGAAGCGCGATCTCCATGCGGCGCACGCGCGTCTCGCGCGGATCGATGCCGAGCTTCCCACCAATGATGACGAACAGTCGGTAGGTGTCGAAGCATTGCGGCGCGACGTCCGCGTCAACTTCGAAGCGAAGGGAGTCGAGCACGATCGCACGTTGCTCCAGTCACTCTTGTGCGACTTTCGCGACGTCGCCGGCGCGGAAGAGGCGATCTTCTGGCGTTGGCGATCCGATCGCGATTCGCTCTCGCCGGCGGTCTGGTCGAGCGAAGGGCCTCGCCCCGCATACTTCGACCTCGCCGAGTGGGGTCCGCTCGTGCAGTGGTCGGCGGAGACGGGGGTCGTTCAAACCGTCGGTCAGGATGAGACGATCCACGTCGCCGCCGCGTGTGTGAAGCGCGAGGAAAACCTGCTAGGCGTCTTGAGCCTCACGCACGCGCAGGGACTCGCGCTGGGTCGAGGTCCGCTCAAGGAGTGGATGCCGAGGCTCGCCGACCAGCTCGCGACATTCAACGATCTCCTCGGCGTTCGTCGGCGATACGGCCGACACATGCGTCAGAGTCAGGCGCTGCTGGATGCCGTTCAGCGGCTCCAGGGCGACCGTGGCGGCGAAGGGCTCGCCCGAGCGCTCTGCGAGACTGCTCTCGACGTTTCGGGCGCTCGTGGGGCTGTGCTGGTGCGCTGGGACAGCGACACGGAGATCAGCGAGCTGCATTACGCCACCGAGGGCACCGGCCTGCGCACGCCGACTCCTCTCGACACCGCGAGCGTGGTGGCCGAGGTGTGCCGGACCGGAAAGCTGCACGTTCTGGAGGACGCGCGAGGAGCCGCCTCAGGTCAAGCGCTCTACGGTGCCCAGCGGGTGATCCGTGAGCCAGGGTCGGTCGCCATCATCCCGCTATGCAAAGACGGCCGCGTGCTCGGCGCCCTCGTCCTCGAGGCCGACGAGGTCGGGGCACTCACCATCGAGGACACCAGGCCGCTCACCGTGCTGGGCGCCGTCGTCGCCGGCCCGTTGGAGATGGCGTGGCAGTTCGTCGAGGTGGATCGCCGCGCGCGCACCGATGCCCTTACCGGCCTGTTCAACCGCATGCACTTCGGCGAGCAGTTGACGCGGATCCTGGCCGAGGCGGATCGGTACAACCATCCGGTGTCGCTGGTGTTGATGGACATCGATCATTTCAAGAAGGTGAACGACACCTGGGGTCACGAGGCAGGGGATACCGTTCTTCGTCATGTGGCCCGGGTGCTTCAGGACGGTGTTCGCGCGGTGGACATCTGCGTCCGGTACGGCGGCGAGGAGATCGCCATGCTGCTGAGCCAGACCGACAGTGCGCATGCGGTGGAGGTCGCCGAGCGGTTGCGGATCCGGATTGCGGGAACGCCGATCCGGCACGGGCCGAGCGAGATCCACTGCACGGCGTCGTTCGGTGTGGCGACCTATCCGGAGACGGTGAAGGTGCGGGACCAGCTTTTTCCGGCGGCGGACAAGGCGCTGTACATCGCGAAGCACGACGGCAGAAATTGCGTGAGAGCAAAGCCTGCAACTAAAGGCCGGGCAGCGAGTTGAGCTATATGATGTCGCGTGTGTTGTCAGGTGTTTTGGTGGTTGACGTGAGGCGGCTGAGTGCTTAGGTTGTGAGAGTAGTTTGTAAGGGGGCGACTGGCTTCGACGGGACTGGTGAAGCTGTGGGCGCGTGCCGAGGTCCTCGGGCACCTCGTTAAACACTCGGGAAAACTCCAACTGCGAACAACAACTTCGCCCTTGCCGCCTAACTTTTAGTTAGGCCTGCAAGTGCCCATGAGGAAGCCCGCCCGGGGCGGCTTTATGGGTAACGCAAATCTGGGCTAGCTCCGACGTACGCCTTCGGCGGCGGAGCAAAACAAAGAGGGCTTATCCTGCGGTGGGCTGCCCACTGGCCAGCTGTAGGAGACATCAATCAGGGGGATACGCACGTAGTGCCTGTGGTCGATCTAGCTTCGGACCGGGGTTCGATTCCCCGCGCCTCCACTGAAAAGCGAAGT
>JAQBPV010000029.1 GCA_028287345.1 Gemmatimonadota bacterium
GCGGACCACCTGGCGAAAGGTCGGCTCGAAGTCGTGCGGCACCTGCGCCGCGAGGTAGGCGCGGTCGGCGCGCGAAAACTTGCGGCCGGGCTCGAGATAGTCCGCCATGTACAGCGCTCTCCCCAGCCGTCCCCACTCGCATGAGCCGACGGTGTGATAGCGAATGGCGTCGAGCAGGTCGGTGCGCGTCTCTCCCTGTCGTCGCAGGAATTCTGCAGCGGCTGGACCGTGCAGCATGTCCAGCTCGAAGCCGGGGAGATCGCCGCCAAGCTCGCGCAGCATCTCCTCGGGCGCATCGCGCAAGGCGTCGTGAAGCAACCCCGCATCGTGCCATGCGAGTGCCTCTGCCTTCTTCAACTTCAACTGCGTGGCCCATTCGTCGAGCACCGCGGTTACGCGACCGATGTGCGCACGACGCTTCTCACTCACCTGCGCCCACGACGGCAGGTCGACGATCGGTCCCTTCACGCTGCCGCTTCCAGGAGCTGTTCCAGCTCCTCGACTTCCCTTTGCCAGAAATCGCGATGCGGGAGGCCCGGATGCGGAAGCACCAACGCAGGCGATTGCACTGAACGCTCACCAAACCGTACGATATCGAGGTCGATGGTCCGAGCGCTCCAACGCTGTGTGCGCACGCGGCCGAGCTGGCGCTCGATGCGCTGAAGTCGCGCGAGCAGCATGAGGGGATCGAGCGTCGTGGCCACCGCGAGCATCTGGTTCAGGTAGGGAGCTTGCACGAGTGAACCGAGTGGGATCGTCTCCTCGACACTAGAAGCGGCGAGCAGCTCTACGCCAGCCACCATCGAGAGCGCGGCGCGGGCGGCGGCGAGATTCGCCGGACGATCGCCAAGATTGGCGCCGAGTGCGATGAACGCGACCTCAGACACGCGTCCGCTCCACAGCCACCTGCGCGAAGGCGAGCGGCCCACCGAGTGCGACCTGCGGCTTTCGCACGGCAACGCGACACCACGTCACGCCCTTCAGCATGAGGACTCGACTGGCCAAAGATTCAGCGAACGGCTCGAGATAGGTGAGCGGATCCGATTCGACGGTTTCGCGCGTCGCGTCGTACAGCTCGCGGTAGTCGACCACTCCGTTCGCCATCGCATCGTGGCGCACGATGAGATCTACCTCGAGCGGCTGCGCGATCTCCCGCTCGTGCGGCAGGATGCCGACGCACACGTGAAAGCGCATCCCCATGAGCGCGACTTCCGTCTGCGGTGAGGACGACATCAGGCGACGTTGGTGATGCGCCGAGTCAGCTCGCCGAGGTACGTGGCGACGTTGCGCAGTTCCTGCGTGGCGCCCTCGAGCTCGCGCAGTGCGGCCGCCTGTTCGCGAGCGCTCGTCGTCACTTGTTCCGCTCCGTCGCGATTGCGGCCGGAAATGCTCGCGATGCGTCGAACGCGCTCGCTCAACTTCGCGAACTCGAGCTCCTGCTCGCGCGAGGTGAGTGCAATGCGTGATGCACCCGTGGCCGCACTCTCGGTGGCCTGCACGATGAGGTCGAGCGCCTGACGTGCCTGCTCGGACAGCGTACCCACGTCCTGCACGATCGTCTCGCCGCGCGACATCTGGAATGCCACACGCCGCATCTGCTCCTCGAACGCGCCCACGATCTCCCCCGCCTGATCGGATGCGCGCGCGCTCTGCTCGGCGAGCTTGCGCACCTCGTCTGCAACGACGGCGAACCCCTTGCCCTGCACGCCGGCGCGCGCCGCCTCGATCGCGGCATTCAGCGCGAGCAGGTTCGTCTGATCGGCGAGCTCGCGAATGACGGCGATGAACTCCGTAATCCGCTTCACGCTGCCGGCGAGTCCCTGAATCTGCGCACCGCTCTCGCCGACGAATGCCTTGGCGCCGATGAGTCGCTCGATCGCAGTGGCAATGGTGTGGCGATGTTCCGTGGCGATCTCGGTCGCACGCTGGCTCGCTTCGGCCGCGGCACTTCCGTCGCGCACGACGTCCTGCGTGGCCGAGTGCAGCAGCTTCGTCACGTCGATCGACAAGGAGAGCTGCTCGCCCTCCTCGGCCAGTCCGCGGCTGATGTCGGCGATGGTGCGCGCGACGGACTCGCCGCCGCCGCGAAGGGCGCGGGCCGATCCAGTGAGCGTCTCGAGCTGGTCGCTCACGCGGGTCATCGCCTCGAGCAGCGGACGTCGCAGGTCGTAGATGTGCAGCGTTGTCGCGAGCTGTTGCGCGAACCGCCGCATCAGCGCGATCTCCTTTTCCGAATAGGCGTCCGGCTTGTGATGCTCGAGCTCGAGGACGCCGACCGTGCGATCGCCGAAGCGCAGCGGAAGGATGATCACGCTGCGCGCCTTGGTGCGCCCTGGCAGCACGCGCTCGTCGCGCAGCACGTCGGGCACACTTACTACGCCACCCGTGCGCAGGCTCTCCGTGCGCAGCGCCGCGAGGTTCGTGTCGGGCTCACGCGGAACGTCGAAGTAGCCCTCCGCGCCGCGGAAGACGTGCATCAGCGAGCCGCCCTCGAAGCGCCCGATGCGGAACTCTCGCCAGTCCACGAGTCGATGCGCGAGCATCTCGATGCGCCGGAAGGCATCACCAATGTCGACGTCCGACGACACGATCTGCTCCATCGCGAGGATCTTGTTCAACTCCTCCGCCGCGATCGACTCCTCGAGGATGCGCTTGACCAGCAGGCCTGCGCCACCCAGCACCACGCCGACGAGTCCCCAGCCAACGGGGCTCAGGTTGCCGAAGGCGAGCAGCACGATCGCCACGGCAATGCTGCCCGCACCGAACGCGATCACCTCGTAGCGAAGGATGAGCGACTTCTCCTCGTCGAGGAGCTTGTCGCGCAACAGCAGCGTGAAGTAGAGAAGCAGCCGGCTCGTGAGGAAGTACGTGAACACGAGCAGCGCGAGCGCGGGGAGCGTTTCCGCGTTCAGTTTCGTCAGCTCCGCGCCCGTTGACACGGATGCCCACGAGAAGATGCCGTACGCCGCAATCAGCGCGATGACTTCGCGCCCCGCGTTGATCCACGCGATCTCGATGCCCTTCTTGAGCAGCACCGAGTCGCCAAGGAACACACCCGACCACAGCGCCAATGCGCTCGCCGGCGCGCCGGCGACGAGCGCGCCGGCCACGGCCGGCATGGACAGCAGGTTCAGCGCACCGTACTTGGTGAGCGGAATCTGCTGCACGCGCATGAAGACGACAGCGAAGAACAAGGCGACGATTGCCAGCGGCTGTTCACGCCAGCGATCATCGTCCAGCAGCGACGCGATGAGCAGCGTGACGCCGAGCATGCCCACGGCACGGGCGTACGCCGTGAGGAACGTGCGCATCAGGCCGCGTCGATGCCGCGGCGCAACGAAGTCGCGAGCGCGACGGCCGCGTCGACGCTCTCGTTGGCGGCGCGTACGATGGCGCTGCCTACGACGACTCCATCGGCCAGCGCGGCGGCGGCGCGCGCGTGCTCCGGTGTGGCAATGCCGAACCCGATGCAGAGTGGCAATGTCGTCGCGGCGCGCAGTCGCGCTGCGGACTCCGGCAGTTCGGCGGAGAGCGTCGCCTGCTCGCCCGTAACGCCGAGCCGGCTGATCAGATACACGAACCCCTGACCGGTCAGCGCGATCTGGCTCATCCGCGCCGACGGTGTGGTCGGCGCGACGAGGCGGATGAAGTCGAGCGGCCCATCGGCGAACCACGCTTCGCGCTCCGGATCGGCGCCCAGCGGAAGATCCGTGACGAGCACGCCGTGTGCGCCCGCGTCGGCCGCGCGCTGCAGTGCGTCGGTTCCTCCGCGCATGAGCGGATTCAGGTAGCTGAACAGCACCACCGGAATCGACAGCTTCGCGCGACTGATGATGCCGAGCACCTGATCGAAGCGCACACCCTGGTCGAGCGCCTGCTGCGAGCTCGCCTGAATGACGGCGCCGTCGGCCAGTGGATCGGAGAACGGTACGCCGACCTCGAGAACGTCGGCACCAGCGGACTCGAGCCCCTGCATGAGCGCGACGCTCCGCATCGGATCCGGGTGCCCCGCGGTGACGTACGGAACGAACGCTTTCCGTGATGCGGTGCGCAGGTCGGCGAAGCGCCGAGCGATTGCGTCAGATGAAATAGTCGCCAACCCTGATGCCATACCGCTCGGGATTTTCCGTCTTGATGATGGTGCGCAGGAACACGCCGTCGGCGCTCTGCTCGGCCAGGTCGGTGAGCGTTCCGGGCTGCATGAGGTTGCCCTGCTCGTCGCTGATGATGCGTACGACGGGGCGCGACAGCATCTCCGCGATGGGATTCGCCGCGTGGACGATGCCGAGCTCGAAGGTGTCGAGAATGACCAGCGTGCCCACCGGATAGATGCCGGTGAGGTTGATGAACGCCTTGACGACGACGGGATCCATGCCGCGACGAAGGTTGTCGCGCATCTCCGCCATCACCTGCGCCGGCGTGAGTGGAACCGTCTGATACGACCGGCGCGACGTGGCGGCATCGAAGCCATCGGCCACCGCGACGATCTTGCTGAACATGCTCAACGACCGCTCGCGAATGGGACGCGGATAACCGGTGAGATCGATCTTCATGTGGTGTTCGTGCGCCACGATCATCGCGCGATATGGCAGTTCCTGCTGCCCACGCAACTGGAACAGCGTAAGCGCGCCGAGCCACGGATGCGCGGCGATGAGGCGCCACTCGTCGTCAGTGAGCCCACCCGTCTTGTTGAGCACATCCGACGGCACGCGCGACTTGCCGATGTCGTGGAACAGCGCCGCCATACCCAGATCGTAGAGCTGAATCTTCCCGAAGCCGAGTCGCTTGCCGAGCGCCACGGAGAAGATGCAGACGTTGACGCTGTGCGTGAACGTGTACTCGTCGTAATCGCGAATCGTCGTCAGCCCGATGAGCGACGTCTCCTCGTTGAGGATCTGGTCGACGATGCCCTGCACCACGCGCTTGATCTTCTTGATGTTCGGGCTGCGGCCAAGTCGCACCGACGTCATGAGATCCTTCGTCACCGCCACCGACTGCGCGTACGTCTTCTTCGCGACTTCCTTCGACTTCTCGCGATCCTGCTCGTTCTCGCGCTGCGCCATTGGCTCGCCGAGCTCGAACACCGTGAGCTCCAGCTGCTGCAGCTTGCCGTTGAGCTCCTCGAAACGATCCGCAGGCTCGAGGTTCGACGGCTGATTCAGGAAGGCGAGAAACCGCTGCCAATCCTTGAGCGCCGGAACGGTGTGCAGGTGCAGCGAGCCAATGCCCGCCGCGCGGAACACGGAGAGGAGATGGCTGAAGCTGGCGTAGTTGTCGAGATCGAGCCGCAGGCGCACGCTGTTGATGAACACGAATTCGCCCGACACGCGCATCTCGAGCTCGTGCTCATGCTCGAGCAGCTCCTTCGTGAGCGACGTCAGCTCTTCAGCGGCGTTCTGGACAGCCGCATTCTCCAGCGGGTAGAGACGAATGGCGCGCAGCGCGGCGTAGAAGGCGAGAATGAGCCCCTTACCCGCGCGACGGATGAACGCGTCGCCACCCGCCTCCACCGACTGTCCGCCGACGGGCGTCTGCTGACGACCCGTGGCCGCCGTGGACGCGTACGATCCCGAGTTTCGCGGATTCGTCATGTGCTGGACGCGCCTCGCAGCGCACGGCTTACGGCATTGCGCACCACGACGTCCTTCTCGCCGGCTGCCTTCTGCAGTGCGGCCTGCGCGCTGGCGGTCTTGATGCGCCCCAGTGCAACGGCAGCACACGCGCGAATGTCGGGCTCATCACGACGGCCGAACATCGACTTGCCGTTCAGCGTGTTGTCGAGAAACGCCACGCCACTCTCACCGCAGAGCGTTCCATACGCCTCGAATACGGCCATCTTTTCGGTGCGGTCTGCTTCGCGGACCGCTTTCCCCTTGATGATGCCGTCGAGCTTCGCGAGCGCGGGCCGGTATGCGCGCGCCTGGATGACGCGAATCGCCGCGATGCGCACGTCGCGATCCGGATCGTCCACCGCGCGCTCCAACGCCTGCAGCGCGCCGGGCGAGCCGATCTCGCTGAGCGCCTGCACGGCGGCGAGATGCAGCTCCGTGTTTCCTTCCGTGAGCACTTTCGCGATTGGCGCCACGGCGGCAGGCGTCTGCAGCGAGCCGGCGCGCTTGATCGCCTCGAGCGCCACATGCGGCGTCGCCGAGCCGATCAGCTTCACCAGCTCGGCGGTATTCTGTGCCGCGAGACGCGAGGCCGCCTGCTCGAGCATCGGACGAAGACGCGTGTTCTGAAGCTTGCCGAGCCAGTCGAGCACCGTACCGAGCGCGGTGCCGCGCAGCTGGTCGAACAGCTCGAGTACGTCAGCCGACGCCGGAAGGTCATGCGACTCGTCGAGCGACTGCAGCAGCTGCGTGAGCGGTTCGGGCGCGCTCAGACGAGACGGCAGGAGAGAAAGTTGATCGCGTTGCGCGGGCAACAGCTCGGCGGCGCGCTGCACGGCCACCAGCGACTCGCGAACGAGATACGCCACGTTGTGGAACTGCCCTGCCGACAACATGTGCAGCATGAGGTTGTCGAGCACCTCTGCCACTTCGTTGCGGATGGCCGGCTCCGTCTGCTGCTCGAAGATGTCGAGCAACACACTGATGACGTTCTGGCGCAGGTCCGTCTCGTATTCGCGCTGCACCTCCGACTGCAGGTACTCGATCTCCTTCTCGTCGA
This sequence comes from Gemmatimonadota bacterium, assembly GCA_028287345.1. Classification (GTDB taxonomy): domain Bacteria; phylum Gemmatimonadota; class Gemmatimonadetes; order Gemmatimonadales; family Gemmatimonadaceae; genus AG11. The sequence goes on from JAQBPV010000029.1 coordinate 6,670, forward strand.
GGAAGTAGAGCGTGCCGTCGAAATCGGACATGCTGACGACGCCCGTCCGCGACGGCGAGGACTCCTCTTCTTCCACGGACTCGCGCGGATCCTCGTGCGATGCAGCGAGCGCTTCGCCGCCGTCCGCCAGCGGCACGCTCTGCTCCACCGAGAGATCGACGTAGCGATAGCGGAGGAACACGAAGTCCCCCTGCCAGAGCATCGTCAGGAGATCGTCCTCGTCGGGCGACGCCTTGCGCACGCGCTGGAGAATGCTGAGCAGCTTGTCCAGCTCCTCGTTCTCGAAGCCACGCAGCATGCGCACCTCGCGCACGCCATCCTTGTAGAAGATCCACGGGAGACTGTCGCTACTCTTGGTCCGCTCCTCGAGGACCGTCTCGCCTTCCCACTTCACTTCGCTCTCCGTAAAGGCGAGCGCCAGCTCGTCGACCTCGCTCCAGATCGGCTTGAAGCCCGCGCGCAATGCGTCGTGCGCGGACTTGTACACGGGGTTGTTCGGGAGATAGAGCTGATGCGCTCGCGCCGCCTTGCCGAACAATTTCAAGAGCTCTTCGACGCGCTCTCGCTCGAACGGCGCCGGAATGCGCTCCATCTCTTTCGTGGTGAGGTGGGGCGTCGGGTTCGTCACGCGTCCAAGATACCCATTTCCATCACCTGCGCCACATCCTTGTCGCCCCGTCCGCTCACACACAGCAGGACGACGTCGTCCGCGTTCCAGCGACTTCGCTCACGTGTGATCCAGCTCACCGCATGCGCCGACTCAAGCGCCGGGATGATCCCCTCCAGCTTGCTCAGCGTCTGGAACCCTTCCAACGCCTCGTCGTCCGTGACCGAGACGTAAAGCGCCCGTCCGCTGTCCTTGAGATATGAATGCTCCGGCCCCACACCCGGGTAGTCGAGCCCCGCCGAAATGGAATGCGCTGGGTGAACCTGCCCCGCGTCGTCCTGCAGCAGGTAGCTCAGCGCCCCGTGCAGCACGCCTGGCGTACCGCGCGTTAGCGAGGCCGAATGACGCTCGCTCTCCAATCCCTCGCCCGCTGCTTCGACGCCGATCAGCTCCACACCAGCATCCTGAACGAATGGGTAGAAGATCCCCATCGCATTCGACCCACCGCCCACGCACGCCACCACACTGCTCGGCAGCTTGCCGGTGCGGTCGAGCACCTGCGCGCGTGCCTCGACGCCGATGATCGCCTGGAAGTCCCGCACCATCCGCGGATACGGCGCGGGCCCCACCACCGAACCGATGATGTAGTGCGTGCCGTTGACGTTCGTCACCCAATCGCGAATCGCCTCGCTCGTGGCGTCCTTCAGCGTGCGCGTGCCGCTCGTGACGGGAATCACCGTGGCGCCCATGAGTCGCATGCGGAAGACGTTCAGCGACTGGCGCCGCATGTCCTCCTCGCCCATGTAGACGATGCACTCCAGGCCGAATCGCGCACACACCGTCGCCGTCGCCACACCGTGCTGCCCAGCGCCCGTCTCCGCGATGATCCGCTTCTTCCCCATACGGCGCGCCAACAACACCTGCCCCACGGTGTTGTTGATCTTGTGCGCGCCCGTGTGGTTCAGGTCTTCGCGCTTGAGCAGCACGCGTGCGCCCACCCGCTCGGACAACCGGGGCGCTTCACTCAGCGGCGATGGACGGCCCACATAGGTGGACAACATCTCCGACAGGTCGCTGCGGAACGACGCATCCTGCTGCGCGGTGGCGTAGGCGTCCTCCAACTCCTCGAGCGCGGGCATGAGCGTCTCCGGCACGTACTTGCCGCCGAACGCCCCGAACCGGTCCGATGGATGTACCGACACACTCATCCTGCTTCCTCTGGGTTCGCACGCGCCGCGGCGATGAACGCGCGGACGAGCTTCTGGTCCTTGATGCCCGGCGACGATTCGACGCCGGAAGACACATCCACCACCATCGGCGAAACGTAGTCGATTGCCTCGGCCACGTTGTCCGGCGTGAGTCCACCGGCGAGCACGATGCGATAGCCCGCCGTCAGCGCGTCGAGCGACTCACCCAACTCGAGCCACGGAATCGTGCGTCCGCTGCCACCGAGCTGGCCCGGCGACATGGCGTCGATCAACAGCGCGTCCGCGGCGCTTGCGAGATCCTCGACGTCCTCAGGAAGGACGCCAGAGTCCGTGCGCACCACACCCCAGATCTCGAGCCCCGTCGCTGCGCGGACGTCGAGCACACGCCGCGGATCACTCGTGCCATGCAGCTGGATCACGTCGAGCCCCACGACCGCTGCGACTTCCGCGATCTCGGCCGGCGTCTGGTTCGCGAAGACGCCGACCTTCCGCGCGCGGCGGCCGGAGAGCGTCGCGCGAGCCTCCTGCGGCGATCGCTCGCGCGGACCGCCGGCGAAGATGACGCCGAGGTACGACGCGCCGGCGGCGTCGGCGAATTCGGCGTCCACCGAGCGGGTAAGCCCGCAGATCTTCACCTCAGCGGGCACGGGGCACCCTCGTCACGCCCGCCAGCGCGCGGGTGGCGGCAACGGGATCAGCCGCCGAGGAAAGACTGGAGCCGACGAGTACCGCGTCGGCACCGACGGCGGCGTACCGCTCGACGTCGGCGCGCGTGCGCACGCCGCTTTCCGCGATCGCGACGATCGACGACGGAATCAGCGGGATCAGGCGAATCGAAGTTTCGGGATCGATGACGAGCGTCTCGAGGTCGCGATTGTTCACTCCGATCATCGTAGCGCCCCCCGTGAGCGCGCGCTCGAGCTCCGACTCGTCCCGCACCTCGACGAGCAACTCGAGACCCAGATCATTACCCACCCGCATCATCTCCGCCAAGCCGTCGTGGGAGAGGGCGCGGGCGATGAGCAGCGCCGCCGACGCACCGAGTGCGCGCGCTTCGATCAGTTGTATCGGTCGGACGTGGAAGTCCTTCTTCAGGACCGGCAGTGCGACCCGACGGCGGACATCGAGCAGGTCCTCGTTGGATCCGCCGAAGTGAGCCGGCTCAGTGAGGATGCTGACGCCAGCGGCCCCCCCATTGGCGTACGCCTTCGCCTGCTCCACGGCGTCGAGTCCCTCGGCAATCGCACCCTTCGATGGCGAGCGTCGCTTCACCTCGGCCAGCAAGCTCACCGAGCCCTGATCAAGCGCTGCACGCA
>JAQBPV010000314.1 GCA_028287345.1 Gemmatimonadota bacterium
GATCGGCTGTGATAACCGCTGAATGCATCTAAGTGGGAAGCACGCCCCAAGATGAACACTCCCGAGGCCATGAGCCTCCTGAAGGGCCGGGGAAGACCACCCCGTCGATAGGCCGCCCGTGGACGTCGAGCGATCGACTCCGAGCGCAGCGGTCCTAATCGCCCGTGCGGCTTGACTACTTCCTAAGTAGGTCAACTGCAAGCAGAGCAAACCCATTGTTTCAGGATTCATAGAAACCACGATCTACCATCGCATCCGCTGTCAGCATCTCTGCTGATGGTCACGCCCGATCCCTGGATCGGTCGGTCCGATACCTCACGTAACACATTACCTGAGGCATCAACCGCCGAGCTCCTCCAGTGACCGAGCGAACCGACAATTGAAACACGTATACGCTGGCGACTAGAGCGTAGGGGCCACACCCGTTCCCATCCCGAACACGGTCGTTAAGCCCTACAGCGCCGATGGTACTCCGTCCGAGAGGACGCGGGAGAGTAGGCCGTCGCCGGCACCTATTAGAAACGCCCTCGCTGCACTCGCAGCGGGGGCGTTTCGTATGTCAGCTTGACAGAAGGACAGGATGGCAGGGACCGCAACAACCTCCCCCGACATCTCGACTCGTCCTCCTGTCCGCCGGTCCTCCTGTCTCCCCGTCTTCCTGATATCCTTATCTGATGCCTCGCGCCGGAATCGTCACTGTCGTCGGAAAGCCCAATGCGGGCAAGTCCACGCTCCTCAACCGCATCATGGGTGAGAAGCTGGCCATCGTCAGCGACAAACCGCAGTCCACACGCGACCGCGTCGTCGGCATTCACACTACCGGCGACGTCCAGATGATCATCCTCGACACCCCTGGGCTACTCAACCCGCGCTACGAGCTGCAGCGCGCCATGCGCGGCACCGCCCTTCGCGCGCTCAAGGACGCCGATATCGTCATCTACCTCGCTGACGCGACCGAGCGCACGCCGCCGTCCCTGCTCGAGGCCGCGGAGCTCGAGAAGATGCCGAAGGCACCGGTCTGGACGGTCCTCAACAAGGCGGACGCCATCCGTCCCGTCGAGCGAGAGGAGCTCGCCGAAGCCGTACCCGACGCACGATTCATCTCCGCCCTCACCGGCGAGGGAGTCGATGCGCTCTTTACCGAGATCGGCGCACTGCTTCCCGAAAGCCCCTTCCTCTATCCCGAAGACGAGATCAGTACCGCTTCCGTTCGGTTCTTCGTTTCGGAGCTCGTACGCGAGACCGCGCTCGAACAGCTCGACGAAGAGGTTCCGTACAGTCTCGCATGCGAAGTCGAGGAGTTCCGCGAGACCCAGTCGCCGGTATACATTCGGACGGTGCTCTACGTCGAGCGCGAAAGCCAGAAGCGCATCCTCATCGGCGCAGGCGGCCAGCGCATCCGCGACATCGGTCGAGCAGCACGCATCAAGGTCGAAGCTTTTGTCGGCGCTTCGGTGTATCTCGATCTCTGGGTGAAAGTGCTTCCCAATTGGCGCAAGAGCGACAGCGCAATTCGCCGCTTCGGTTACCGGCTTCACGACGACCATTCTGCATGACGCTCTCTCCTCAGCTGCTTGCCATCCTGGTCTGCCCGAAGTGCAAGGGCGCGCTCGAGTATCGAGACGCCGAGCAATCGCTCGTGTGTCCCGCGTGCCGTTTGCGCTATCCGGTGCGTGACGATATCCCGATCATGCTGATCGACGAGGCGACCCCGCTCTGAGCGGTTGCGCATGCGTCTAACGCGTACGTCAGGAAAGACCAAGCGACGCGGCGCGTGGCGCGCACTTCTCGTGCTCCTGCTTGTGCCGGCATTCGCGAGCGCGCAGGCGAACAATGGCGCGCTCGACCTCGTCTTTCCCATCGGCGCGCGAGCGACGGGCCTGGGCACCGCATTCACGGCGGAGCAGGGCAGTGAATCGGTGTGGTGGAATCCCGCCGGCCTCGCGCGCATGACCAAGCCGGAGTTCGCTCTCGACCACTTCGAGACGTTCGTCATGAAGGGCGACGCCGCCTCGTTCATTTTGCCGGTCCGCCCCGTCGGTGTCTTCGCGGTCTCGGCGCGCCTGTTCGATTACGGCACGAGCGAGCAACGGGATAGCCTGGACAATCCGCTCGGCGATGTCAGCAGCCGGACATTCGTGCTCGGCGCAACATTCGCGGCGGACTTTGGCTCGTCGTTCGACGCCGGTGTGACGTACCACCTATACCGTGGCAAGGTTGGCCTCGACCAGGCCTTCGGCACGAGCGCGGTGGACGTCGGCATTCAGTATCGCCCAGTCGCAAGCACGCCTTTGCGTATTGGTTTCGAGGTCCGCAACCTCGGGTTGAGTCTGCAGGTGCGCGACAAGCCGCAAGCCGATGCGCTCCCAACTCGACTGCACCTCGGCGTCGCATACGATCCGACCTTTCCTCAGTTTCCCAAGGAAGTGACGACGCACGTGACCGCGGACGTGGTCAGCGACAAGTCCATCCAGAACCGGGAGATTCGGCTCGGCGCGCAACTCGGTTATGCGACCGGGCCAAGTCGCGTCTTCGTACGAGCGGGATATGTGAAGCAGGAGGGAGAGGGTTCTGCGTTACTGGCGGGACCCTCTTTAGGCCTCGGCCTCACCAGCGGACGAGTGCAGTTGGATCTCGCGCGCATCTTCGAGAGCTTCTCGTCTGGTCTGGGCTCACCGCCGACGTACATCTCGATTCGTGTCGGGCTATGATGGCCCGAGCATCGATTGCAACTCGCCTTCTTTTCGTGGCTGCGCTCCTGACGGCATCACAGGCCGGCGCGCAGGACGCGCTGGCGCTGCGTGCTGGCGTGGCGCGAGTCGCGGAGGCCGATAGCGCGACGTCAAAATCGCGCCCAATTGAGGAACGATCGCGAGTACTCTCCGCCGTTGAGCGGCTTCCCCTCTGGTCGGCGCCCATCGCCTCGGCGATCCTGCCCGGGCTCGGTCAGGTGCGTCTCGGGAAGGACCGCTTCATGGGATATCTGGCAGCAGAGGCGTTTCTCGTCCTGCAGTATGCGAAGAACACCAGGGAAGCAAACGACAATACGCGCGAGTATCGAGCGATTGCGCGTGACATCGCGCGCAGAAATTTTCCCGGTACACACCCGGATACGGTGTGGCAATACTACGAAAAAGTCGGCAAGTTTCTCGAGAGCGGCGTGTTCTCGCGCTCGACGTCGGGACCGATACTTCCAGAGATCGACGCGGGCACGTACAACGGCGAGCAATGGATCCTCGCACGGCAGGCGTTCGGCATTCCGCTCGACGTCAGCGATGACACTCGCAACCCCAACTATGCCGATGCGCTATCGCTGTATGAGTCGCGCGCCATCACGGCAGCCTATGGTTGGAGCTGGCGCAACGCACAGCTCGAGCGCGACGTCTTCACGAAGTCGATCGGCCGCAGCAACGATGCATACCGTCGTGCGAACAACGCGCTCGTCGCAATCATCGCGAACCATCTGCTGAGCGCTGTCGACGCCTTCGCCAGCGTGCGCTTGATCAGCGCGGCGGGCGGTGAAGTGCGTGTCTCCGCTTCCATCCCCATCCGATGAAGCTTCTCGCCATTCTGCTGATCTTCGTGCCCGCGGCGATCGTCGCCGAGTACATGCACGCCAACCCCGTACTGATCTTTGGGCTCGCGGCGCTCGGTATCGTGCCGCTCTCAGGGTATCTCGGCAAGGCGACGGAAGAGATTTCGACGCATACGGGACCGACGCTCGGCGGGCTGATGAACGCGACGCTCGGCAACCTCGCGGAGTTGATCATCGCGGTGCTGGCGCTGCGGGCCGGACTCGTCGATCTCGTGAAGGCATCGATCACCGGATCGATTCTCGGCAATCTGTTGCTGGTGCTCGGTGCGGCACAGCTCGCGGGCGGGTTGAAGCACAAGGTGCAGCGATTCAGTGTCGCGCTCGCTGGGCTGAGTATGTCACTGCTGGTCGTCGCAGTGGTGGGACTCGTGATTCCGGCGGTCTTTCTCGCGACGCATACCGATCCTTCGCACATCCTGACGCGGAAGGTGTCTGTCGGCGTGGCAGCTCTGCTGATCGTTGGCTATGCGCTTTCGCTCGTCTATTCGATGGGGACGCACCGCTCTGTCTTTGGTGAGAGCGCCGAGGTTGCCCGCGAAGAACACGCAAGCGATCATGCGCCCTGGTCGATCGGGAAATCGATTGCGGTGCTGCTCGGTTCAGCGGCATTCGTCGGCTGGCTGTCGGAGATCCTCGTTGGATCCACCGAGGCGGCGATCAAGGGGATCGGGCTGTCGGAGGTATTTGTCGGAATCATCATCGTTCCGATCATCGGCAACGCGGCCGAGCACAGCTCTGCGGTGTTGATGGCGATGAGGAACCGAATGGATCTCGCGGTGTCCATCGCCATCGGGTCGAGCGTGCAGGTGGCCCTGTTGATCGCGCCGGTGCTCGTATTCGTCGGACTGGCGCTCGGCCAGCCGATGGACATGGCGTTCAACATCTTCGAGGTTGCGGCCGTGACGCTTGCGGTCGGTGTGGCGACGAGTGTCGTTCGCGACGCGGAGTCGCATTGGCTCGAAGGTGCGTTCTTACTCCTCGTATACGGTATGCTCGGAGTCGCTTTCTTCTTTTTTTGAGCGCCACCGCGGGGCGTCGGGTGACGCAACTCACAGTGGCATCGCGGTTTGACTTCACTTAGAGCGAACCGTATCTTGCGCCTCCACCTCGGTCGGACGCACGATTGGTCAAGATAAGCGCCATCCTATTCTCTCCGGACGACGCACCGTCTCCCGCCGTGCTCACCGACTGGCTGGCGAGGCAGGCGGACACCGTGCTCACCATCAGCGATTCCGACGAGCTGATGGCGATTTCGCTGCGCGGCAGGCCGCGTGTGGTGGCGTTCGACGCGCGGACGAATCCGGAAGTCGTGTATGCGGCGTGTCGCCGCATCAAGCACGACTCCTATACTGCGGTCGTGCCCACCGTGATCCTGACCGGTGACTCCGACGAGGAGTTCGCCGGCGCGTTCAAGGCGGGTGCCGACGAGGTCGTGCGAGAGACACTCGCCGCGACGGAGACGCTCATACGTCTCGATGCCATGCTGCGTCGATCCGATCGGGATCTCGTGGTGCATCCGTCGACGCGATTGCCGGGCGCTGTGGAAATCGAGGCCGAGGTCGCACAGCGAATTGCGACCTCGTCGAGCTTCGCGATGTGCTATGCCGACCTCGATCACTTCAAGGAATTCAACGATCGCTACTCGTACTACGACGGCGATCGCGTCATCCGCATTCTCGCGAAAATCCTGCACGACGTGGTGAAGGGGGTTTGCGGTGAAGATGGGTTCGTCGGCCACATTGGCGGCGACGATTTCATCTTCGTGATCCCGTCGGCCGGGATCGTCGAGGTCTGCGAGGAGATCGTGAATATCTTCGACCTGCTCATTCCGCTACAATACTCGGAGCAGGATCGCCGGGCGGGCTATTTCTTCGGCAAGGACCGCCGTGGACAGCTGCATCGCGTCCCGCTCATGACCGTGTCCATCGGCGTCGTGACGAACGAGCGCCGACACTTCACCCATGCGGCTCAAGTCAGTGAACTCGCAACGGAAATGAAGAGCTACGCGAAGACGCTGGAAGGATCGGTCTACTCGATCGACCGTCGTACCGACAGCCAGCCGGCTGGAGTGACGCGCATCTCGGGCCCCATGCTCGCCGTGAGGGCGGGAGATCATCTATGAACGTCACGTGTCCGGAATGCCGCTAGGTGTTTCGAGTCGATCCCGCGAAGCTCCCAGCGTCGAGCGTTCGCGCGCGCTGCGCGGTGTGCGGGGGTGTGATCACGATTGCGGCCGGCGCGGATGCGCGTGCCGAGTTCGCAGCGACTGCCGCGCCCGCGCCAGCCTCAGTTGGTGCTTCAGCGTCCTCCGCTACGCCGAGTACTCCCTCACCAATGAGGATGCCCACTCCGGCGATGGCGTCGCCAGCGGTTCCCGTCGCTCCGTCGGCGCCGCGTGCTCGCACGCCAAGCGTGTCGATGCCGGCGCCGAGCGCGCCGACGCCCACGCCAAGCTTCTCGGCTCCGGCTGCGAGTGCACCGACGCCGAGCATGCCTACTCCGGCAGCCAGTGCGCACGCACTGACCGCATCGATGCCGACGCCCATCATGGCTGCTCCAGCCGTGCCGGCGCCACCCCGGATGCCGACGCCGAGCACCGCGATGCCGACGCCGATCATTCCGACGCCGATCATCGCCGCGCCTGCCGTGCCGACGTCGCCTCGCGCGACGACGCCAGCGCGTCCGACGATGG
>JAQBPV010000089.1 GCA_028287345.1 Gemmatimonadota bacterium
CGCGACGACTTGTTGTCGAGTGCCGTCGCAAACTCCGCCGCCGACGCGAACCGATCCGCCGGCACCTTCGCCAACGCCTTGAGCACCGCGTGCTCCACTCCGGCCGGCACCGTGTCTCGCAACGTGAGCAGCGCCGTGGGACGCTCCGTCATCACCTTCGCGACGATCGCCTGCACGGAGTTGCCCGTGAACGGCGGCTCGCCCGCGAGCATCTCGTAGGTGACCGCGCCGAGCGCATAGATGTCGGCGCGCGCGTCGATCGTGCGTTCACCCATCGCCTGCTCGGGCGACATGTACTGCGGCGTGCCCAGCGAGAGACCGGTCTGCGTCATCCGCTGTCCGCCCGCCTGCTGCACGGCGAGTGCGATGCCGAAGTCCGCGACGAGCGCGTGTCCGCCTTGCAGGAGAATATTCTCCGGCTTGACGTCGCGATGAATGACGCCGTGCGCGTGCGCATAACCGAGTGCGTCGGCCACTTCGCGCGCGATACGCAGCGCGTCGTCGAGCGGAAGCTGCGTCTCGCGCGCGAGCCGATCGCGCAGCGACTCCCCATCGACGAACGGCATCACGTAAAAGAGGACGCCATCAGCCTCGCCGCTGTCGAGCAAGGGCAGGATGTGCGGATGCTGAAGTCGCGCCGTGGTCTTGATCTCACTCAGGAAGCGCTCGCCGCCCAGCGCGGCGGCGAGGTCCGGATGGAGCACCTTGATGGCGACATCGCGATCGTGCTTTTGATCGCGGGCAAGATAGACGGTCGCCATGCCACCCGCGCCGAGCTCGCGCTCGACACCATACCGGTCGGCGAGCAGGGACATCAAACGGTCGAGCTTTTCGGATGCCACGAATGCCTGGCGGGACGGAAAGGTGGGCGGGCACGACGCTCGCAGCAAACGCAATATCGCAGGCCGTACTTGCTGGCGATAGAATGCGGCGCAGCACCGCCGCGTGATGGCGTTTGCGGCGCACCGTCACGAGCGCCACATTGGCTCGTGCACTCCCTCATCCCTTCACTGACGTCGGCGCTCGCGAACGACTATCGCATCGAGCGTGAGCTCGGCGAAGGCGGAATGGCTACGGTATTCCTCGCCCGCGACTTACGCCACGACCGCGACGTGGCAATCAAGGTGCTGCGCGCGGAGGTCGCCGAATCGCTCGCGCGCGAGCGATTCGTTCGAGAGATCCACCTCGCCGCCCGACTCAACCACCCGCACATCCTCCCGCTTCATGGTTCGGGTGAGGCGGACGGCTTTCTCTACTTTGTCATGCCTGTGATGGAGGGACAGACGCTGCGAGCGCGTCTCGACGCCGAGAAACAGTTACCGATCGACCTGGTGATTCGCATTGCGAGCGAAGTGGCCGACGCGCTCGACTACGCCCACCGCCATGACGTCGTTCATCGCGACATCAAGCCAGAGAACATCCTGCTACACGAAGGGCATGCGATCGTCGCGGACTTCGGCATCGGCAAGGCGCTGGCCGCGGCCAGCGACACCGGAACGCTCACGCAGGTCGGCATGATCGTCGGCACACCGGCGTACATGAGCCCCGAACAAGCGACCGGAGACGCCATTGACGGCCGGAGTGATTTCTTCTCACTCGGCTGTATGGTCTACGAGATGCTGACCGGAACGACGCCGTTCACCGGAAGTACGCTCCAGGCGCTCATCATGAGCCGGCTCGTACAGACGCCGCGCGATGCGGGCGACATCCGCACTGCGGTGCCGGTCTCGCTCAGCCGAACGGTATCGCGGTTGCTCGCGAAATCGCCTGATGAGCGCTTTCCAACCGGCGCGCTCGTGCTCGCAGCGCTACGCTCGGCGCACGTTGAGCTGCCTGCGTCGACTTCGGAGGGCAAGTCGGTCGCCGTGCTTCCATTCGCCAACATGAGCGCGGCCGCCGACGACGAGTACTTCGCGGACGGCATCACGGAGGAGATCATCAGCGTGCTCTCGCAACACAAGGGACTGCGCGTCGCTGCACGCACATCGTGCTTTGCCTTCAAGGACAAGAGCGAGGATCTGCGGACGATCGCCGACAAGCTCGGCGTCCGAACGGTGCTCGAGGGGAGCGTGCGCAAAGCCGGCAACCGGCTGCGCATTACGGCGCAACTCGTGAATGCGTCGGACGGATGCCATCTCTGGTCGGAGCGATTCGATCGCGAGATGACCGACGTCTTCGCTCTTCAGGACGAGATCGCAAACACGATCGTCGCGAAGCTCGAGGTGTCACTGGGCGCGACGGCCACCAGGCGGGACACACGCGCCGGGCCACGCAACGTCGAGGCATACGAGCTCCTGTTACGCGGCCGGGTGCTGCTGGCGCAGCGGGGGCCATCGATTCGCGGCGCGTCCGAGTGCTTCGAGCGCGCGCTCACGCTCGATCCCGAGCTCGCCGAAGCACACGCCCTCTTCGGGGACGCGATGCGACTGTTCGCGATCTACGGAATGGCGCCGACCGACGCCGTGATTCCGCGTGCGCGCGCCGCGGCGGAGCGAGCCCTGTCGCTCGATCCGAATCAGGTCGACGCACTGGCGACGCTCGCAAATATCGCGGCAGTCTTCGAGTGGGACGTTCCGTCGAGCAGCGCACTCACCGATCGTGCATTGACGATCGACCCACGACACGTTCGCGCGATCGTCGAGCGCGCCTTCGTCGACGCCTATCGTCACGGTGGAGACGAGCGCGTTCGCGAGCATGCACTGCGCGACTTCGAGACGGCCGGACGCATCGACCCGCTCAACGCATGGGCCGCTGCGCTTCACGGTTGGGGTCTGGCGTCGGCCGGCAGATACAGCGACGCGATCGCGCAGGCCAGACACGCGATCGAGCTCGACCCTGCGGCGTTCACCGGGCGTTGGAGTCTCGTGTGGGCACTGGCGGCCGCCGGGCGGAACGCCGACGCGATCGCTGCGGCAGAACCCGCGTTGTTGATGTCCGGTCGGGGACCGCGGATCCTCGCGGAGATCGCCGCCGCACATTCACGCATGGGTAACCGGGACGCAGCCGAGCAGGTTTTTCAAGAGGTGACGGAACGAGCCCGGACGACGTACATCGGATGGTCGGAGCAGGGCGCGATTGCGGCGTCGGCCGGCCGGATGGAGGAGGCGCGGGCGTTCG
>JAQBPV010000097.1 GCA_028287345.1 Gemmatimonadota bacterium
CTGCAGTATCTCGCCGGAGTGGGGCTGAATCAGTACACCGAGGCGGCGATCTACGAACAGATCGCGCAATTTCGGAAGTCGCCGGATGCGTTGTTCGTTGCGGATGAGAGCTTCAAGCGGCAGCTTCGGGAGGCAATCCGTTAGGATCTTCGCCATTTCTGGCTGGGTCGTCACAATAGAGCAAGTGCAACTGCAACAGCAACAGCTCACACGGATCGTCACGGATCTGGAACTGCCGCGGATTTACGCGGAGAGTACGGAACTACACTGAGGCCGATAATTCCTGCAGTATCAGCGTTCATCCGCCCACAGTCCGTGTCCATCCGCGTGAGCTGTTCGGTTGCTGTCTGCAATTTTGCGTTACCCTGGACCTCCATGACCATGAAGAGAACCATTGTCCTTGTATTGCTCTCGGTGCTGTCGGCTACTTCGGCGGCGCAGAACGTCCACCAACTCCCGGCCACGCCAAGCACCGTCGCATACGGCTACTACTGGTTCGACGCGAAGCCCGCCCTTCGCATCAACTCCGGCGACATCGTCGAAATCGAGACCATGCTCACCAACACGCCGACTGGTCTCGAGCGCATGGGCGTCAAGCCGGAAGACATCCCGCAGAACCTCCGCGACATCGTCGCGCAGGACACCGGCGCCGCGCTGAAGGGACCGGGCGGACACATTCTCACCGGCCCGATTTACGTCGAAGGCGCCGACTCCGGCGACGTCCTCGAAGTCCGCATCCAGTCCATCAGCCTGCCGCTCGCCTACGGCTACAATGGGTGCAGCGGCTTCATGCGCGAGCTGTGTGAAGTCCGCGGAAGCAGGCTCATTGCCATGGACCGCCAGAAGATGACCGCCGAGGTCGCGCCCGGCATCGTCGTCCCCCTCCGGCCATTCTTCGGCTCCATGGGAGTTGCTCCTGCCCCCGCACTCGGACGCGTGAGCAGCAATCCACCAAGCAGACACGCGGGCAATCTCGACAACAGGGAGCTCGTCGCGGGGACGACACTCTACATCCCCATCTTCGTGAAGGGCGCACTCCTCGAAGTCGGCGACGGACACGCTGCGCAAGGCGACGGCGAAGTCGACCAGACGGCGATCGAGACCAACCTGCGCGGACGACTTCAGATCGTCGTGCGCAAGGACATGAAGCTCGAGTGGCCGCGCGGTGAGACTCCCACTCATTGGATCACCATGGGCACCGACACATCTCTCGTCGTCGCCACGAAGACCGCCATCAAGGAGATGGTGACCTTCCTCCAGCAGACGAAAGGCATAACGCAGACGCAGGCGTACCAGGCTGCCTCGATGGCTGCCGATCTCCGCATCACGCAGCTGGTCGACGGCAACGTCGGTGTCCACATGATGATCTCGAAGAGCTATCTCGTGCCGCAGAAGTGACGTCGGGAGGCGCCATGCACAAACGTGAATTCGTCCGCACGCTCGGAGGCGCGTCAGTCGGCCTCCTACTCGGCGACAAGCTGTGGGCGCAATACGCCGAGCAGCCGGCAGAAGCGCTGGCGCGGGACGATACGTTCTGGACGCTCATTCGCAGCAAATATCGCCTCAAGCCCGACTACATCAATCTCGAGAACGGCTACTTCAGCATGCAGTCGGAGCCCGTGCTCGATGTATTCGTCGCCAAGGTGCGCGACATCAACTACGAAGCGTCGTACTACATGCGCACCACGCAGTACGACGACAAGACTGCCGTGCGCAAGCGGCTCGCTGCGATGGGCGGATGCTCGCACGAAGAGCTGATCATCACGCGCAACACCACAGAGTCGCTCGACACCGTCATCGCCGGCATCGACTGGAAGCCGGGCGACGAAGCAGTGATGGCCGAGCAGGACTATGGCGCCATGCTCGACATGTTCAAGCTGCAGGCGCGGCGACGTGGGGTCGTCAACAGGATCGTCTCCCTGCCGATCGACCCGAAGTCCGATGATGAGGTCGTCCAGCTCTACGCCAACGCGATCACACCGAAGACTCGCCTGCTTATGGTGTGTCAGATGGTGAACATCACCGGTCAGATTTTGCCGGTGCGTGCCATCGCGGACATGGCGCATCAGCGCGGCGTCGAGGTGATGATCGACGGCGCACATGCGTTCGCACAACTCGACTTCCGCATCCCCGACCTGGGGGGCGACTACTACGGCGCGAGTCTGCACAAGTGGCTCGGTACGCCGCTCGGCGCCGGCATCCTGTACGTGAAGGCGGACAAGATCGCCGGGCTGTGGCCGGTGTTCGCCGACTCGAGCGTTCCGGATACGGACATCCGGAAGCTCAATCACACCGGCACGCATCCCGTGCACACCGATCTCACGATCGGGGCGGCAATCGACTTCCACGAGATGATCGGCATCAAGCGGAAGGAAGCGCGGTTGCGCTACCTGCAGAACTACTGGACGAGCGGAGTGCGCGGCGTGCCGAAGATCGTGCTCAATACGCCGAGCGATCCGAAGCGGTCGTGTGCCATTGCGAACGTCGGTGTGGAGGGTGTCGCGCCGGCCGCGCTCGCGAAGACGCTCCTCGACAAATACAAGGTGTGGACGGTGGCGATCGACACGGCGAACGTGCACGGCGTGCGCATCACGCCGCAGGTGTTCACGACGACGGCGGAGTTGGATACGTTCGTGCGAGCACTGAAGTCGATCGCCGCGTGACGGTCGTGAAGGAACGTAAACGTCAAGAACAAGGCTAGGATTAAAGGATTAAAGGATCAAAGGATCTGATCTCTGCTGTGTTGATAGTGGAGCGCCAGGGCGCGACTACACTTTCTCGCCCGTCGGTTCGATCCTTCAATTCTTTGATCCTAGCCGTCAGTTGCGAAGTTTGTTTTCTCTCGAATGGGGCCTATACGTTGATTGCATTCCCGCGCACGCTCGCATTCGTTGCGAGTCTGACAATCGTCGCAGCGACCACGGCATCGGCACAGACCGCGACGACATTCACGGTGCCCGCGTGGGCCTTCCCCAACATCGCCCCCGCGCTCGTCGCCAAGCCACCCTTCGACTCCGTCGCCCCGATTCGCGTTCCCAGGAGCGCGAAGGTGTACACGCTCGCGCAGGTGAAGAATCAATTCGGACCGCCCGACTGGCATCCGGCGACGCATCCCAAGGCGCCGGACGTCGTCGCGCTCGGACGACGCCCCACGGCGTGGGCATGCGGCTACTGTCACCTGCTCGATGGCCAGGGCCGTTCGGAGAATGCGACGCTCGCCGGCCTTTCCGTCGAATACATCACGCAGCAGATCGCCGACATCCGCTCCGGCGCGCGACACAGCGCGCTCGCCGGTTGGGGTCCGTCGCAGAACATGACCAACGTCGTGAAGGACATCACGGACGACGAGGTCGCCATCGCCGCGAAATACTTCGCTAGCATGAAGGCCCGGCAGCGCTACAAGGTCGTCGAGAGCACGAAGGTGCCGCGCACCGATGAAGCGGGCGGACTCTATGCCCCGAAGACCGACGGCACCACCGAGCCACTCGGCGCACGCATCATCGAGGTGACCACCGACCTCCGTCGCCACGAAATGCGCGATGCCGCGGAGACGTTCATCTCGTACGTGCCACCTGGCAGCGTCGCGCGCGGTCAGAAGCTCGCGACGTCGAAGACGACACCAGCGACATCGTGCACCACCTGCCACGGCCCCGCACTGCGTGGCGTCGGGGACGTGCCGCCGCTGGCCGGACGATCGCCACTGTACATCCTCCGCCAACTCGTCGGCTTTCGCACGGGTGCGCGTGCGGGCGACACTGGCGCGCCGATGCAGGTCGTCGTCGCCAATCTCGGCATCGACGACATGATCGCTGCCGCGGCATACGCTGGTTCTCTCAAGCCGTGACGGCACTCGAGCGCAATTGGGCGGGCAACTATTCGTACTCCGCCCAACGCGTTCATCGTCCCGAGTCGATCGAACAACTGCAGGACCTCGTACGCGCGAGTCGGAAAGTGCGCGCACTCGGCACACGACATTCGTTCAACGGCATCGCCGATACCGATGGCGCGCTGATCTCGCTCGCACACTTCGATCGCATCATCTCGCTCGATCGTGCGCGCAGCACCGTGACCATCGAAGGCGGCGTACGCTATGGACAACTCGGCCAGTATCTGCAGGGCGAGGGCTACGCGCTCCACAACCTGTCGTCGCTGCCGCACATCTCCGTTGCCGGCGCCTGCGCGACGGCAACACATGGCTCTGGCGAGACGAATGGCAACCTCGCGACGGCTGTTCGCGCGATGGAGATCGTCGTCGCGTCCGGCGAACGTATCGCCGCCTCGCGCGAGACACACGGCGATGACTTCGACGGAATGGTCGTCTCGCTCGGCGCACTCGGCGTCATCACCAGCCTCATACTCGAAGTCGTTCCAGCATTCGACGTGCAGCAGGACGTCTATGAGAACCTTGCAATGGTCGACGTCGAACAGAGTTTCGACGTCATTCAGTCGAGCGCGTACAGTGTCAGCCTCTTCACCGACTGGTCGAACGACCGCTTCACTCAGTTGTGGCTCAAGCGTCGCGTTCCGTCGGGTGCTTCGGCGCCGTCGAAAGACTCCCTCTTCGGCGCAACACGCGCCACGACTCACCTGCATCCCATCGCCGGAATTGGCGCCGAGAGCTGCACGGCGCAGATGGGTTCTGCAGGTGCGTGGTGCGATCGGCTGCCGCACTTTCGCATGGAGTTTACGCCGAGCAGTGGTGAGGAGCTCCAGTCGGAGTATTTCGTCTCCCGGAAGCACGGCGTTGCGGCCCTGCGCGCAATGATGGCGCTCGGCGGCGAGATCTCACCTTTACTGCTGGTGACGGAGATCCGTACCATCGCCGCCGACACGCTGTGGATGAGTCCTTGCTACGATGAGGACAGTGTCGCGCTGCACTTCACATGGAAGCCGGACTGGCCAGCCGTGCGCGCGCTGCTGCCCCGCATCGAGGCCGCACTCGAGGCGTTCAGGGCTCGGCCACACTGGGGAAAGCTGTTCACGATGCCGGCGCCGCACGTGCGGTCACTGTTCGAGCGGCTGCCTGATTTTCGCCGGCTGTTGGAGACGTACGATCCGGAGGCGAAGTTTCGGAATGCATTCATCGACGAATATGTCTTCGCGCAATAGACGGAGGAGCCTGTGAAAGGCGGAAAAGGTGGTCGCGGACGCAAGAGCTCCAATGCGCGCTTTCATGGCAAGGCCACGTCGCGCGGCGCTGCGAAGAAGGGCGTCGCCAAGCGCGAAGGTGGCGCAGCCGCGCGGAAGGCCGCCAAGAAGACCACGAAGCTCGGCGCGCACCGCGTGCCGGACGACGACTAGTCCGACCGACTTGTGACGTCAGGCGCTCGGAGCGTGTTATGCCGACGAAGCCCCTGATGCCGAGGACGGACGATCATGTACAGGAAAGTCGTGCAATTCGCGCTTTGCGCGGTGGTGATTCCCGTTGCGGCACGCGCGCAGCGCAGCGTCGAGATCGGCCCGCTCGTGGCGCTCTATTCGCCCGTGGGCAGCTACGAGCATCCAGCCGGTTTCTTTCGCGTCGGCACGCCAGACCGGCCGAGTGATAACCGCGGTGTCGCGTGGGGTGGCGACGCGCGCTTGTGGGTGAGCCACCGCCTGGGAGTGCAGCTGCAGGGCGCTACCTCGGCCGTCGATCATCCGTCGGTGATCACGCCGGGCGGTCCCAGTCCTGTGACGTCGTCGCATGT
Organism: Gemmatimonadota bacterium; assembly: GCA_028287345.1. Classification (GTDB taxonomy): domain Bacteria; phylum Gemmatimonadota; class Gemmatimonadetes; order Gemmatimonadales; family Gemmatimonadaceae; genus AG11. The sequence continues at coordinate 5,691 of JAQBPV010000097.1, forward strand.
ATCATCGGCGACGGCGCAAGTGATGCTCGGCATCCTTCCCGCTTCGTCGAGATCCCGACTGTGGGTCAGTGCTGGTGGCGGCGCGATTCATCATTCCGGTAGCGCGTACGAGCGATACGGATCTCCGACGCATGCGGCGGGTGTACTGGGCCTCGGTTCTTCGATCGCGCTCCCGTACGGCCTCGGCGCGAACGTTGGGCTCACGAGCCTCTTCTATCACTGGGAGTTGTCGGACCTGGGTGCCGTCTATCAGACGGGCTTCCAGACCGATGTGCTGTGGCATGCAGGCCTGACGCTGGCTGTCCGTTGAGGGATCATGCGTAACTTCACAGTCGCCATCGCAACGTGCTCACTGGTAGTCGCCGGCGCGCTCGTCGCGTGCAGCCACGACGAAGAAGGCACATCGTGCTTCGGCCCTCTCGTGAATGGTATCGTCGCTTACTCTCCCGGCATCGACGTCCTCGTGCGTGATGTTAGCGGCCGTGGCGAGGCGTTGGGCGCGCGGGTCACGGTCTATCGCGGGACGGACTCCATGACGACGACCGGCACCGACACACTGCACATCCGTGCTGGCTTCATGATTGCCGGCAATTTCATGGTGCGCGTGCAGCGCCCCTACTATCAGGATGCGGTGTTGCCGAGTGTCTCCGTCGTCGCCGGCCAATGCAATGTGGTGGTCACGTCGGCGCCAGTGACGCTCACGCTTGTGCAAGGTGCACCGGCCATTCGCTCGCTCGTGGTCTTCGGGGCGGACTTCCTCTACGCGCCTGCCGTGCAGCGTCAACTGAGCGCGCGCTTCGATGCCGATCCGAGCGTCCCGACGACGGTCAACTGGCGGCTGTCCGACACCACGCTCGCACGCATCGATCCGACTGGGCTGGTCACGTCCAAATGCTCACTCGTCGGGGGAGTGGACACGGTAACGGCCATTGCGACCGCCGACACGACGATCAAGGCGAAAGCAGTATTCGGCGTGGCCAAGGTGGCCGCTTGTACTTGATTGGCGTGGACTGACGGCAATTCTATTCGTCGGCAACCTGAAGCAAGGTTCGCAGCAGCTCTGCATGCTCTTCCGTCGTCGACGGATTCGAGAGCACAGCGTTCAACCGCTCTTTGACCTCGGCGACCTTGCCGCGTCCGCGCAGGTTGCGCACGATCTGCTCGCCTGACCACCGATCAACGAGCTCCCAGCCGAGCGCCTCCAGTACGAGAGGCACGACGATCGCATTGTGCTGTTCCTCGAGCATCCTGGTGACCAGGGCGACGCGAATCGACCGGTCATATTCATGACGGACGATCTCCAGCCACACTTCGCGAGCTTGCTCGTGGTGAAGACCTGAGCCCACGGCATCGTGGATGATGTGCCACGCAGCCTGCGGTCTGCCGAGCGTTTGCAGACGGAGTGCGTCGGCGGCAGCGCTCGCGCGCGCGGGCCAGATCGGCAACTGCCACCATTTCGGCCAGTCGAAGGAGCCCATTTCATTCGCGACCACGTCACGCAGGCGCTCATAATAGCGATCCACCGCTTCGAGTCCGGCATCGCTCGGGTGTGCTTCCAGCCACTGCACGTAGCCCGCGGTGGACGAGTTGCTCGCCGTGCGTTCGCATCCCTCCAGCGCGAGTGCGTCAGCCAGCTCGCGATGTCCAAGGAGTGCGATGGTTTCGAGGATCCGGAGGACGTCATACGGCGTGGCCTCGGCGGCCCAGTAGCTCAGGAGGGCGATATCGCGTAGGTACTGCCGCGCCATGTCGTCCCCGCGCAGTTGTTGCACCCATGGTGCGAGTGCCGGCCACGCGCCGACCTGATAGTGAAGGTCGCCAGCGATCTTCGTCACCGCGTCGATGGCGGCACCGGCATCGACCGGATCACCGAACTCACACAGCCCGCGAATGCACGCGGCGAGCGCCTCGTCCTCTGATACGCTTCGCTCGATCCCGGTGGCAGGAGTTGTCCTGCACATCCAGGCGAGTCCTCTCGGGGTCAGAAGCGCGATCTCGCGCACTGCCTCGAGCGACCCAACACGCGGCAGCATCCAACAGAGCGCAAGCATGACGGTGGGCGCCTGCACCAGCCCATTGAGCTCGTCGAGCCTCTGGACCACACGCCCCTCGAGAGTTGGTGCCGGAAAGAATTCCGCGTCTGCCCGGGAAAGGAGCTCTGCGCCCTGCAATGCAGCGTCCATGGAGTAGTACTCGGGCGCATCCGAAGGCGCGGGCCCTTCGAGGAGCTTCTCGACCCATTTCTCGAGCGTATCGAATGCTTCCGCGCGCGCCAGCTCGGTCGCGGCAAATCGCTGCGCCTCGCGCCATTCGGATGGCCCACCCCACTTCTCGAGGATAACCCATCCCTCGTCGCCAGCAGCCATCAACCGGCGCGCCAACCCACATCCTGCCAGATACTCCTGCAGCTGAAGGTGCAGGAACTGAATGACCAGTCGCGTCGACGTCGCACCTTGCTGCTCATAGCGGATCACGAGGCCGGAGCGCTTCACGAGCCAATCCATCAGGGTGGAGTCCGCGACGCGCATCGCTCGCAACGCCTGCGCCTGTGCAAGCGGCGATGCGGGCGTCTCGCGTTGCTGCATGGCGAGCGCGAGGTCCTCCAGGGCATGTCGCGCCTGTGCGGCCATCGCGGGCGTCGACTTCCGCCGCTTCGATGTCTCCCAGCTCTCGAGCGCCGTACTCACGATCGCCGCGAGGATGTCGCTCGCATTGGTCGGTAGACGACCGCGACGTCCGAGCACGGCGAGCAGCGTGAGCAACAGCGGCGTCTGTGCAAGCTCCTGGAGCTGCGCGCTCGCGCGAATCTCCTCCGACAGCGTGCCGTCGTCGTCGAAGCAGACGCGCAGGAACTCCGCTGCCTCCTCGCCTTCCAGCGGCAGCGTCTCGGCGGTGACGAACGCCGGCAGTCCGGCGACGGTCGGCTCGGGAAGCGGCGTCTCGAGGTATTCGGCGGGCCGAGAGGAAACGATGATGTCGACGTTGGGTGCGGCGTCGCTGAGCTGGCCGATCGCGCGCGAAATCCGCTCACGCGACACCTTGCCACCGATCTCGTCGAAGCCATCCAATGCGATGACGACATCTCCATGCACGAGCAGGCGCTCGAACAGCCGAGCGCTCGCATCCGCCACCCCGAGTGTCGCGGCGCGCTCGGCGAACGCCTGCACGAACGTCGCGGCCGTCGCATCGTCTTCGTCCTCCAATGCAACCGCGAAATCGGCGAGTCGTAGATAGACGGGAATGCGCCCATCACGCTCGGAGACGGTGGCGAGCAGACGCTTGAGCGTCACGGACTTTCCGCTGCCGGGCGCGCCGAGGAGCACGAGACGCCGCTCGTTGGCCAGTGCAGTGTATGGCTCGCGCCTGCCCTTCAGTTGATAGCGCGTTCCCGCGTACGCACGCTCCAACGCCAGCGCATGCTGCGTCGCACCATCGACGGCCAGGCCTGCGCCATCGAGCCTGAACGACGATAGAAGCGCTGCGCGATAGCGCTCGCACACTGCATCGAAGCCCGCCGCGCCGAATGGGCGCACGGCGTCTGCGTCGACTGGTTGCGCGACCACATCCATGCCTGCCGAGTGGAGAAGATCGCGCAGCGTGTCGTCCTTGAGCCACGGCGCGATCGCCGACGCCTCCAGCACGCCGCTCGAGAATTCGGCCGGCACGCTGCGCATTACGCCAACGAGATGCGACCCCGCGAACACCGCTGCGCCGGACAGGCCCGCCCAGTCTTCGCGACGCCGCGGTACCAGCGACGAGATGCGCACCTGCATCCGGCCGTGCAGCAGGCCACTCTGCGGGTGGCAGTCGCCGCTCACGGCGAATGTGTCGCTCGTCCCGTTCTGCAGCGTCGCGTCGGGAAATCCCAGCGTGTCGACGGGCACGGGGATATTGCCGCTCAATTTTCCGAGCATCGTCGCTGCGCGCACGGGTTGCGGCGGAATGAGGAGCAGTGCGAGATCGCGTTGCGTATCGCAAAGCACAAGCGTCGCGCGCATGCGTGTCCGGTCGCCGCGCTCGAGCGCCGCGACGGTGCGGACTTCGATCGTGTCGTGCTCGTCGCCGATGACATGCGCGGCGGTGAGCACGAGTGTCGGCGCGATGAGATAGCCGGATCCGCGCGAGTCTGCCGAGAAGACCTGCGTTACGCGATCGGATTGCATCGCTGTAGTCCCGGCGGCATCAATCGGTGATCGTCTTCTTCGACCGAATCTGCAATGTGCTCCCGTTCATCGTTGGCGTCATCGTGAGCTTGATGCGATGGGTCGACGATCGCTCCCCCCTCGCCTCGGCGCCCGCCGACACGACCCACCACTTCGTCTCCGCCTTGGCCGTGCCACCGACCATGAGTTCGATTTCGAGCTCCAGGTCGACGGAACCGATCTCGAATTTCAGCGACTCGTCGGCGCCCTGCTCGAACGCGCGCGTCAGCTCGCCGCGCAGGTCGGCAATGGCGTCACTCAATCCGATACGTTGCACTAGCGCCTCCTCTCGACGTTTTAGCCGGCTGTCACGATTCCATCTTCGGCGAACGGGACCGACGGGGCAAGAGCACGTGACGTCTACCGCTTACGTTCGCCGACGCGGCGTCACAAGTTGGACCGCTCGACCGCCACCCGTGCAACTCACCGGCCCTTCGTGCTTCCAGCCAATACGCCGTCGAATGAGCGACCTTCCGCCGCCGACATCGAGTTGATCGAAGCGGAGGCGTGGGCCGAGCTGCAGATCAACCTCCCTGCCGACTTCCGGATTCGCCTCGGCATCGATGTTCAGCATCGCAACGGCGCCGTGCTGCTCATCGCCGGCAAGTCGCCAACACTTCCCATCAACAGAGTGATCGGGCTCGGCCTCGTGGCCCCACTCACCGAGAAGGTGCTGGATGAGGTCATCGAGGAGTACTCGAGTGCCGGCGTCGAGCGGTTCATCGTGCAATGGAGCCCCGCCGCCGAGCCTGCCGGCGCGCACGAGTGGTTCATGGGGCGCGGATTCATCGTGCTCGCACGACCGATCACCAAGGTGTATCGACGCGCCGCTGAGATGCGCGCGATCGTCGCGGACCCGCTGTTGACGGTGACGGAAATCGGACCGAGCGATGCACAGGCTTTTGAAGATCTCGTCGCCTTACCGCTCGGCGTGCCCGCAGGACTCGGCGCCGGCATTCGATCGACGATCGGTCTTACCGGATGGCGCTTCTACCTCGTGTATGACGGTCAGCGCCCGATCGCTGGCGCCGCGCTCTTCGTGAAAGGACGAATGGCATGGTGCGGGTTGGGTGCGACGATCGAAAGCGATCGCCGCCGCGGTGCGCAGGGGGCCCTTCTTGCACGTCGGCTGCATGATGCGGCAGCGGACGGGTGCGAATGGGTGACGGCCGACACCCTTGCCGAGACTGCCGAGCGCGCGAGTCAGTCGTATCGGAACATGACGCGCGCGGACTTCACGACACTCTACGATCGGCCGAACTATCTGCTCGACCTCCGGCTTTCGCGGTGATGTGATTTGCGCCGCGCGGGCAGCGCTAGAGTCAAGAGCCTCGGGCCAGCCCCAACAATTTGATACGCGGACACAAACGGACCCGGACGGACACTGAACGGAGTGTAGCAATGTGAACGCACACTGTCGTCTTCCGTCCCCTTCCATTTGAGTAGCTCCGGTCCGCCGGCTGCGCTGACGAGCAACCGAGTGCGAGCATTTTCGAGGAACGCGTCGCCCACGCCGCTGCGATAGGTCGCGCCTGTGGACGCACACGCGGTTGCGAAGAAGACGACACCGAGTGACACAGCGGTCCGCCAGACGGTGCGACGCATTGAAGGGCGGTTCTTCCGGATGTCGAATATCATCTTCGCCGACGCGCCGAGTGGCAGGCAGAGATCCATGTCGGATTCGATGTTGTCGAGGTCAGCGACGATGTGCGCGACTCGCGGATACTCATTCGTGTGGAAAAGCACGGCCACGTCGCCTGATGTCGTAGCCATATCCTTCA